>DUCT01000147.1:59876-94086 GCA_012959665.1 Myxococcales bacterium | reverse complement strand
CCTGCCCCGACCCCTACCCCTACCCCGACCCCCGCCCCGACCCCGGCTGCGCAACCCGCTGCGGTTCCGCCGGCCCAGGCCCGTCGGGCCCCGGCTCCGGCTGGACGTCCGCCCGAGGCGACCCGCCAAGCCCAGCGACCCGACAGTCGGGAAGAGAAAGCCGAGGAGGTACGCGCCCAGCTCGCCGAGGCGATTCCGGTTCGCTCGGGCGGGGTGCTGCTCCCGGCCGGTCGTCTGATGATCGAACCCGATTTTCGATATTCCTTCTCCGGGGTCAATCGGGTCGCGATTTCCGGTTACACGATTCTTCCTGCGCTCACCCTGGGGCTGATCGACGTGACGACCCACAACAAGACGAGCCTAGTGGGCACGGTGGCTGTGCGATACGGCTTCAACGGCCGGATCGAACTGGATGCCGCTGCATCCTTTGTCTCGAGTTGGAGCAGCTTTTCCCTCTCCGCCAAGAACACGGTGGAGGATCGCAGCTCGACGCTGGATGCTTCGGGCTATGGCATCGGCGACCTACGTTTTGGAATCCGAGCTCAGATCAACCAGGGAACGGAATCCCTGGCAACATTCGTGGCGGGAGTCGGCGTCCGGGTGCCCACGGGCACGAGTCCCTACGAGGTCAAGCGTCATGGCGCGGAGGAAAATTACATCGAGACCGATGTGCCCACCGGAAGCGGGTTTTTCTCGGTCAGTCCGACCCTTTCGTTTGTCTATCCCACCGAGCCGGGGGTCATTTTCGGCAGCTTGCACTACAGCTGGAACATTCCCCGGACGGTGCACACCGTTCAGCCTGGTACCCAGGAGGCCTACGGCGAAATCGATCCCGGGGATGTGATTGGCGGTAGCTTTGGAATGGGCCTCTCACTGAATCAAAAGCTTTCCATGAATTTCAGCTATGACCACTCAATCGTGCTGAAAAGCAAGCAGAATGGCGTGACCGCACCGAATGCTGTCCCCCTTCAAATTGGTACTTTGGGCATCGGTGTGACGAGCCGGAAAAACGCGAGCATGAGCTACAACTTCTTGGTGGCCATTGGCGTCACCGACGATGCTCCGGATGTTTCCCTGACCCTTCGTGTCCCAATCAATTGGGATATCAAGCTGAATGTCTTCGGTCGCTAGCGGGGTCTTTGGCCGAGGAATCGGGCAGGGCGGCTGGAGCCGAAAGAAGAGTCAACCGCCAATGGACCAGCCTGACTGTGCGAGAAACTTCTCCATGAACGCGATCTCGTAGGCTTGGTCGGGGTTTTCTCGGACCATCCGATCCAGGGTGACGGCGTCCTGGCCCACCAATATCCGCCAATTCCCGTTGCGGACTCCGTCGAGGATGACGGTGGCTGCATCGGCCGCAGTCATGGGGGCATCATCACGAAAGCTCTCGGCCCTTGCCTGGAGGGCATTTCGAATCTCGTCGTTTGTCGCCCCCTCGAGTTCCAATCCCGCCTGTTCCATGCGATCTCGAATTTCGGCCAGTTGGTCATCGGGCAGTTCCTTGGGCTCGCGGCCAAGAATCCGGCCCGAGTTGATCACGATTGAGGTGCCGATATGTCCGGGCATGACCAGGGAAACCCCAACATGGGGAGCATTGATTCGAAAGTCGTTGATCAGCGCTTCGGTGAATCCCTTCACTGCGAACTTCGCGCTGCTATACGCGCTGTGGGCGGACTGGGGTCCGAGGGACGCCCAGAATCCATTGACGCTGCTTGTGTTGACTAGGTGGCCCTCGGGGCTGGCCACCAGGAGGGGGACGAACGCGCGGGAGCAGTAGTAAACGCCGTCCCAGCAGACCGCGAACGTTTTCTCCCACGCCTCCCGGTCGTCGAGGAGAAAACTCCCTCCGGCCCCGATGCCCGCATTGTTGAACACGAGATGGATATGATCGGTTTCGTGCACGTCGACCACTGCATCCCGGAAGCCGATGACTTGGGCCTCGTCGGAGACATCGGCTTCGTGGGTGCTGATCCGGGTTCCCGCTGGCGCGGCCCGAGTGCAGAGAGCCCGGGTCCCTTCCAGGGACTCCGCAGAGACATCGCAGAGCGCGACATGGCAGCCCTCGGTGGCGAGTTGCAGGCACAACTCGCGCCCCATCCCGGACCCGCCCCCGGTGACCACAGCTATTTTTCCCTCGAATTTATCCACGTCCGTTCCTCCTCGCTGCCCGGAGCCCCCCCCAGCCCCGATGGCGGGGTTGGCTCTGGGGCGAGTCTGACACGTTTTCAGACCGAGAGGAGGGCATCCCCGGCGGGTTCGTGGGAAGAGGAGCGAAGCGTCTTGCAGTTTCGGCATGCTTTGACGTACATTAGAACGCTCGTTCGAAATGGTCGTTCTTATCGGTGCTTCTTCATCCCGCTCCTGGGAAGCCATTCTTGCAAAGGCACTACTGCAAAGGCACTGCTGCAGAGGCGCTCGTGCAAAGGCGCTCCTGTAGAACTGCTCCTGCAAAGGCGCTCCTGCAAAGGCGCTCTTGTAAAACCGCTCTTGTAAAGGCGCTCTTGTAAAACCGCTCTTGTAACACCACGCCTGGCCCCTCGCATTCTTTGGGGTTTTTTGGATTCCCCGATTCGGCTTCCCCCCCGCCCGCCCCCCGCCCATCGCGATCACCCAAGGAGAGCTTGACCGTGCCCCCCCCAGCATCGGCCGTCCGGCCCGTGGTCACCGAAGCCCCCCAAGGCGATACCAAGGCGCGTCTGCTGGATGCGGTCGTTCAAATTTTTGCCGAGCAGGGTTTTCACGCCACCTCCATGCGGGCGGTGACCCAGTTGGCCGGGACCAGTGTCTCCGCGGCCAACTACCACTTCGGCAGCAAGGAGGAACTTCTCCGCGCGGCACTCATCCAGCGAGCCGCACCACTCAATGGCCTTCGCCTCAAAGCCCTGGCATCCGCCGAGGCACAGACCAGCCCCGGCCCGGCGAGGGTCAAGGCGATTCTGGAAGCGTTTATCGTTCCTTTGTTTGAACTGCGCACCGACCCGCAGCACCAGGAGGATTCCGGACGAGCCCTGGCAGCGCGCCTATATGTTGATCCTCCCGAGTTGGTAAAGAAGATGCAGCAGGAGGTTTTTGGAGCGGTCACCGCCGAGTTTCGGGAGGCGCTTGGACGGGCGGTCACCGGGGCAGACCGGGAGCAACTCGGTCTGGCCCTCGAGCTGTCTTTCGGCGTGGTGGTTCACCTGATCAGCGGGCGTTTCGTCTGGCCCGACCCCAGAGTGGACCCGTCGGGCACGAAAAGGAAGAAGGTCGTCGACAGTCTTGTCTCGTTTGCAACGGCCGGGCTGGTCGCTCTCGTGTGTGATGAGCAGCAGAACCCGAAAAAAGTAGGGATCCGAAAAAAATGAAACGCGTCCTGTTTATTCCGATAGCAATCCTGGGGGTTGGGGTTGCAGTGGTCTGGGTTCTTTGGCTGACGCGCCCCATGGCGGATCCCACCCCAGTGGAACTGATACCGCCGCTGATTCGTGTTCAGACTCTGGGCTCTCAGGAACTTCAACTGGTCGTCAAAGCGCAGGGTACCGTTGCGCCACGAACCGAGAGTGAGCTGAAATCCCAGGTTTCGGGGGAGGTACTCTGGGTTTCTCCCGCGCTGGTGCCCGGAGGTTTTTTCGACTCCGGCGACCGTCTCTTGAAAATCGACCCGGTGGATTATGAGGCGGATCTTGAGAGTGCCCGGGCACGGCTGGCGCGAGCCCAGAGCGAGGCCGGGCGGGCCCGCAAGGAAAATGCTCGCCAGCGGCGACTCGCTGACCGGTCTGTGTCGAGCCAGGCTCGGATCGACGACGCCGAAAACGGGGCCCACGTAGCCGAAGCCGGCCTGCGCGAAGCCGAAGCCCAGTTGGGGCGTGCCGAACGCGATCTTGAGCGAACCGTCGTGTATGCGCCCTACCCGGGCCGTGTTCGATCCGAGAGGGTCGATTTGGGTCAGTTCATTGCCCGGGGAGAATCCCTCGCACGAATCTATGCGGTGGACTACGCGGAGGTTCGTCTCCCGATTCCAGACCGGGAACTGCGCTATCTCGATTTGCCTTTGGGTTACCGCGAGTCGGTGGCGACGGACAGTGCCGCAACAGAAGAAGCCTATCCCGTCGACCAATTGGCGGAGGTCGGTTCGGGCACCATGTATGGGCCACAGGCGATCCTGAGAGCGGAGTTTGCCGGAAAACAGCATGCGTGGGCGGGGCGTATCGTGCGAACCGAGGGTGAAATCGATCCCAAGAGCCGTATGGTGACGGTGGTGGCCCGAGTCGAAGATCCTTACGGGCGAAGAACTGAAGACGGCCGCCCGCCCCTGGCGGTGGGCCTATTCGTGGAAGTCGAAATTTCGGGTCGAATTCTTCCCGAAGCCATCGTGATTCCGCGCAGCGCGCTGCGCCAGGGTAGTCGCGTTCTTGTTTTGGACTCCGGCAATCGTCTTCACTACCGACCCATCTCGGTTTTGCGGACCGAGCGCGAACTGGTGATTGTCGAGGATGGGCTCCAAACGGGCGAAAGGGTTGCGGTTTCCCCCATGCCCGATGCGATTGAGGGTATGTCGGTTCGCCCCAAGGCCGAAGAGCGGGCACAGAAGGAATCTGGGCCATCATGAGGAGCGTGATTTCATGGTTTGCCGAGAACTCGGTGGCGGCCAATCTCCTGATGGTCATCATCCTGGTCTCCGGGATTGTCGGGCTGCCTTTGATCAAACAGCAGACCTTCCCAGATCTTGATGTTGATTTGATCCAGATCGGCGTCCCGTACCTGGGTGCGTCGCCCTCCGAGGTCGAGGAGGGTGTCTGCATCCGTTTGGAAGAAGAGCTTCAAGGTGTCGACGGCATCGATCAGATGACCTCCTTATCCGCGGAAGGGGCCTGCGGGGTCAGCATTGAAATCATCACCGGGCATCCCGTCGATCGCGCCCTGGCGGAGATCAAGAACGCGGTGGATTCAATTTCCACTTTCCCCACGGAAACTGAAAAGCCCATCGTGAACCACGTGGCTATCCGCCGGAATACCCTACAAATCGCCCTCTCGGGCAATGCCAGCGAGCGGGCGCTTCGCCTCTACGGGGAAAAGATTCGTGAAGGAATCCTTTCTCTGCCCGACGTAACCCAGGTGGACCTCTCGAGCGTTCGGGCCTACGAAATCTCCATCGAGGTTTCGGAGTCTTCTCTGCGCCGCTATGGCCTGACTTTCGACGAAGTCGCCCGAGCGATTCGCCGTTCATCCCTGGATTTACCCGGCGGAGCCATAAAGACCAGCAGCGGAGAAATCCTGCTCCGCGCCAAGGGGCAGGCCTACACGGGGCAGGACTACGAAGACATCGTCATACGCAGCGCTTCCGACGGCACCCGTTTGACGCTCGGCGACGTTGCCACAGTGGTTGACGGTTTCGAGGACACTGACCGCTACGCGACTTTTAACGGCGAACCCGCGGTTATGATCGGCGTCTATCGTGTCGGCGACCAGAAGGTCCTCCAGCTGGCAAGGAGCGTGAAAGAGAAACTGATAGAAATCCGGGCAGGCCTGCCCGAGGCGTTATCGCTGACTGTCTGGCGAGATGACTCGAGCTACCTCAAGGATCGGCTCAGCATTCTGCTCCGTAACGCGTATACCGGATTCGCCCTCGTGTTCGTGGTGCTGGCGCTCTTCCTCCGCCTGAGACTTGCGCTTTGGGTGTCCCTAGGCGTTCCTGTTGCGGTGATGGGTGCGCTTGCGGTTTTTCCGCTGTTCGATTTTTCCATCGACGTCCTGACACTTTTTGCCTTCATCATGGTGTTGGGACTCCTCGTTGATGACGCCATTGTGGTGGGCGAGAACATCTATACCCATCAGGAAATAGGGCAAGACCCCCTGCGTTCAGCCATCGTCGGAGCCCAGGAAGTTTCGGTGCCCGTGATCTTCGGTGTATTGACCACTGTCGCGGCTTTCCTCCCAATGATCATGGCTCCTGGTTCCATGGGGCAATTTTTCGGGATGATTGGCCTCGTAGTGGTGATTTCCTTGTTTTTCTCGATCGTCGAATCCCAGTTTGTTCTCCCGGCACACCTTGGCCACCACGCGGGAAAGGGTGGGAATGATCCCGCCGCGCCCGAAAATCAGACCCGGTGGAAACGTTCTCAGGCGACAATGTCGGGCTCGCTCACTTGGCTCGCGCGTCATGGGTACTTGCCGGTTCTACGGCGAGCCCTGGAATGGCGTTATGCAACCGTGGCCCTGGCCATTTCTTGTCTGATGGTGGCCCTGGCGGCCGTAGGCACGGGCCGTGTTCGATGGACTTTTTTCCCGCCGGTCGAGGGTGATTACATTTCAGCGACGGTCACCATGCCGCCTGGCACTCCCGTGGAACGGACAGCGGCTGCAGTGCAGGTCTTGGAAGAATCGTTTAATGAGCTGAGCGCTGATCTGGATGTTCAATTTGGTCGAGAGGGATCGATATCGAAACACTTGATGGCCATGGTGGGCGGACGGGTGGGGGCTAACCGCGGCGATCCCTCTCAGAATGCATCTGGGGGAGAAGCGTCGAATATCGGTGAGGTCAGCGTAGAACTGGTCGGCGGTAATCAACGGGTGATTACGCCCAAGGAAGTGGTGAGTCTGTGGCGAGCGAGAACACCGTCGATTCTGGAAGCCGATGAAGTCCTTTTTGTGTCCGATTATTTTTCATTCGGAGATCCCGTCGACATTCAGCTCAACGCCATGGATGTCTCCGAGCTTGAACGCGCTGCAGAGGAACTCAAGGCCAAGCTTTCCGAGTACCCGGGGGTTTTTGATATCAGCGACTCCTTTCAAGGGGGGAAGTCGGAGATTCGTCTGTCGATCCTGCCTGCGGCCGAGGCTCTGGGGCTGAGCCTGGAGGACCTTGCGCGCCAGGTGCGCCAGGCATTTTATGGAGAGCAGGCTCAAAGAATTCAACGCGAGAGAGACGATATACGCGTGATGGTTCGCTATCCCGCGTCCCAGCGTCGATCGCTTTCTGATTTGGAAAACCTGCGCATTCGTACGCCCGATGGCGGAGAAGTGCCCTTTTATGCTGTGGCCACTGCGAAGACGATGCGGGGATACGCGACCATCAAGCGGGTGGATCGTCAGCGCACAATCAGCGTCACCGCAGATGTGGATGAGACCCGGGGAAATGCCGCCGAGGTTCTCGCCGACATTCGGGCCAGCGTACTCCCGGAACTGTCCATCCGGCACTCAGGTGTTTCCCATTCGATGGGGGGTGAGCAGCGAAGGCAGCGGGAGATGTTTGACTCCCTGGGCCGGACCTATCTCCTTGCGCTGATTATGATCTACACATTGCTGGCGATTCCCCTGCGCAGTTACGGGCAGCCGCTGATCATCATGGCCGTAATCCCATTCGGCCTGGTGGGGGCCATCGGGGGTCACATCCTGATGGGACTCAACCTGAGCATGATGTCGACTTTCGGTGCCGTTGCGCTCTCAGGCGTGGTGGTGAATTCGAGCCTGGTCTTGGTTCATTCCGTCAATCGGAGGAGAAAGGGCGGAAGTGGTATAGAGCAGGCTGTCTGCGAAGCCGGAGCTTCACGTTTCCGGCCCATTGTCCTGACTTCCCTGACCACCTTTGCCGGGCTTGGGCCTCTGCTTTTCGAGAAGAGCATGGGGGCGCAGTTCGTGATTCCCATGGGCGTGTCCTTGGCATTCGGAGTCATCTTCGCCACGGTTATTTCGCTTTTCCTGGTTCCGTGCGGTTACTTGATTCTTGAGGACCTGAAGCGGGTGCTGGGTGTGGGCCAAGCATCTCCACCCAGTGAGTCGAATCTGGACGGACTCCTGCGCCTGCATGCGCCGCAGGAGAAAGCCGCCGACGGTACTCGGGGTCAGTGAAGGGGGCCTAGCCGATCCCGCCGATGCGCACGTACTTGAGTTCCATGAAGTCGTCCATGCCGTACTTGGAGCCCTCGCGCCCGATCCCGGACTCCTTCACGCCGCCAAATGGTCCGACCTCTGTCGAGACCACCCCGCAATTGACGCCTACGATTCCGTATTCGAGTGCTTCGGAAACTCTCCAGACCCTCGCGTTATCCTGGGTGTAAAAGTAGGCGGCTAGTCCGAACTCGGTGTCATTGGCTATGGCAATCGCCTCTTCCTCGTCCCGAAACCGAAACAGGGGTGCAACGGGTCCAAAGATTTCTTCGCGCGAAACCAGCATGTCGGGCCGTGCCTCTGCGAGCACTGTGGGCTGAAAAAAACTGCGCCCCAGTTCATGAGCCCCGCCTCCGGTCAAGAGCTTGGCTCCCTTGGCAATTGCGTCGGCCACGTGTTCCTTGACTTTTTCAACCGCTGCGGAGTCGATCATTGGCCCCTGCTGAGAGCCCGGGTCCATGCCGTCGGCTACTTTCAACTCGGAAACAGCCTTGGCAAAGCGCTCGGAAAAAGCATCGTAGATTCCCTCTTGGACCAGGAAACGATTGGCGCAGACACAGGTTTGACCCGCGTTTCGAAATTTGGAGGCGATGGCGCCCTCAATGGCACGATCGAGGTCCGCGTCGTCAAAGACGATGAACGGTGCGTTGCCACCCAGTTCGAGAGAAACTTTCTTGACGGTACCCGCACACTGCTCCATCAGCAGTTTTCCGACTTCGGTGGAGCCCGTGAAGCTGAGCTTTCTCACGATGGGATTACTCGTGAGCTCGGCGCCCATATCACGGGAGGGTCCAGTAATTACATTGACGACTCCGGGAGGAATGCCCGCGCGATCGGCGAGTTCCGCCAGGGCGAGGGCCGAAAAAGGTGTCTGGGATGCCGGGCGGATTACCACGGGGCAGCCCGCCGCCAGTGCGGGAGCACACTTCCGGGTAATCATGGCGGCGGGAAAATTCCAAGGCGTAATGGAGGCCACTACACCGATCGGCTGTTTGTAGACGAGGATCCGACTTCCCGGAGTCGGGTCGCCGATGACGTCGCCGTAAACCCGCTTAGCCTCCTCGGCGAACCACTCGATAAAAGACGCCGCGTAGGCAATCTCGCCAACGGACTCAGCGAGAGGTTTTCCCTGTTCGGTGGTCATCAGCAGGGCAAGGTCGTCTTTGTGCTGGAGCATCAATTCGAACCAAGCTCGCAGAAGCCCGGCCCGATCCTTTCCGGTCCGAGCCCGCCAGGCAGGCCAGGCAGCGTCCGCGGCTTCGATGGCCAGGCGGGTATCCTCGGTGCCAAGTGCGGGAACAGTACCGACGATCTCACCCGTCGCGGGGTTGTCGACCTCGATGACCTTTTGATCGGGGGAATCGATCCACTGGCCGTTCACGTAGCACTGGTGACGCAACAGTCCTGGATCCTGGAGCTGAATCGAACCGGAGGCAGTCATTTCCTAAATCCTCTCTGGATGTGTGGTCGTTCGGACAAGGCGAATACTTTTACATAGCTATTCCGGACCCGCCACGGCCGAATGGGAACCATGGGGAGTGTGGGTCGCAAGGGGCGCCGCCGCCCTTGTTCATCCCTCGGCCGCCGCTCGCTCGGGCCCGAAGGGCTTAAACGTGAGAATGAGTGCAGGCATCAGCAGGAAGTCCGCGATAAGTGCAGCCAGAATCGTAGTCGAGAGAAGAATTCCCTGGGTGGCACTGCTGTCCATTACGGAGAGCTGAAGCACCTGGAATCCCGCGATCAGGGAAATTGATGTGATGACAAGCGCGCGCCCCACGTCGATGAGCGCGGCGCGGAGTGCTTTTGAATACTGGCCGCACAAACTGAACTCATGCCGGAAACGAAGTACCAGATGAATCGTGTCGTCTACCGCGATTCCCATGGCGACCGCGGCGATAGTTACTTTCGAGTAGTCCAGGGGTATTTCCATCCAGCCCATGACACCCAAAGTGAGAAAAACGGGAATCAAATTCGGCACCATACAGATCAGCCCGGTTTTGACTGAGCCGAGGAGCCCACACATAAAAGCTGCGATGGTGAAGAAAGCGACCAGGAAACCCTGGGCCTGGCTGGTGACGATGAGACCGACGAGCTTCAGCCACAGCGCGGCGACTCCCGTTACCTCCAGCGCCGATTCGGTCAGGGGATGGAGGGCGAGTTCATTTTCGATCCGGTCTTTGAGAAGGACAACCTCGGCGGTGCTGCTCATACCGAGACGCAACTCAAGTTGAGCGCGCTGGTAGTCGGAAGAGACCAGCTCGTAGGCCTCATCGCCACCTGCACTTTCGTAGAGAATCAAGTATTGGGCAATGAGCTCCCGGCTCTCTGGAATCGTGTAGTAGTCGGGGTCATTGGCATGAAAGGTTTGATTGAGGTCCTTGATGATGTCGGTGATCGAATACGATTTTCGGACGAGATCCTCATGGTTTGCCCAGGTTTGGATCCGGTCGATTTCGCGCAGGGCAGCGGGTTCTATGATCGAACCGGGTTCGCCGCCATCGAAAAGAAGAATCAGATTGCTGAGTCCCCCCATCGTTTCATCGATTCGGATCGTATCGGCCTTGACAGGAACTGAGTCGGAGAAATCGTTGAACCAGTTCGACTCGGCGACAAGCTGGGTGATTCCAATCCCTGAGGCCAAGAAAATGACGAGGGATGTGATCAGAATCGACCGCCGCGCTCGGACGACAAAGTCATGAACCGATCGCAAAAATCGATCGGACAACTCTTCGACAGCGAATTGGCCGGTCGGAGTTGTGCCGGTCGGGGATGTGCTCTTCGGGGATGTGCTCTTGTGTGTGGATCGTGTGGACATTGTGGATCGTGTGGTTTGTACGGTGTGTGTGAGGTGTGTGCGGCGGCCGAACGAAAGCAGGGCTGAGAGAACAATGATCGAAAGCAAGAAAGAAATCAGGCAGCTGAACGCGCTGTAGACCCCCATGTGGGCGATGCTCACGATGGGAACAGTGCTCATGGCGATGAACCCCATGGCGGTGGTCAGGCTGGTCAAGAGGCAAGGGACGCCCACCAGATACAGGGTTTGAACCAGGGCTTCGCGCCGGTCGCCCAGCCGAAGAAAGCTTCGGCGAAATTCCGAAAGGATATGAACCGAGTGTGCAACACCGATCGCCGTGAGCAGTGTCGGCACACTGCCGAAGCTTAGGTCTATCTGCCAGCCGACCAGAAAGATGAAGGCCACCGTTGAAATTACGCTCATCTGCACCACCAGGACTGGAGCGAGGGCACCTGGGATGGAGCGAAAGAAGAACAAAAGGATCGCGGCGATGACGAGTACCGTGACACCATTGAGGAAGGCGCTTTCTTCCCCCACGACCTCGTTGTAGAAGGCGTTCAATGGGACATCGCCCGAATGATAGAACTGGATATCGGAGTACTCGGGCCGAGCCAGTATTTCGGTGATGGATCGCGAAGTGGCTTGAGGGTAGAGATTCCCGAGACCGTCGCCGCCCTCGGGGTCGAGGCGGATATCTTCGAGGGGATCGGTACTGGAGAGATCCATTTCGATTACGATGGCGCCAAACCGAGCATCGGCGCTCAAGATTCCACCCACCATCATAGGCTTGTCGAGGTAGCTGGATCGAAGTTGAAGGAGCCCTTCCTGGCTCTCTGGAAAGACGTCTCGGAGTTGCCGAATCTCGACCCCATCCTCGTTTCCGACCATCAACTCGGCATTCGCGATACTGAGAACTTCGTAGGCGAAGGGAACTTCGTCCTCGAGAATTTCGGTGAGATCAACAATCTTCCGCATGATCTCAAGGTTCCAGGGACCGAACTCGGCTTCGGGAGCTTCGTAGAGGATGTAGGAAATTTCGTCTGATCCGAAATCCTCTCGAAAGTTCTCGTAAGAGCGATAGGTGGCATCCATCGGGTCGAAGAAGGACGCGAAGCTACTGTCGATTCTCACGTTGGAGGCCAGGGCGAGGCTGCCGGTCACGAAGGCAATGGAAAATAAGACCACCCACCAGCGGTGATCGAATGACCAGCCCGCAAGGGAACCGAAGGTTCGGCTCAGGCGAGATACCAGTTCCGTGATTCGTGCTTTGTCGAAATTTTGAGTCACTGGCAGCTTGAATCGGCTCTCTGCGCGGGCCTGTTAGATGATTGCGAGTCGGCTCCGGTTAATCGGCGCCAGTGCCTCGTTCGTAAGTCCATTGGGTTCCGTGCATTCTCAGGCGGTGTCGAGGTCCAGGCAGGTTTGCATCGCCTTGGGGCCAGCCGGAGTCGCCATGCCAGATCGCAGTCGGACCGTCGGGCTCCATGGCGATCCGAGTTTCGAAGCGCTCGGGTTCGCGACCCCGCGTACTTTCAAGGGCTTGGGCAATCGTCGCGTGCCCGGACAGCTCATTCAAGGTGACCCATGTTGGCGGCGCGATCTCGATTTCGCCCGCATCTCTTTTGGCCAGGGCATCTTCGGGCCTTAACCATGCGTGCTCGTGAATCTCGCCACCGTCGATCACGATTTCGCCTTGGGGCGCCGGCGCCAGGAAAAACCAGGTCAGGAACCGCCTCGGCGTAATTGGCGGGGGCGTCCAGTGCGAGTAGGCAATGAGCGTGTCGAGAGGGAGCTCAAGGCCGGCTTCCTCTTGAGCTTCTCGAACGGCAGCACGACGCGCTGTGGCTTGTTCGGCTTCCTCGCTCGATGTGGAACCGTCTTCGGGATCGACCCTGCCACCCGGAAAAACCCACATGCCTCCGAACGCGATTTTCGAGTTGCGTCGCAGCATCAGAACTTCGATGCCTGCGTCACTGTCGCGAATGGGGATAACGGTCGCCGCATGGACCGGAGGAGTTCCTGTCTTCCCGTCCTTCGCCCAGCGGGCCAAGCTGTCCTGATGTCTTTCGTTCGTCATGGAGCAAACCATAGGACAACCCCGGCTCGGCGTGGAACGCTTCGAGCGACCATTGCTATGCCCCCACCCCGGATTGGTAGGGCGTGATACAGTGGAATCCTCATCGGCCTGGGGAGGTAAAAGGCTGAAATGCGAGCAAGTCGGTCCAAGGGAATAGTTCTTTTGTTCCCATCTTTGCTTTTGGCCCTATTTCTGGGCGCTTGTTTTCCCTGCCTGGCCGAGAACACCGTGTCCTCGGCACCCGCAGTGCGTCCCAACATCCTTCTCCTCGTGGCCGAAGACATGAGTAGCCGGGTTGGGGCGTTTGGTGACTTGGTTGCCCGAACCCCGAACCTCGATCGGCTAGCGCGCGAGGGGACGCGTTACACCCAGACGTTCACGACCGCGGGGGTCTGTGCTCCGAGCCGTGCATCACTTTTGACCGGCATGCATGCCATCTCCATGGGTGGCCAGCATATGCGTTCTTCCACTCGCCCCGAAGGTTCGTACCGAGCAGTACCGCCGCCCGAGGTCAAAGCCTTCCCCGAGCTGCTTCGCCGGGCGGGTTATTACACGGTAACTGACTCTAAACTCGACTATCAGTTCAGTGGCACGTTCTCGGGCAGTGGGCCCACGACCCTATGGAGCGCCGAGGGCAGCGATCCGGATTGGTTGGCAAGTGCCGAACTGGAGCAGCCTTTTTTCGCCTTGATTAATTTCCAAGTCACCCACGAAACCGGAATTTTTACCCCTCTTGGAAACGGGTGGCCCAATAGTTTGATGCATTTGGTCGTGCAATTCGGCCGGGCATGGCTGCTTGGGATACCCGAAGCTGAAAGTCCTGTTCGGTCGGCTGATGTAAAGATCCCACCCTACTACGCGGACACCCCCCTCGCACGTGCAGACATCGCCCGGCACTACAACAACATTTATCAAATGGACAGGGAGGTGGGGGCAATTCTTGACGCCCTCGAGGAGTCCGGGCTTTCGGATTCGACCATCGTGATTTGGACGACGGATCATGGGGATGGTTTGCCTCGGGCGAAACGCGAACTTTATGATTCAGGTCTACGCGTTCCCATGATTGTCCGATGGCCGGATCGGTGGAGGCCCGAGGGGTCTCCGGCGGGTGCGATTGACTCGCGTCTGGTCAGCTTCGTTGACTTGGCTCCGACGATTCTTGCTTGGGGGGGCCAGCCCCCTGCTCGCTATATGCAGGGCCGAAAATTTTCGGGCCCGAAAACGGAAATTCGTAAATACGTTTTTGCCTCTCGGGACCGTATCGATAAATTCTCAGATCGGGAACGAGCGGTTCGTGATCGCGAGTACAAGTACATTCGTAGCTGGTACCCGGAGAAAGCAACGGGTCATCGACTTGCTTTTCGTGACAACCTTGAGATGATGATCGAATTGTGGGAGCTACTTGAATCGGGGGAACTGAATGCCGAGCAACGCACCTGGTTTGAGCCCACTGGGAGCGAGCGTCTCTACCACCTTCCCAGTGACCCTTTCGAGTTGCATAACCTGGTGGGAGAACAGGAATACGCGGCTGAACTGGATCGTCTACGCCAGGCATACGAAGGCTTTCGTGAGCGGGTCCCGGATTGGAGTGAAGAAACCGAGGCGGCCATGGTTGATCGTATGTGGCCGGGCGGAGAGCAACCCCGTACCGCGCCTCCGTTGATCGAGTCAAAAGGAGGCTGGCTGACCCTCCGCCCGGTAGACCCGCATACTTCGGTTGCGTATCGAGTGGGGGACGGCCGGGAGCGGCTCTACACCACCCCTTTCCTTTTGACCTCAGGAAGCTCAATCACGGCTCGTTCGGTTCGTTACGGCTACCACGAGAGCCAAGAGGTTTCTTGGACGGCGCCCTGATCCCTTGCTGGGTTCGCTGAATGGGCGAACGAGCCCAAGCCGATTGTCTGAGTGGGTCAGCGTTCCAGGGAAAGCCAGAGCCGCAGGAGTTCCCGATTCTCGCCCTCGCCCGAGTGATCCTCGTACCCGGTTCGGGCATGGACAATCGAGTGGTTGGAAAGCCACTGGATGTCTCCGGGCTCTAGGGGCATCTCGAGACGAACCTCGGGATCGCTGGCAATTTCCTCGTAGAGATCCAGCAGGGTCTGTTCGTCCTGACTAAAGGGGGGCACATCCGAGTGGCGCTGGGCCGATCGGAAATAATCGCTGTGATAAAAGGTCTGAAGTCGCTGGCCCGAAAATCGGCAAGGCGGAATGGCAATATGGCGCAAGGCACCATCTCGGCTGGCCTCGCGTATATCGAGTGCGAAGGGTTCAAAGAGTCGATCGGCCAGGTCGGGTCTTCGGGCGCGGACCGCATTGTAGATCGTTACCGAACTGGCGATCCGGCTCACCCCACCTTCTTTGGCGCTCCGAATGCAGAGCAGGCCCACGACGTCGGCGGCGTCGCAGTGAAAAGCAATCTCACTGCGGGTTCGGTAGAGCCGAACATAAGGGTTGGATTCCTGCTGGCCGGTATCGCGGACTTCGCCGAGAAGATCTCCTTCGGGGTTCTGGGCACCGGGTCGTCCCATATGCAGCCCGAGACACCAGAAGAAGATCTCTGTCTCCTCGCGGCTCCAATTTTGTATCGGGAAGCCCGAGACCACCTGGAAACCCCGAGCATTGTCAATTTCTTCGCGCCATCGCGCGATCTCCCTGGCTAGGGTGGGCAGGGGGAAATCATTGACCGTCAGATCAGTCGAAGGCTTTCCCGTGCGCCTGGCGATAGCGACGGCTGCTTCCAATTCGTCTATGTGACGGGGGGAGAGTCGAAACCGCCAGGCGTCTTCGGAAACAAAATCCGTGACTTTCCATGCACCCGCGCCGGGAATGGGTCCCGTTGGGAGGGCTGCATGGGGGCGGCTGAAATAATGGGCAGTCTGTTCGGCGTAAGAAAAGTATTCGGGCATTTCAGGGTGACTCTCTCAGTCCTCGAAGTGCGGGCTTCGCCTTTCTTTCCGGGCACGAACCGCTTCTTCAAAGTTCTGGGCGAAAGTTCTGGGTGAAAGTTCTGGCCGAAAATTCTGGCCGAATTCCTCGTCTCTTTATTTCGGAGGGTAAAATAGGAGGGGATTTTTCGGATGGGAGGATGGGGTCACCTGTTTCGAGATAATTCCCCGGACAGCGCCAGGCCCCCTCGAGTGCCTTTCGCGCGGTTCTGTAGTGACCGGACTTGCTCTTTCGGCCATCGACTGCAGGTCCCAGCAGTTTTTGCTGGTTTAACAATAGGTCACATGAGACAATGCAGGGCGATGGATTGCAGGACTCTCGGGTGGATTACCAAAATCGGTAGGCTTCGTGCGCGGCGCGCCCCCCGGTTTCTGCTCCGAGTGGTCTGTCTCCTCTTGATCGCTTGCCCCCTCGTGGCCAGGGGGCAGACGACGGAAATCGATCAAAAATTTAAGCTCGATTTGAGGGCGCGTGTCGTCTCCATGGCCCCGTCCGAGACGGTCCGATTCTCGCTCACGATTGATTCGGGCGAGGGCTTCATGGGCATGGCACCAGCTTCCAGGCGAGAGAGAGTGCGGGTTCGTCAGCAGGCAGTCATCGATGGGGTGACCGGGGGTGATCTCGAGGTTCTGCGTCGTTACGAAAACCTCTCAGGATTTTCGGGCCGGGCAGGGGCAGGGACTCTGAAGGCTCTGGCCGCACAGCCTTGGGTTTCCTCGATCTACATTGATCGAGAGATACGGGCGACCCTCGCTGAAGGCGTCCCATTGGTCGGTGCAGATCACGCGGCTGCCGCTGGATTTACCGGCTCCGGAGTGAGCGTGGCTGTTTTTGACTCGGGCATTGATACCGATCATCCCGACCTTCTCGACGATATCGTTGAGGAGCGGTGTTGGTGCAGCGGAGGTGCCGGTCCCGTGATCGGCTGTTGTCCTAATGGCGCCGAGACGATGAGTGGCACGGGGGCCGCAGAAGATGGCCATGGCCATGGCACGAGCGTCAGCGGCATTCTCACGTCGGGCGGAGTGGTTTCTGCTTCTGGAGTCGCCCCGGATACAGGGATCGTCGCTATCAAGGTTCTGGATGACTCCGGAGGCGGTAGTTTCGCCGACCTGGATAGCGCGCTCGACTGGTTGATTACCAATCATGCGGTCAACAACGTGCGCGTTGCTAACCTGAGCCTGGGGGACGGCGACGAATACGCGAACCCCCTCACATTTCCCTGCACCGGGTCGGTCACGACCAACGCGATCAACGATCTTGTGGACGCGGGTATCGCGGTAGTCGTGGCTTCGGGAAATGATGGATACGACGGAGGCGTTTCATTCCCGGCCTGTGCGCCAGCGGCAATCTCTGTGGGGGGGGTCTACGACGCCAACGTCGGTTCAATTTCCTGGTGCAGCGCCACCGGTTGCAGTCCGGCTCTCTGCGTTGACAGCACCACGGCTGCGGATCAGTTCGTTTGTCATTCCAACAGCAGCGCCGATCTGGATATTCTGGCTCCGGACTGGCGAACGCGCACTTCGGATCTTGGAGGCGGAGTGGTGAACTTCAGCGGAACTTCGGCGGCGGCACCCTACGTGAGTGGGCTCGCGGCCTTGCTGTTGGAGCAGGACCCCTCCCGAGAGCCGGCGGATTTACTGGCCTTGATGACGGTCGACGCGCCCCTCGTCGCCAACCCCGATAATGGCCTGAGCTTTCCCAGAGCGGACGTTTCGAGCGCCTTTCCCGAATGCGGAGATGGCGTTGTGGGCACGGGTGAGGAATGCGATGACGGAAATATTTTGGCCGGGGACTGCTGCTCCACCCTCTGCACATTCGAGCCGGCGGGAAGCCTTTGCGACGACGCGGATGCGTGCACGGCGTCGGATCAATGCGATGCAGTGGGTCAGTGCAGTCAGTCGACCCCCGTCAACTGCGACGACGGCTTGTTCTGCAATGGATCCGAGAGTTGTGATGTAGCCCTGGGCTGCGAGGCGGGGACACCGGTTTCCGTGGACGACGGGGTGGCGTGTACCGACGACAGCTGCGACGAGGTGGGAGACGAGGTGGTGAACAGCGCGAACGCGAGCCTCTGCGACGACGGCTTGTTCTGCAATGGATCCGAGAGTTGTGATGTAGCCCTGGGCTGCGAGGCGGGAACGCCGGTTCCCGTGGACGACGGGGTGGCGTGTACCGACGACAGCTGCGACGAGGCGAATGATCTCCTGGTCCACTTCGCCGATCCAGCGGTCTGCGATGATGGAGATCCGTGCACTGCCGAAGCCTGTGACGCGATCACCGGCTGCTCGAGTTCGCCTATTCCCGGCTGCGGGGTCGCTGTCCCCATGAGCAGCCCCGGGGCTGTAGTCGTGCTGATCCTTGGCCTGATTGCGACGGGAGCACGGGGAGCCACGCGTCAGCACGCCCGGCGGTCCTAAGCGGGGCAACCGCGCTGGCCGATCGGGAGGCATCGAGACGCGACAATCACCCCACGTCCATGGAAGCTTAAATATTACACAAATTGACAAAATGGTCATAGTTTAGTAATATTTGAGAGTGGATATTACACCCAAGAGCCTGATCCTGGATCTCTTGTCGACCCTGCCCGTCAGCGGAGGGCACTCCATGCCTGTCCGGGCACTCGTTGAGGCCGGAGACTGTTTCGGGATGGCGTCGTCGGCTGTGCGCGTGGCACTGGCGCGTTTGCTCGCCGAGAAACGCGTCGAGCGCGACGAGCGGGGGCGTTACCGGCTGGGCGTCGCGGCCGCTCCGGTCGTTCGCACGATCCGGAATTGGCGGCGCCTCGAAGCGCAGACGGTCGAGTGGAGAGGCGGCTGGATCGGTGTCTATCGACGCCGGGGGAAGGGAAGGGGGCAGGCGCGTCGGCTCGGTGACCAGTCCCTGGTGTTTCTCGGCTTCCGCGAGTTTGAGCCGGCTCTCTTTCTTCGTCCAGACAATTTGGCGGGCGGAGTCGGCGAACTCCGAGCCCAACTCGGCGATCTTGGCCTTGAAGACACAGCCTCGGTTTTCGAGTTGTCTGGCCTTGACTCGTCGGCGGAAGCCCGGGCGCTGGCGCTGTGGGACGAAGTCGCCTTGGGAGACGCCTATGGCGAGGCCGCCCAGATGCTCTCCGAGAGCCGCGTGGCTCTCGAGGCCGCGCCTGCTCGTGAGGCCATGGTGGAAACGTTCAGGCTCGGGGGGCGAGTGATTCGCCAACTGGTTCTTGACCCACTGCTCCCGGATGCGATCGCGCCGACCGCTGGGCGGGATGCACTGGCGGCGCAAATGCGCGACTACGATGTTTTCGGACGAAGTTGCTGGGCCGAATTTCTAGGGAGGCACGGCGTCCTGCACCGCCGGACCCCTGCCGATCTACGGGTGATGAAGGGAGCCGACCAGATGATTTCCGTGGCAGGCGCCCTACCCCGGATGATTTCATGATTGCGTGATTGAGTTGAGGCGCCGGGCAATGGACGCCGCGATTAGTCTTTTAGCGAGGAGACGAACATGACAACGACCACGGCTTCAACCCATGAAGTGCCGGATTGGAGAACGGTTCTCGGAGGAGACGAAATCCGAGAGCTTCAGACTATGCGTGATGGGCGCAGTTATTTTTCCTTGGCTCTGAACTGGGGGATCATCTTCTCCGCATTCGCGCTGGTTGCGCTTTGGACAAACCCGTTCTCGATCCTACTGGCGATCTTTCTGATTGGTGGGCGTCAACTCGGGCTCGCGGTTTTCATGCACGATGCCGGCCACTATGCGTTCTTCCGTGATCCGAAGGTGAATGATTTCTTGGGGAACTGGCTGGCCGCTTACCCGATTTGGGGCGACCTCGACCCCTACCGCCCCTATCACCTGCGCCATCATGCGCATACATGGACGGAAAAAGATCCGGATCGCTCTCTGGCGAGCCCATTTCCTATCGCATCGAGCAGCTTGCGGCGAAAGATCTGGCGCGACCTTTCCGGCCAGACAGGCTGGAAGCGCGCCGTAGCGACCTGGCGGCGGGATCTCGAAAGAAGTCAAGGCAGGGTGCGTCGAACGGACGGAGGCGGGCTTCGCCGACTCAAGGGTGTGGCGGTGACCAACGCAGTTCTGTTCGGTGTACTTCTGGCGGCGGGAGAACCTCTCTTGTACTTGCTCTGGGTCGTGGCCTGGCTCACGAGCTATAGCCTCGCGATGCGGATCCGCGCGATTGCGGAGCACTCGATGCCGACCCACTTGGAGAGCGAATTCGGCAATACGCGGACAACCCTGGCCTCTTGGTGGGAGCGTATCTTCATTGCGCCGAACCGGGTCAACTTCCATTTGGAGCATCACCTTCTGATGCGTGTGCCCCATTATAATCTTCCGCGGATGCATGCTCTTCTCCGGGAAAGAGGTGCGCTTGGCGATGCACTGATCGCCCGAGGCTATCTGAGCCTGCTCGCACAGGCGGCATCGCGACAGGCATCCGCGTAGTCGTCGTAGTCGTTGCCCGGGTCGTCACCTGCTCGGCTGGGACTGGTTTTAGCGGCGGGCTCAGCAAGACGAGTCAGCACTTTGGCTGTGTTCGCCGATCAGGCGAAAACTTGGGATGGGGTCGGCCAAATCGGCGAAGGATTGATCGCTTCTTCGTTCCTTGTGGAGACCATGTAGAGCAGGCGAGCTTTCGTATTTGCGTGCTCGGTCAGCATGGTCGTGGTCACCCGGTTGTCCCAAATCGATAAGGTTTTCGGGTAGGAGACGATGCGGCATCCAAATTCCGGCCTCGCACAGTGTTGCCAGAGGAAATCCAGAATGGCGCGGCTCTCTTTCTTGGCGACCTCGTTGATACACTGGGTGTAGGCTGGGTTGATGAAGAGACTTCTCAGGCCGGTGTCGGGATGGGTATGCACGATCGGGTGCTCCGACGTCTGGTAGACCGCGTCCGAGTATTCGAGTTGGGAGGAGGCCCGCCCGACGTAAAGGTCGGTGTTCTCCTGAGTGGGGGCATAAACCGAGGCCGCGGAGTGCAGCGCAGTGAGGGGCTCCAGGAAATCCTGAATCGGCTTTGAAAGCCCGTTCCAGGCTTCGGTCATGGAGCTACAGATGATGTCGGAGTTCACCGAGGGGTCATCGCAGTAGGCGAAGACAAATTTACTGGGCCGTGCGTAGAAACTTCCGTTGGTCCGCGCGTCAGAGAGTAAGGGGTCGGGTTCCGATGCCCTCTTGGCCATTCGAATGATCTCGGGATGATGCGCCATGCCGACCTGAATTGGATTCACCTCGGGATGGCCGAATCGCTTGGCGATTTCCAAGACCCGAGCAGGCGTTAAAGCCTGGTTCGGAAAAGTGAGAAATTGCCTCTCAAGAAGGAGATTCTGGATTTCGTCGACTGTTGCTGGGTCCAATGTATCGGACAGGTCCAAGCCTTGGATTTCAAGCCCAACATTTAGCCCCAGTAGTGAAGAGGAGAGCCCCCCCTCTCCCTTCCCCGTGGCTTTTTTCTTGATCGCTCTTGTGTTGCTCGAAATACTCATAACTCTTACCCCCCCTAATAATCAAAACAATTCGTCGAGCCATTGACCAATTTCTTGAGATTGATGGTTTCGTTGAATGACGTAAACCCATTTTTCCTAAAGCGCTTCCTACCTACGTTTGTCTTGCGTTGGTTCCCCTAGGGACCGAAAAAGAGCCCCTCGACTCATATGGTTAGGGCTCCCTTTGCGTTTTATCGGCGTGGTATCTGCAAACCTCCTCAATGTGTTCTCAGGATTCAGGGCCCCCTCCGGGGGGGCCGGTTTTTTTCAAAAAAATTCTGATAGAACGATTGGTTGCTTCGCTACTTGCCGCGAAAGCACCGAACTGATGCACATTCTTACAAATGCAGTTAAAGGGAATATGAAGGCCGATTTCCTTGGGCCGGAGAGGCTGAATTCCTCAATGAAAACAATCTTATAAATCTGTAACGTGCCGACGGAACCGAAGGCGTCGGATTTTTGTTGGGGGGCCCCCACCATCCAATGGGAAACCCCTATAGGGGCTCGATTACTCAAGGCAGCCCCTGGGTCGAGTCGGTTTGGGGGATGCCCGAGGCCGGGCTTCGCGGCTTGCCTTTGTTCCCCTAACCGCTGTGGTTCTACGGGGTCCGGATGAATCAGGTCGACGCTGATCAGGGAGTTCGAAACTGTGGAGACTGCTCTCTCTGCTGCCAGGTGCTGCGTGTCGATGAATTGGCCAAGCTTGGCGGTGTTCCCTGCATCCACCAGGACGTGGGCGCGAAGGGTTGCTCGATTCACCCGAGCCGGCCGAAAATCTGCCGGGCGTATCGCTGTCTCTGGCTCTCGGGGGGGCTGGCTGAACCGGACCGCCCCGATCGTCTGGGGGCGGTGCTCGATGTTGTCGCCCAAGGACCCGTGGTGCGCCTGGAAATCCGCGAGAGTCGCCCCGGGTTGTTCGAAGCCTCGGAGCGTTTAGCGGCGATTGCGGAAGAATATCGGTCCAGCATGCCGGTTCGGATTACCGACGTCGGAAATGTGCTGGATCCGGACCGCTCCTATCGATTGCTCCTTCCCGAGGGGGAAGAGCACCGAGTGGCAGGAGACTGGACCGAAGTCCACAAGCCCGGTCGGCCTCTTGAGCGCAGGCGGTTGCCCTGGCTCGAGCGAACCGTGAGGCGCCTTGTGCTCAGGCTGCGCCGGTATCGCTTGGCTGCGCCTCCCTCGTAATCCCGCAGACTCGACTAGCGGGTCCTGGGGAAGGCCGAGCTAGAGGGGGGCCACGGCCTCACCCTTTTTGCGCGCACGGTGACGGTCCCGCAGGATCTCGGCCGCACGGACAAGGGTTTCCCGTTTGGGGGCGTCGGAGGAGAGGGCTTCGATTTCATCCATTTCTTCTTCGCTGAAGCCCGCTTCTCTTCGTTCTTCCCGGGCCAGTTCGCGTTGGGAACCGAAGGAAAAGGCCCGTTCGGTCTCGCGCTGGAACTCCCGGGCCCGCTTCGCCCGTTCCGGGTCATCCCGAGTGAATTCCTTGACCCACTCACTCCCGAAACGGACATGGGTCAGTTCATCGGCCAGCACGAAGTCCACCGCCTGGGCGATGATCTCGTCTCCCACGTTCTTCCCGTAGTCAATGAGCGAGCGAAAGGCATCGCACGCCAGCCCCTCGAGGCAACGATTGACGCCGGTCAGGCGAAGAGCCGGATCGGTGTGGCAGGATGCTTCGAACAGAAAAGTGGTCTCGGGAAACTCGCCCACTTCGCCGCCAGCGTGCTGAATCAATTTTTCATAGGCTTGGACGTGGCGCGCTTCGTCCCAGCATTGCCTGGCCATATCCTTGGTGAAAGCCCAGGGTGAATCGGGAAAATCCCAGAGGGTTCGCCCGGCGGCCTCCAGGGCTTGGATTTCGCCGACGAAAATTCCGTGGAGTTGAAGGCGCAGTTGCAGCGGGGTGCGTTCGTTTTTGGACTGGCGGCCCCCGGAAGCTGTTAGAAACTGGAAGCCCGGACCCAGGTCGTCGTAGACCGCCTCAAGGGAGGTTTCCGCGACCCGCTCCCGAATCTTTTCGGCAATGGACTCGAAGATGCGGACAATTTCTTCCACGTCGTCGGGCAGGGACCGAAGCAGGGTGTTTTGGCTCTTGGTTCGTTTGAATCGGCGATCCCTCGCCAGTTCCTGGGCTTCCATGAATTGCTTCATCGGTTCGACTGTCCTCCGCCGCGATGAGATGAGCGCATGCCCAGTATAGATGTTCGGCCGGCCTGGGGGTACGCGAAACCGACCGCCCCGGCTTCTCCTCGGGGCCGCGCGGTGCGACATTTCCAATTTAGGGTAAAATCGCCGACTGGGAGGATGTTCTGCTTGTTGTGCAGGGGCGAGAAGGTAACGCTCGCGGTATTGGCGCTGGTCATGAGTCTCGGGTGTTCCGAAGCGGCTCAGGAGGGCACCCGGCCCGATTCAGCCTCCCCGGGCGGATTGGCTCAATCCGTGAATTCGGCCGCGGGTTCTCCGCAGGATGACGTGGATCCCGCCCAGGCAAAGCTGATCGCCCGGGGCCGCTCGGTGTACGTGAGCAATTGCAGCGCCTGCCACAACCCGGACCCGGGGCTGCCCGGTACCTTGGGTCCAGAAGTCGCCGGTTCGTCTCGGGCACTGCTCGAGGCCCGTTTGCTCAGAAATAGCTACCCCGAAGGGTACACGCCCAAGCGCGACAGCCGGGTCATGATGGCGCTCCCCTACTTGAAGGACGAAATCGGCTCTCTGGCCGCCTATCTCTCGCCGCTGAAGCCGAATTAGCCCACGCGGGAGTGAGCCAAACGAAAAGCGGAATGATGACCCTGGGGCCACCATCCCGCTTGTGATTCCGTGCTGCCCGGGTCTTCGCCCGGAGGCGATCTCAGTTGATCAGGACGCCGACCACGTAGAGAAGCACGGTGAGGGCTAGCCCTGCGTGGATTGTTCCGGAGACCGTGGTCAGCGGTTTCTGGGTTGCGGTCCCCGGGCCAATCAGTGCCTGAGCCTCGACGAAGAGGATGATCGCACCCGCGACCAGCCAATAAACGAGATCGTTGTTTCCGGTCAGGAAACTGGGCAGATGGCTGGCGCTTCCCATGAAGAAAAGCATGGGAATGGACAGCAGGGTATTGGTGCGAGACGCCATGCCCGCCCGGCCGGCGCGGCCGGCGGCTTCGGGGTTGGGCTCGCCTCCCCCGGCGACATTCTCGGCATTGGCGATCACAACTTGCTGCGCGGGCCAGATGACGAACCAGACATTGGCCCACATGAACGTGCCCATTAGCCCGCCTGTGAGAATTTTTGTCATATACGGATCCGCCATGGCGACGCCGCTATGAAGTTTCATCATCACCATCGCCCAACCGGTCAGGAAGGTGAACATTGCGCCCCAGCGAAACCACCAGAGTGCGTTGGGGACAAGGCCCCGGGTGACGGCACTCTTGGCCTGGCCACCGAGCTCGGTGCCAAAGAAAGGCGTCTGAATGAAATTGAAGTACCAGAGCACCCCGATCCAGCAGACACCCGCAAGAAAGTGCGTGTACCGCAGAAGGAACTCCCACCCCGCCATCGAACTGATGATTTCCATCGCGTCTCCTCCAAACTTGGCAGGGCCCGTGAGTTCGGCCCCCGCTCTCAGCCCCAATCGGCGTGCAGTATACCGATGGAGATTGCACTGGGGATAATTTTAAACGCGTATTCCGCTACTTACGCTATTTTGTCGATGAGGGACAAGGACCACACCCCTGGATTTGAGCTGAGATTCGAAATCCACGAAGCCGGCGGAATCGGTTCGCGCCCGGGGGTTCGGGGCGCAGCGGTAAAATGAGAGCCCATCCACCCCTAATGAATGCTAATGCTCGGGACCGCTGATTCATGGAATCTGAATTCAATCCGCCCTCGGAGTCGACCCCTTGGACGGTGACCGTCGAACTCGATCAGCGGGAGCACACCGTAGAAGTTGCCCGAGGCGAGACGATCTTCTCCGCGGTCCACAGGGCTGGTCTGTGTCCCCCGTTCTCCTGTGTGGCGGGGGTCTGCGGCGAATGCGTCGCGACTCTGGATTCGGGTGAGGTCGAGATGGCGGTCAACCGCGCATTGACGGCGAAGCAGTTGGCGCGAGGGCTGATACTTACGTGCCAAACCACGCCGCGGGGGGACGGCTGCCGACTCCGCTTTGGGGATCATCCGCGCCTCGAATGAGAGCGGGAGGCGTGGGTCGGGTCCGGAAATTCTGTGTATTCTTGTGAGCTTGAGCTTCGGTCGCGGCAGAGCGCGAGTGCGGCGTATCGGAGAAAGGTGCAATGCAATACGAAACGGCCACCACGGTGGAAGAGGCAGTGGCGCTGCTCACCAAGGGCGGTGCGGACGCATTTCCCCTAGCGGGGGGGACCGACTTGCTCGCCCAGATGCGCGTGGGGCGAATTAAGCCGGCGCGGGTAATCGACCTGAAAAAGATTCCCGAACTCCGGGAAATCGTCGAGGCCGAGGGTGAGTACCAAATTGGTGCCGCGGTGAGTGGTGCGGAACTCGGCGAACACGCCGGGCTTCGTGCGCGCTGGCCGGGCGTGGTCGAAGCGATGGAACTGATCGGTTCGACCCAGATTCAGGGCCGGGCCAGTCTCGGAGGGAATCTCTGCAACGCTTCCCCGGCGGCGGATAGTGTCCCGGCATTGATCGCCGCGGGGGCCGTGTGCAGCCTCGTGGGCCCCGAGGGCCGACGGGAGGTCGCCGTTGAGGAAATCATCACCGGGCCTGGGCGTACCTGCCTAGCCCGGGACGAGATCGTTGCGCATCTTCGTCTCCCCCGGCCGAAGCCTGGCTCGGGTGACGCGTACCTTCGGCTGATTCCCAGAAGTGAGATGGACATCGCGGTGGTGGGTGCTGGAGTGGCCCTGACCCTGGATCCCGACGGTACCTGTACGGCGTGTCGGGTGGCCTTGGGCGCGGTGGCGCCTACGCCCCTCGCGGTTCCCGAAGCGGCTGCGGCGCTGGTGGGTCGACGGCTCGACGAAGCGGCCCTGGCCGAACTCGAGGCCGCCGCTCGGGCTGCGGCGCGGCCCATCGACGATATGCGAGGCACGATTGTTTACCGGGTCCGGGTCGTCGGTGTTTTGGCAAAGCGCGCGGCGATCATCGCCGCCCAGCGAGCAGGTCAATGATTCAGACATGAAAAGGCATATCACAGCGACAATCGACGGCGAAGCGCGAGAATTTCTTTGCGATGAGGACCAGACGCTCCTGGACGCTCTGCGTGACGTGCTCTTGAAGACGGGAACCAAAGAGGGCTGCGGAACCGGCGATTGCGGGGCCTGCAGCGTGACCGTGGATGGTCGCCTGGTGTGTGCTTGCCTAGTGCTGGCTGCGGAAGTCGAGGGGGCTCGGGTCGAGACAGTCGAGGGCATCGCCCAGGAGGGCGTACTGCACCCACTTCAACGCAGATTCCTCGAGCAGGCGGCGCTCCAATGCGGCGTCTGCACCCCTGGCTTTCTTGTGGCCGCCAAGTCGCTGCTCGAAAAAAACCCCGACCCCAGCGAAAAAGAAGTGCGCTTCTGGTTGGCAGGAAATCTTTGTCGCTGCACGGGATACGACAAAATTATTCGCTCGGTACTGGATGCGGCGGCCGACCTTCGGGGAGAATCAGGATGAGCGAAGAGAAAAAATTTCGCTGGGTAGGAACCCGACCCATTCGCCCCGATGGCATCGACAAAGTGACGGGCCGCGCCAATTACGGCGCGGATTTCGCGTTGCCCGACATGCTCTGGGGAAAGGTATTGCGCAGCCCCCATGCCCATGCGCGGATCCAATCCATCGACCTCGAGCGGGCCAAAGCGCTTGCCGGTGTTCACGCGGTGATGACGGCTGAAGATTTGCCGGACTTATTCGCCGAGGCGGCAAAGAGTAACGGCGGGCACGACGGTTTTAACGATCTCGCGCACAACGTCATGGCTCGGGGAAGGGTTCTCTATCACGGACATGCCATCGCCGCGGTGGCCGCTACGAGTTCGGCCATTGCTAGCCAAGCTCTGGAACTCATTGACGTCGAGTATGAACCGCTGCCTCATGTCCTTGATATTGCGAGCGCCATCGCCTCGGACGCGACGCTGGTTCACGAAGACCGAGTCACCCAGGGCGTTGAGGGTGCTGGGCTGTCCAATGTCGCGAACAGAGTTCAACTCGGTCATGGCGACCCCGCCGAGGGTTTTGATCTGGCGGATGAGGTGATCGAGCGCGAGTTCACGACTCGTCCGGTCCATCAGGGATATATCGAGCCCCATGCTTGCCTGGCGCAAACCACTCCTGATGGAAGGGTCACCCTGTGGTCCAGTTCCCAGGGTCACTTCATGGTCCGTGACTATACGGCGAAGTTGCTGGATATTGATCTCTCCCTGGTCAAGGTCATTCCCGCCGAGATCGGCGGGGGCTTTGGGGGGAAGACGACGGTTTATCTCGAGCCTCTCGCCGTGGTGCTCTCCCGGAAATCGGGTCGCTCGGTCAAGATGGTGATGAGCCGGGAGGAGGTGTTTCGAGCGAGTGGTCCGACACTCGGAACCCGGATCAAGCTCAAGCTGGGCGCGACAAGCGAAGGTGTTTTTACGGCGGGAGAGGCGACGCTTCATTACGAGGGGGGCGCGTTTGGCGGTTCCTCCGTGATGGCAGGCTGCATGACGATCTTCGCCCCCTATGCGTTTCCTCACGTGCGCAGCACGGGCTACGACGTAATGGTCAACAAGCCCAAGGGCGCCGCTTACCGGGCGCCGGGCGCCCCCATGGCTGCCTTTGCTTTGGAGACGGTGATCGACGAAATGGCCGAAAGGCTCGAGGTCGATCCAGTGGATCTGCGTCTGCGCAACGCCGCAAAGGAGGGGACCCTGGCCTCCTTTGGTCCGCGCTATCGCCGGGTTGGTTGCGTGGAAACCCTCGAGGCGCTGCGCGATCACCCCCACTATTCGGCGCCTCTGGGTCCCCACCAGGGGCGAGGCGTAGCGGTGGGCTTTTGGTTCAATGCCGGCTTGCAATCCAGTGCCGGTGTGAACTTGAACCCCGACGGAACGGTGACGGTGCTCTCGGGCAATCCCGACATTGGCGGATCTCGGGCCTCTCTGGCCCTGATGACCGCAGAAGAATTTGGCATCGAATACGAACGCGTGGAGGTGGTGATCGCCGATACCCAGTCCATTGGGTACACCGACGTGACCGGTGGGAGCCGAGTCACTTTTGCCACCGGGATGGCCGTGATCGAGGCGGCGGCCGATGTGCGGCGGCAGTTGTGTGAGAGGGCGGCGGTGGTCTGGGAAGTGGACGCCGAACGGGTGGTGTGGGAAGACGGAGAGGCGCGGCTCAAGGGAGAGAGTGATCAAGCCCCCCTGACCCTCGCTGAATTGGCGCAAAATGCGGGACGAACCGGCGGGCCGATTTCGGGGCGAGCGGCGCTGACCGCCCGGGGCGTGGGAATGGGTTTTGGCGCACATATTTGTGACGTGGAGGTGGACCCGGAGACCGGCCGGGTGGAAGTAATCCGTTACACGGCGGTGCAGGATGCGGGCCGAGCGATTCATCCCAGCTATGTCGAGGGTCAGATGCAGGGTGGGGCTGTCCAGGGGATCGGCTGGGCGCTCAACGAAGAGTACGTTTTCGACTCCGACGGCAAGTTGGAAAACCCTGGCTTTCTCGACTACCGAATTCCCGTCGCTTCGGATGTTCCGATGATTGATACGGTGATTGTCGAAGTTCCGAATCCCAAACATCCCTATGGCGTCCGGGGCGTGGGCGAGGTGCCCATTGTGGCGCCGATCCCAGCGGTGGTGAACGCGGTGTACGCCGCCACCGGCGTTCGGTTTCGGGACCTACCGCTTTCACCGCCGAAGGTATTGGCGGGTCTCGACGGGGAGTCGGCCGCTTAAGCGGCAGCTTCGTCATTGCCCAGGAGGTGATCCCATGGCGCGGGTTGTTCTGCCCCAGGCCCTGGCCCCGCGCGCGGGCGGTCTATTGGAGCACGAAGTCGAAGGGCGAAATGTGCGCGCCCTGCTCGCGGCACTGGATGCTCGTTTCCCCGGCCTCGGGGCAGAACTCGAGGGCCGGGTAGCCGTGGCCATCGACGGCGAAATCTATAATGACCCGCTGCTCGAAGCCGTTGAGCCGGACAGCGAAGTTCACTTTCTGCCGCGCGTTGGGGGAGGCTGAAGCGAGCAAGCCCTTCGCGGTGCTCCCTCCCTCGATCTAGGCCTCCATTAAGGGCGCATTCGCCAGGGCATTTTCGATGTGCCAAGCCGTTGAGCCGTGGAATTGCTCGAGGGTCTTCAGCCGCTTTAGATAGATGTGCGGATCGTATTCCCAAGTGAAGCCGACACCGCCGAGCAATTGAATCGTCTGGCCGCAGACGAAACGCCCGGCCGGGCCCGCCCAAGCCTTGGCCACAGAGCTCAGGTAGGCGGCTTCGCCGGTGCCGGTCTCCTCAGCCCAGGCGGCGCGGAATGTCGCCGAGCGGGTGCTCTCGGTCTGGATCAGCATGTCGGCACAGCGATGTTGCAGGGCTTGAAAGGAGCCGATCGGGGCGCCGAAGGCCTCGCGCTCGGATGTATAGGCCACGGCGATTTCCAGGCTGCGTTCCATGATGCCGAACATTTGGGCCGAGGCGCCCAAGGCGCCCAGCCGAAGCGCGTCGGCAAGCAGCGCTGCACCGGATTCGGGGTCGGTCAATCGGATCGCCTCGTCGTCGAAATTCAGGCGGACGAAACGCTGAGCGTGGTCCAGGGTGGTGAGGGGCATCGCATTCCAACCCGCCCCCGGGCGCGGCACCAGGGCGAGACCCTGGGCGGTTGAAACGATCAGCGCGTCCGCTTGGGCGCCAAAGGGCACGAAGACCTTGCTGCCCCTGACCCGGTTGTCCTCAAAGACCACCGACGGACTTGCCGGGTCGGTGCTGCCGATATCCTCGCCCTGGGCAATTACGACCAGGGCGCTTCCCGCTCCGGCGCGGTCCTGCCATTCTCGCGCCGAGGCTTCGGGGCAGTTCGCCAGCATTTGGACAGCCAGGGTCAAGTCGAGAAAAGGTCCTGGGAAAGCAACCCGGCCCATTTCCGCCATGACGACGGCAAACGCGATAGCGCCAAGCCCACCCTCTTCTTCCGAGAGTAGAAGTCCGGCGTAGCCCAGATCGCCCAACTGGGCGTATAGATTCTTGGCGTAGCCCTCTGCGCTTTCTTCCATCACTACCCGGGTCTCTGCCAGGGGAGCCTCTTTTTCAAGGAATTCGCGGGTGGATCTGCGAAGCAGCGCTTGGTCTTCGTTGAGATCGAACTGCATGGTTGTTCTCCCCTACCGGGCCGTGGGCATGTGGAGAACCCGCTTGGCGATGATGTTGCGCTGAATCTCCGACGAGCCCGAGTAGATGGTGCCGGCCCTGGACCACAGGTACTGATAGGCCCAGTCGATTTCGGGGCGGCTCTCGGGCGAGCGCGCCTCCAACTGGCCCTGGGGGCCAAGCAGTTCCACTGCGGTATCGGTCATCCGCTGGTGGTATTCGGACCAGAAAATTTTCTGGATAGAGGACTCGGGTCCAGGCGCGATACCGGCAGCGATATTGGCCAGGGTCCGCAGGCCATTGGCGCGCATGACTTCGTTCTCCACCACGAGCCGCCCGAGCTTTTCGCGTACCAAGGGTTGTTCGAGGGTGCCTCGTTGTTCCAGGGCCGACACGAGACCCCGCAGCTGACTTTCGTATTCGGCGGGGCTGGCCAGAGTAGACGCGCCCCTTTCGTAGCCGAGCACTGTCATTGCGATGCGCCATCCCTCGCCGACTTGGCCCACGAGGTGTTCACGTTTGGCCAGGGCACCGTCGAAAAACACTTCCCCGAACTCGGACTCCCCGGTGATTTGCTTGAGGGGTCGCATTTCGACGCCCTCCTGGTCGATGGGCACCAGAAAAAAACTGATCCCGCCGTACCGGTCTTCTGGATCCGTGCGCGCGAGGACGAAAATCCAATCCGCCCAGGGACCAAACGTGGTCCAGACCTTCTGGCCAGTGATGCGAAAATTGTCGCCATCGGGTTCCGCGCGGGTGCGTAGGGAGGCGAGATCCGAACCCGAACCCGGCTCACTAAAACCCTGGCACCAGATTTCGTCGGCGGACAGCATCTTGGGAATGAAGCGTCTCCGCTGCTCTTCGCTGCCATGATGGATCAGTGCTGGCCCCAGGAGCGATACGCCAAGGAAATTGGGAATCACCGGGGCGTCTGCGCGATTGAGCTCGGCTTGCAGGATGGCTTCTTCGACCTCGGTGGCCCCGCGTCCACCCCACTCGGTTGCCCAGCGCATGCCCAGATAGCCCGCATCGTTGAGTTTTTTTTGCCAGCTCCGGCGGACCTCCACCAAGGAGTTTGCATCGTGGGCTGAGTCGCGCACCTCGCTCGTGAAGGGGCGTTCGAGATGGGCCCCGATCCAGTCGCGAACTTCGCTTTGGAACTGGATTTGTGCGTCGGTGAAGCAAAGGTCCATGGAGTCTCCCGGGTCGCGCGGGCGGCGCATCGGCTGGGGTTTGGATTCCCCTCTTCAGGGGAGCGCAGCGGATATTCGCATAGGGTCGAGGGTCGAACCATTCGGCCCTGTGCGGGGCCCCCCATCCGCTCTATGCTCGCCTCATGGGATACGAAATAACCGGAGCGCTTTACGCTATTTTCGACGCGGAACAGAAAACCGAGCGTTTTCGAATGCGCGAGTTCGTCCTTGAAGTCGCCGATGGGCGCTTTCCTCAGAAGGTTCTCCTCCAGCTGACCGGGGATCGCTGCGAGGCGCTCGATGCATTCTCGAAAGGGGATCAGGTTCAGGTCGAGTTCAGCGTGCGCGGCCGGGAGTGGACGAGTCCGAGCGGCGACGTCAGGTATTTCAACAGTCTGGACGTCTGGCAGATTCATGCGAGTACCGCCGAGAGCGCCCGGGAAGAGGAACCCCCGATTCCCGAGGAGCCGCCGAACTTCAGCGAGGAACCGCCTTTCTAAGAGCCCCGCCTTCTAAGAAAGCCCCATTTCTAGGCGTGGGCCCGTTGCGGTGGCCCTGTTGCGGGGTCTCTTGCGGATTCCCGCGGGGGGAAAAGAACTTTTAGTCACCGATTCGGCGAGAACCTGCGGCCTTGAGTTGATTCTCCCCGGCGCGCTCGCTACCTATCCCGCTCTTCGAAACCCGATCCGAGCATTGAGGAGGCGTTGTCCCCATGGCCCGCCGCTGCGCACTGACAGGCAAGGAAGTTCAATTCGGCCATAACGTGTCCCACTCCATGCGGGCGACCAATCGCCGCTTTGAGCCCAATATCCAGAAGGTGACCTTCCCCTCGGCCGCCCTGGGGCGGCAGGTTCGACTCCGGGTGGCGGCGCGGACCCTGCGGACGGTGCAGAAGAAGGGCGGCCTCGACGCTTTTCTGCTCGCGACTCGAGACGACCGGTTGATGCCGGGTGCCCTGAAGCTGAAGCACCAGATCAAGAAGAAGCTTTCCGCAGGCAAGAAGGCCTAGGGCGCTCTTCCCGTTTGAGCAGGGCTGTTTAGCAGCGTGGTCCGTGAGCGCTGTTCACGACCGGTGTTCATGGGCGCTGTTCATGAGCGCTATTCCCCAGCGCTCTCTAGCAGCGCCATTCACCAGCGCTATTCACCAGCGCCATTCACCAGCGCCATTCACCAGCGCTATTCACCAGCGCCATTCACCAGCGCTATTCACCAGCGCTATTGAGCAGCGCATCAGCACGGCACCGCCATCAAGAACGGGCAACGCTGTCCCCCGGGTTCCTCGGGGTTTCTGAACGCCCGCTGCTTTGGGCGGATGCGTCCAGAGGGCCGCATGGGCCCTGATACACCAACGCCCATGTGCCAACGCCCGTGTGCCAACGCCGATGTGCCAACGCCCGTGTGCCAACGCCGGTTTGGCCACGCCGCGGTCGTGGATGGACCACGCGGTTGCGGTTGTAGATGGACCAAGCGGTTGTAGATGGACCAAGCGGTTGCAGATGGATCAGGCGGTTGTAGATGGACCAGGCAGTTGTAGATGGACCAGGCAGTTGTAGATGGACCCGCGGCTAGGCGTCGCCTTCGGTCGGGCTCGCCTCGGCGGCAGCTTCGCCGGAGTCCTCGGACTCGCTGGTGGCTTCCTCTGCCGGCGCGTCTTCCGCTGCAGCCTCTGGGGCCACCTCGAGTTCGGCTGTAGCGCTGCCGGGCTTGATTCCGCCGTACCGCTTGCGGAACCGATCGATCTTGCCGTCCGTGTCGAGTTCACGGTGGGTGCCGGTCCAGAAGGGATGGCTCACTGCGGAAATTTCCAACCGCACGACAGGGACCTCTATCCCTTCGATTTCTCGGGTTTCAGCGGAAGTCACCGTAGAACGAGTGGTCCACTCGGTTCCCGTTGCAGAGTCGACGAAAATCACATCGTGATAATCGGGATGGATTTCAGGCTTCATGACGTCCTTCCAGGCGCAAGAGTTGTCGAAGCTCCGGGGGCGGGTATCCCCGGGAGGGTCCGCGTTTCGGGGCTACCAGCTGGACTTGCGCACGCCTGGCAGTTGACCGGCTAGGGCCAACTCGCGCAGGGCAATACGGGAGATGCCGAATTTCTGATAGTAGCTCTTGGACCGACCAGAGACCGCGCAGCGGCGATTGAGTCGGGTGGGGCAGGAGTTGCGGGGGAGCTTGGCAAATGCTCGCTGAACCTCGAGCTTCTCTTCTATAGAGACCTCGGGATCGTTGAGCTTCTTGCGAAGTTCCGCGCGTCGATCGGCATGCTTCGCGATCAGCGCCTTGCGTCGGTTGTCTCGGTTTACTTGGGATTTCTTCGCCATGCTTGCTCCGTTTGGCCTTCGTCACTCGGGGGTGACGACTGCAGAGCGCGGGAGATTACGTCCGAGCGCCCTCTCGCGCCAGTGCCCATCGACCGAGAAGTGAAGTTTCCCACGGGGATTCGACGGTTGTCGCCTCTCCGAGATCGCCGACTGGTCTATGTTACCGGCCCGGCGGGGCCTTGGCCTGGTGAGCCGGAGGGTTGGGCGGGCCATCGCGCCCTCATCCATGAGATTTGAAAGACGAAATTCC
>DUCT01000147.1:43154-59778 GCA_012959665.1 Myxococcales bacterium | reverse complement strand
CCGGATGCCGAGGCGCGCTGGGACGCCGAGTGGCAGAAATCCGGTGTTTATCGCTGGGATTCCCAGCGGTCCCGGGACGAAACCTATGTGGTCGACACCCCGCCCCCCACGGCTTCGGGTTCGCTTCATATCGGTCATGTTTTTTCGTACACCCAGGCCGACGTGATGGTGCGTTTCAAGCGCATGTGCGGGATGAACATCTTCTATCCCATGGGTTGGGATGACAACGGTCTGCCCACCGAGCGCCGGGTGCAGAACTACTACCACGTTCGCTGTGATCCCAATACGCCCTATGAGCCTGGCCTCGAAGTTGAGGAGGCGAGTGCAAAGGTGCGTAAGAAACCCGCGCGCCTGGTTTCCCGCCCGAACTTCATCGAAATTTGTTACGGGCTGATTAACGACGACGAAGATTATTTCCGGGCTCTCTTTCATCGTCTTGGGCTTTCGGTGGACTGGGAACAGGAATACCAAACCATCGATGACCACTGCCGCCGGACCGCCCAGCATTCGTTTCTCGATCTCTGGCAGAAGGGGCTCGTCTACACAAGCGACGCGCCCACCATGTGGGATGTCGACTACCAGACCGCCGTGGCCCAGGCCGAGGCGGAGGACCGGTCTGTACCCGGTGCTTATCACCGGATCGAGTTCGCGGTGGAGGGAGGCGAAGATTCGTTCGTGATTGCCACCACCCGGCCCGAGTTGTTGGCGGCTTGTGTCGGGGTGACCGCGCATCCCGACGACGAGCGCTACAAGAAGTTTTTCGGTCAGCGTGCGGTGACTCCGCTCTTTCACGCCCCGGTGCCGATTTTTTCCAGCGAATTGGCCGACCCCGACAAGGGCAGTGGGATTCTGATGGTTTGCACCTTTGGTGATTCAACCGATGTGCAGTGGTGGCGCGACGAACGGCTGGCCCTGCGCCAAGTGATCGGGCGTAACGGACGTATGCTTCCCATTGAATTCGGCTCGGATGATTTCCCCAGCCTGAACCCCGAGCAGGCCGAGCGCTACTACGCTGAGTTGGAGGGCAAGAACGTCAAGCAGGCCCAGAAGCGCATTGTCGAATTGCTCGGCGAACCCGAAGGCAGCGCCACGGGCCGGGGCGCCCCCCTGCAATCGGAGCCCGAACCCATCGAACACCCCGTCAAATTCTACGAGCGGGGCGACCGCCCCTTGGAGCATTTGCCCACCCGCCAGTGGTTTGCGCGACTGATGGATCAGAAGGAGAGCTTGCTCGCCAAGGGTGAGGAAGTCGACTGGCACCCCCCATTTATGCGCGCCCGCTTTCGGGACTGGACCGAGAACCTGAGCCTGGACTGGTGTCTGAGCCGCCAGCGCTATTTCGGCGTGCCGATTCCGGTCTGGTATCCCCTCGACGCGGCGGGCGAGCCTGACTATGACGGGGTGATCGTGGCCGAGGCCGGCCGCCTTCCCGTGGACCCCACGGTGGATCTACCCCCGGGCTACGACGCCGGTCAGCGAGGCGAGCCCGGAGGGTTCGTGGGGGATCCGGATATTTTCGACACCTGGTTTACGAGCTCCCTCTCGCCCCAGATCAGTTCGCATTGGGGGAGTGATTCGGTGCGCCACGCAAAGCTCTTTCCCGCCGACGTACGACCCCAGGCCCATGACATCATTCGCACATGGGCGTTCTACACGATTGCCAAAGCGTTTCTCCACGAGGACTCGATTCCTTGGAAGAACGCGATGATTTCGGGTTGGATCCTCGACCCGGATCGCAAGAAGATGTCCAAGAGCAAGGGCAACGTGATGACCCCCCTGCCCTTGCTGGAGAAGTACACGGCGGATGCAGGCCGTTATTGGGCGGCCAGCGCGCGGCTGGGTTCCGATACAGCATTCGATGAGAAAGTATGGAAAATCGGCAAGCGCCTGGTTACGAAGCTCTTCAACGCCGGAAAATTTGTTCTGGCCCAAACGGGCGAGACGTATCCAATCAGTGCTGAACTGGACCGCGCCTTTGTCGCCAAATTGAGAAACTTGGCCGAATCGAGCCGGGAAAATTTCGAGGCTTACAACTACGCCCACTCCCTGCAAGAAACGGAAAGCTTCTTCTGGACCCATTTTACCGATACCTACTTGGAACTCGTCAAGGTGCGGGCACGCCTTCACGCCGACGGCGCGACGGGCGACGACCTTTTAACCAGTGGGTCTGCGGTGGCGAGCCTGCGCCTGGGTCTCTCGGTTCTGCTGCGCCTCTTTGCGCCTGTGCTGCCGTATATCACCGAAGAAGTCTGGTCCTGGGTATTCGCCGAGGAGACCGGCCACGCCAGCATTCACAAAGCGCCCTGGCCTTCGGATTCGGATTTCTCGGCGATTGCTCCGCCCGACGATGCGCTGAGTTTTGATCTCGCGGTCTCCGCCCATGCAGCGATCAACAAGGCCAAGGCCGACGCCGAGGTTTCCATGGGGCGAGAGGTGGAAACGATCAAGTTGCGGGCGAACCAAGGGACCTTGGAGCGTCTGGGTCCGGTGCTTGGCGATGTGCTCTCCGCCGCTCGTTGCCTCTCCCACGTCACCGAGAGTCATGGGGAACTGGAAGATGGCGTATTCGTGATCGAGGATGCCGTGTTCGCTCCGAAGCCTGTCAAGTGATCGGCGCTTTTCAGGGTGCGGAAACTTCCGGCGGTACGTCGAAGTATTCTTGATAGCGCTTGACCTTGGCGCGTTCGGCTTCGATGTTGAGATCGGTTTGGTCGAGGCTGTGTTGATGAGTGCCATCACGATCGCTCGGGTTGGCCCGAAGGTACTCGGTCATTCGCGTCTCGGTCTCCGGAAGCAATTCGAGGCCGAACCGGTCGTAGACCTGGCGAATCACGGAAATAGGGTCGGCGATGAATTCGCGGAACTGGAGATCGACGACCCGGGAGTCGGGAAGGTTGGCCTTCTCTCTAAAATCCACCGAGCGGTCGTAGGATAGGGCGAGCCAGTCGGACCACTCCGAGGCAATTTCTGCGGGGATGATTGCGTCACTGGACATCTTGCGAAGAACCGACTCGAGGCTGCTCAGGGATGAGAGAATTCGAAGCGGGTCGCGGTGGGTTTGGATCAGGCAGGCGTCGGGATAGGCCTGGAGAACGGTTTCGGGGCACCAGAGGTGACCGGGTGATTTTAAAACCCAGCGCTCTCCGGGACAGCGCCACTGGAGCAACTGCAGGGTTTTTCGGTGCAGGGTGTACGCGGAGCCGAGATCGGCTTCGTTGAGGAGCCAACGCGTATACGAGGGCACGCGCCATTGGGCGGTGAAAATCGCACTCTTGCAATCTCCCGCTGTAATGCGCACGCATTCCTGGGGAAGCTTGGCTCCCATTCGGTGCATTCGCTTGAAGTCGGGAATGAGGTCTTCGGCCCGGTCGATCTGGGCCTGACTTTGCGCGATGCGGGGGTCGTCGGTGTAGTGGGCACGCTCGGGGGGCGGGAAGGGCAGGTCGACCTCCCAGGTTTGGGGCACGCGATTGGTCGGGTCCAGGGCCAGAAGTTCGTGAAGAATCGTAGTCCCCGTACGTCCCTGGCCGACGATGAAAATTGGGCGACGAATAGGTTGCTCCCCGATTTCGGGGAAACGATGGTGCCAGTCCACCAACCGCAGGCGGTTCGCCATCAGGCTCACCAAGTCCTTCCGGGCGATGAGGCGGCCCAGGGGGCTCAAGGCGGCTTCCGACTCGAGGGAATCCGTCAAGCGACCGAGTGCCTCGCGAAACTCGTCGTCGCCGAAATCGCTGAGGCCGGTCTGCTGGCGAGCCGCCTCCAAGAGGCTTCGCGGCGTCAGATTTCCCGGGCGAATCCCCACACGCGCAAGCGCTCGCCCGGCGGCGTTCAAGGAGCGGGGGATCAGTGGTAGGCGAGTTTCAGGCATGGTCGGGGTTCCGGACGGGGCCGACTATAGGCAAGATGGCATCGAGGGTGACGGTTGGAGGCCGTAACCAGAAAGCTCGGGGGAGAAGATCCCGGCAATCGGCGCGCCGAGGCGGGTCTCGATGAGTGTCGAATTTTCGGTGTGCGATGCGTAGGTATAAAAGTAGTGTTTACTGATAAGTAGACTTTATAAAATATTAGAGTATGATTAATAATACTTGGTTGGAGGGGACCTGAAGAAGGGCCAAACAAACCGGAGAAGAAGGTGGGTCTCAGGGCGACGAAGCAGCAAAGTCAGCGAAAATTGATTATTGAGAACGCGATCGCTTTGTTTCGCGAACGCGGCTTCGACGCCGTGCGAGTGCGAGAAATTGCCGAGTCCTGCACCCTGAGTGAGGCCACTTTCTTCAATTACTTCGGGGACAAAGCCGGAGTTCTCCGGGAATGGGCGAAGCTCGAATTGAACGCTGCCCTAGCGGTGGCGATCGTAGATGCCCGGGGCGGGCCGCTTCGGAGGGTGGTTCGCCAATGGGCCGCGGAGTTGGCCCGCCGTGCCCACCAAGACCCAGTTTTGATGCGAACGGCTTGGCTCCACGTGCGGTTGGGGGACTTTGCCGGTCCGTCGAGCGTGGCGCGAGGGCGGGTTGCCGGCCCGGAACCCATCCTGGCCCTGATCGAGGACGCACAACAGGCAGGCAGCTTACGCGCCGACCTGGACGCCGAATTACTCGCTCAATTGCTCCTCAGTTGCGTTGCCGGGATCCTGTCCAGCGGCCTCGCCGAGCCTCGGTCCGATTCCGGACAGCCCTTGGAACAGCCCTTGGAACAGCCCTTGGAACAGCCCTTGGAACAGTCCTTAGAACAGCGCTTGAGAGAGCGCTTGGGCCGGGGAGCCGATCTCCTGCTCGACGGCTTTCGAAAGCGCAATGAGCGCGTCCGGCCGCCGGCCCCCGGGAGCCGTAGTTCCGGGCCGAGGCCCCCCGCCTCATCGCGGCAATGAGCCACCAAGGGCAGCCAGTCCACACGCGGTCGCGTGAGCACTTTTATTCCGGTCCGATTCGGATCCCGCCGGCGACTGATCCTCAATGGAAGAGAAGACGAAGGACAGCCCCCTTCATGCGCCCATTGAGTTTTGGGTGGTGCGGGGACTTTGGGGGCGGGCCGGGGTTGGGACCGCCGGTTTTCGAATCCCGGGCCCGGCGCGCCGAGTAGGCGCCACGATTGGGGGAGAGCGCGCATGACGGTATCGACCGAGTACCTCTACGACCGGGCAAGCAGGGACTGGGCTCGCCATTTCTTCTCGACTGGTGCGAACCCGTTCAAAATTTGAGCGTGCTGGATCTCGGCTGTGGCGAAGGATATTTCGCCCGGAATCTCAAGCGCCGGGGCGCACGCTCGATTCAGGGCATGGACTTGTCTTCGGAAATGATTGAGCGGGCGCGAGAGGAGGAGAGCCGCGAACGCCTTGGGATCGACTACCGAACGGGAAATGCCACGGAGCTCAAATGTTTTGAGGACAGCTCCTTCGATCGAGTGGTCGCGATTTTTCTCTTCAACTACTTGAGCTGCGAGCAAACCCAGACCGCCATGGAAGAGGTGATCCGGGTTCTCAAGCCCGGGGGGTGTTTCATCTTCGCCGTACCCCACCCGAACCTTCCGTTCAGCCGACTCCAGGAGCCCCCGTTCTTTTTTTCGCCCGGGGAAGCCGGATATTTCTCGGGTCGAGACAAACTGTTCGAGGGGGAGATCTACCGCCGGGATGGCGTTTCGGTCCCCGTCCGTTGCGTGCACAAGACGTTGTCCGATTATTTCCGGTGCCTCAGAGACGCAGGATTTAGGGTGATGCCCGACCTGGAAGAACTCTGCGTGACGCCCGAGATGTTGGCGAAGGATCCCGAGTTCTTCGGTCCCCTGACGGACGAACCCCTCCACCTGGCGTTTCGAGTCGAGAAGAATCGATGACCTCCACGCATACTTCTGTCCCCATAAGCACGCGGTCGCCGAACCCAGTCTGGAATGCGCGCCTTCTTCAGCAGCGCGAAACTTGGCGAACCAGAATTCCCGCGGATGTGGCCCACGAGTTCAATCGCCATATCGCCAATCATTCAGATTTTTGCGATGGCTCGGCTCCCACTGGAGCAGATCTCGAGAAATTACCGGCCCTGGGACGGTTCGGTGCAGAACTGCGCCGAGAGTTGGTGGTTGGCGACGGACTGGCCTGGGTCGGCGGGCTCGACGCCATGAAAATTCTTCCTGGGCACCAGCGGTTCTTTTATGCGGCTCTAGGAATGTCCATGGGCAGAGCCATGACGGAGTATGGCTATCTCTATGCTGTTCATGACCGTGGCGTGGACTACAAGTCCGAAGCGGTGCCTGTTTCCATGACGCGAGAGGAGACGGGGATACACACGGACAGCAGCGCCGTGCACTCGCTTCCAGATCTGGTGGGCTTGCTTTGCGAAGAGCCGAGTCGGAACGGTGGAGACTCCCTTGTCGTGAACGCGCTCAATGTCTACTGGCGCCTGCGCGTCTATGCACCGGAAGTCCTGGAAATCCTTGAAGGTGATTTTATTCGGGCCATAGTCACGCCGGGAACTGAAAAGAACGAAGGCGCGCTTCTTGAAAATTCGTTCCCTATTTTTTCCTGTGGGTTACGGCAGAAGGGCCGGACGTTTCGATACATGAGGTATTGGATCGAGAAAGGTCAGGCTCAAGCGAATAGGCCCCTTTCCGACCGGCAAGTAGCAGCGCTGAATATATTGGACGAAGCCCTCGTTTCGGAGCAGAACCTCGTACGCCTGTGCCTGAAGCGGGGCGATATGCTGTGGATCAACAACCGAACAGTGGCTCACGGTCGGGAAAGCTTTGTCGATACGCCCGGAAACCGTCGTCAATTCCAGCGGATGTGGATCGAAACCTCGGAAGAGCCGATCCCATTCGACCGGGAGGTGGCCTGGGCCGGTCACTAGGCTCCGGGAGCCCCGTTCTCCGTTCCCGCCCAGGAGAGCTTCCTCGCCAGTTGGCCGCGAAGGCCTCTTTTTTTGCCTTGGAGCGTGCGGCGGGCGTTGCTGCGCGGTACTCATCGGGCAAGGGCGGTGTTCCCGCCCCTTTGGATAGGGAAGGGCCGAGGAAGCTGCGGCCCCGGTTGAGTTGGGAGGAGCCAGAATGGCCAGGAAAGTCGAGTGGTACTACCACCGCAAGGGTTGAACGTCTTGCACCCGAGCGTCCAAGTTTTTGGATGCCAATGGAATAGAGCCCTCGGAAATGGTGCCCGCGAGTAAGAAGTTGGGCAAATCCGAGGCGGCTCGAATGGCGCGAGAGGCCAGCAGGGTAGTCGTTGCCAAGGGCAAGAAGGTGACGGAGTTCAAACCTGGAGGGAAAGCGGCGGCCGAAGTGGTGGCCGCGATGTTGGGGCCGACGGGCAATCTCAGGGCACCCACCGCGCGAGTGGGTAAGGTCGTGTTGGTGGGCTTCAACGAAGATGCCTATTCGGATGTCCTGCTCTAGTCAGTGCGGGGAAGAAGGGTGCCGAAGGCACCCTTCTTCCCGGTGACTTCCCGGCGAAGCTGCCCGGATTCCCCGATGAGCCTTGGGCCCGCTAGATCGTGGTGAGAGGCTAGGGGCGGAGCCGACTTTTCAGGGTTGTTCTGGTGGGGAATTTATTGGGACGGAATAGGACGCGGCACTTCGGGGGAAGCTAGACTTCGGCGCGATGGAATTGCTCTTGATTCGACATGGGCTGCCCCTTCGGCGCGAAAACACTGACGGATCGCCTGCCGACCCTCCGCTTTCGGGGCAAGGTCACGACCAAGCGGCCGCTTTGGCAGGCTGGCTTCCGGGCGGTGGTCAAATTGATCGGGTGTACTCCAGTCCCATGCGGCGTGCCCAGGAGACCGCGCAACCGGTCGCCGATCAACTGGGGCTCGAAATAGAGATTGAGCCACGTGTCTCGGAGTACGACCGGGAATCCAGCGCCTATGTTCCCATCGAGGAACTCAAGCGGACCGATTACGAGGCTTGGCGCGAATTCATGAAACAGGGATACCCGCCGGGTATGGACCTGACCGAGTTCTATCAGGCCGTCGTTGCGGGTCTCGGCGACATCGTCGCCGACAACAAGGGGCGCCGGGTTGCGGTGTTTTGCCATGGGGGGGTGATTAACGCATGGGCGTCCACCGTGATGGAGTTTGATTTCCGGCTCTTCTTCAACCCGATGTACACCAGTGTCAATCGGTTCTACGCCTCGACCGAGGGGATTCAGAGTATCGGAAGCCTCAACGAAACGGCGCATCTTCGCGGAATCGATCCCCGGCCATGATGCGCCGGGTTTGCGTCTTCTGCGGCTCCAATTCAGGAGAGCTTCCCGAGTATTCAGAGGCCGCCCGCGCCATGGGGAGAACGCTCGTCGAGCGCGACCTTGAACTGGTCTTCGGAGGCGGAAAGGTGGGCTTGATGGGGGTGCTGGCGGATTCAGTCCTCGATCATGGAGGCCGAGTCACGGGCGTTATCCCCAGGGCCCTTGAAGCGCGTGAAGTGGCCCATGGAGGGCTCAGTGAGTTGCACGTGGTAGCCAGCATGCACGAGCGCAAGGCGATGATGGAAGACCTTTCCGATGCCTTCATCGCGATGCCGGGCGGTCTCGGAACCTTCGAAGAAATCCTAGAGATCCTGACCTGGGCCCAGTTGAAAATTCATCCCAAGCCGAGCGGCTTGCTGAACGTGGCCGGCTATTACGACACGTTGATGGAGTTTCTCCACCAGGCTGTCGATCAAGGTTTCGTTCCGCGCAGTAGCCTTGAATGCCTCTATCTCGGGACGGAACCGCACAGCCTACTGGATGCTTGCGAGAACCACGTCCAGCCCTGAGTCCGTCAGGTGTGGACAATGGTCGAAAGACAAGTGGGCCGAAAGCGACTCGTCAGTTGCGCTAGAAAATCGTTCCGTCCGACATGACGCTGAAACCCAGGGATGTTTCATCGTGGATCCAGGCTGCGTTTCCGATCTCGGTGGCGATGCCCGCGACAGTGATCATGTGATCGTCGGGTGAAACCTGGTTGATAAAGCAATCGACTCGATAGGCCATGCCCGAGGGACCGGTGGTCTCGAAACTCGTACTGTGGCCCGCCATGTCGCAGAGCTGGTTGTAGCCGGCTTGGCAGTAGGGTCCGAGGGCTGTTCTCAGCATGAGTCTTGCTTCGGCACTTCCCATGGAAATTGATCGGCTGCCGATGGAGCGTCGTCCAGTGGATTCTTGGAGAGTCATGTTCCTTGGATCGGGCGGCCCAGGGATCAACTGGAGTCCTATTTGCCCGTGGCCTGCGTTTTTTCTGCGTCGAGCCGTCCGTTTCCGCGCGCGGGTGCCACCGGGAGCCATTGGCGGCTAAAGAGAAAACCCTGGTGGCCCCAGGTGGCCCCTCAGTCCCAGCCTGGCTCGTTTGACCCGCGGGGATTCAGGGAAGAGGCGGTGACGGCTCGGCGGCGGTCGAGTCCTGCCCCGAGTTTGGGGGGGGCTCGGGGACGTACGGTCTCGCTCGCCCGATCTTGACCCATTGGCCTTCCTCGAGTCGGGAGTCGATGAAGAGGTCGTTGAGCACCGCGGTTGTGGCCAGGTCGAGTTCGTTGGTGGTCCGGGCGCTCAGGCCTCGGAGACTCTCACCCGCTCGTCCGGTGACGAGGCTGAGCCGAGTGCTCTTGAAGAGCCCCTTTTCTTGCTCGGTAAGGGGGCGAAAACTTCGCGCCACCGTCCGTCCGCGACCCGCATAGCTATCGATCGGACCGCCGGTCGTAAGCGCGTCGAGGCGGTAGATGAAGTCGTTGTACGCAATGAAGGTCATGAAGCCTTTAAATTCGCTGGCGGTGACATGAATCCGGTATGCGGAGAGCGAACCGATGAGTAGCGCCTGTTCCCGGCGGACGCGGCCATTTCCCTCCCGCAATTCGGTCTGGGCAAAGATATGGGCCATGGCCTTGGGGTCGTCGCCGGGGCCCGCCACTCGCAGGGCGATGAAGGCGTTCCCGGCAGGGGCCACTGCGCCCACGGCATCGTGGTTGTTGATCAGTTGCCACCCATCGGGGAAGAGCACACTGAAGTCCATATCAAGGTGAAGAAAACGGGTGCCCTCGAAGATCCCCTCTTTGGGGTCGGCACCCAGGGCCAGGCCCGTCATTTTTTCCAGAAATGCGTATTGGCTCGTCGCGATGTTGGGACGCGGCGTCCATTGCAGGTTTTCCGCACGATTGGTCGATTCTGCGGCGCGTTGGGGCGATGTGGGATGACTGTCGAAGAAGCCGGGTAGACGCGACCAACCCGTGGTGAGCCGTTCCATGGAATCGATATCCTGCATGAATGTCGCCATCCCGGAAGGATTCCATCCCGCTTTCGCAGCGAGGATCTGTCCGCCGCGATCGGCGTCTCTTTCCTGATTCCGTCCGTAGGCGGCGAGTTGACCGATGCGCATGAACCCGATGGAAAGTGGGTTCATGCGCGAATCGAATTGCTGTCGACCGGCTGAATGGCGTTCTGCGGCGTGGGTGATTTCGTGGCCGATGACACACGCGAGTTCGTCCTCGCTGTTGACGAGCGTCAGGAGACCCCGGGAGATATAGATGTAACCACCTGGAAGAGCGAAGGCATTCGGGGCCGACTGATCGATGATATGGAACGTGTAGTCGAACGATCGGGCCGGCGCGAAGGGGATCATCCGCCGACCAATGACCTCTATGTAGGCCTGAAGATCAGGGTCTTCGACGATGCCCATCTGTTGGGCCATGTCTTTTGCCGCTTCGGCGCCCACGCTGGCGTCGTCAAAATCACTCGTCAAGATGACGTTTCTCGAAGGATTTCCGGTCCCGCTGATCCCCGCGCACCCCCAAACCCAAATCAAGCTGAACGTGAGAATTCCTGCAAGAATGGGCCGCGTCGACTTCATTGGGGATATCTTCGTCGTGTTCTAGGCCAATGGCAACAGGGGAGCGCTTGGGGAGGGGAGCGCCTGGGTCGGGGAGGGACTCAGTCGTATCGGGCGAGCGAGCCAAGCCCTGGCGGAAGTCCGGGTCTGAATTCTTGGCCGTGAATCCATTTCGTGGAGCCGTAATGTCGCATTTGTCGCGAGTGCCCCACTGGAGATTGGTATACTCGCGCCGCTCGAATCGGAGAAAACGAAGGGTCGAGAGGGAAGCATGGCGACGGCAGGAATCAACTCGGAAAATCTTAACGCTTGGTTCAAAGAGAACATTGAAGGCGCAGAGCCTCCCCTTGAGTTCGACCTGATTGCTGGCGGACATTCCAATCTGACCTTCCGGGTTACGGACCGTGCGGGCAATCGCTTTGTACTTCGCCGCCCACCCACTGGCGCGGTGATTGCCACGGCCCACGATATGGCCCGGGAGCATCGAATTATTTCCGCCCTGGAGCAAACCCCCGTTCCGGTTCCTTCTGCTCTCGGGCTCTGCGAGGATCCGATCGTCAACGACGCCCCCTTTTACATCATGAACTTTATCGATGGCTATGTCCTCGCCGACGCGGTCAAAACCGCCGAGGTTTTTCCGCTGGAGAGTCGCTTGGGCCTAGGTGCCGAAGTAGTTGGGGTCTTGGCAAAGCTTCACCGGGTCGATCCGGCGGCGGTGGGGCTTGGCGAACTGGGGCGAACCGAAGCCTATTTGGCCCGGCAGCTCAAGCGCTGGCGGACCCAATGGGAGAAGACGAAGACCCGCGAACTGGAAACCATGGAAGAGGTCTACCAGGTGCTCGCTTCCAATATTCCCGAGCAGGTGGGGGCAGCCATCGTTCACGGCGACTACCGACTCGGCAATATGCTGGTGGGCTCGGATGGAGGCATTGCAGCGGTTCTCGACTGGGAGCTCTGTACTCTGGGTGATCCCCTGGCGGATCTGGGCTACGTGATCAACAACTGGGGGCAACCCGGTGAAGAGGTAAGAGGAGGCGCGGCTTCGTTTCCGACAACCGCCGGCGGCTTTCAGACTCGCGAGGAATTCGTCGCGCTCTACGAGGAATTGACCGGCCGAAATGCCGAGAAAATCGGGTACTACCGGGCCTTTCAGTACTGGCGGATGGCGGCAATTGTTGAGGGCGTCTTGTCGCGTTATCTCAAGGGGGTGATGGGTGCGCAGGCCGACACCGATGCCTTTCGTTTTCAGGTGGATGGGCTCGCCGAATCAGCACGTGCTCTTGTCGCGGAGTTGTAATTTGGCCGGAGGCGGCCCGTGAGCCGTCGCCCTCGAGTCCTGACGCCGAAGGGCTGGCTGGAGGGCACCGAAGAACGCGGTGTCCAGGTGTTTCGAGGGATCCCCTTTGCGGCTTCAACCGCGGGTGAGGGCCGGTTCAGGGCGCCCGAAGCCATTGAGCCCTGGCCGGGCACCCGGGATGCCAGTCGCTTTGGTCGGGCCGCGCCTCAAGCCCCAGGCAATTCGGGTCCCCTGGCCCGCTGGTCGCCGGTGCCCCGGGCTGGGGCGGGGGAAGACTGCCTGAACCTCAATGTGTGGACCCCGGCTGCGGACAGGGGGCGTCGCCCCGTCCTGGTCTGGATCCACGGCGGTGGTTTCAGCCATGGCTCCGGAAGTTTCCATCTCTACGCGGGGGATCGCCTTGTGAGACGGGGAGACGCGGTCGTTGTCACCTTCAACTATCGACTCGGTGTTTTCGGCGGTCTCGATCTCCGGAGCCTTGGTGCCGGCTCAAGCGTGCAAACGAATTTGGGTCTGCGCGACCAGATCGCCGCACTGGCTTGGGTCCAGACGAATATCGAAGTCTTCGGAGGCGATCCGGAAAGCGTGACCGTCTTCGGCCAGTCGGCGGGAGCTATGAGCGCCGCGACCCTGATGGCGTGTCCAGATGCGAAAGGGCTCTTTCATCGCGGGATTCTCCAGAGCGGAGCCGGGGACAATGTGCTGGACAAAGGACAGGCTCGGCGGGTCGCCGAGGTTCTCGTCGGTCAATTGGGATTGGACCCGGCGCGAAGCGATCTGACCCAAGCGTTACGTGCACTGGATTCGGGAACGCTGAGGGATGCGCAATTGAAGATGGGCTCGCGTCACGGTCTTCCGTTGGGGACCCTTGCCTGGCAGCCGGTTCTCGATAACGACCTCGTACCCGATCTACCCCGTTCTCGCTTCGAGTTGGGCCAGGCGATGGAAGTACCGCTTCTGATCGGCACCAATCTAGACGAGTGGAAGATGTTCACCGCCACCGACAAAAGACGAAGAACCCTCGACCGAAAGACATTGAAGAAATATCTGGTACAGACTTTCGGGGGGCGAGATGAGCATTCTGACGACGGCGTTCGCCTTGCACGGGCCCGAGCCGACGAGGCACTCTCCCTCTACGAATTTTCGCCGGAGGGCGGTCGGCGCTCTCCTGCCGAGGTGTGGGCCTCGATACAGACCGATCGCGTTTTCCATTACCCGGCGGTGCGTCTGGCCGCTGCCCACTCAAGTCGGGGTGCGCCGACGTGGCTCTACCGTTTCGATTGGAAGCCCCCGCTGGCGCCCAATAGGGTAGGCGCCTGCCATGCCCTGGAACTGGCTTTCGTTTTCGGCACCCTGAAGACACCCTGGCTGCGTCCGCTCTTCGGCATGTCGTCCGAAGCCGTCGCCCTCTCGGACCGCATGCAGGCCGCCTGGCTTTCGTTCGCGCGAACCGGCGAGCCGAACAGGGAGGGGGATGCCGACTGGTCGAGGTACGAATCAGGCAACGGAAAGACGACTCTTCTCGGGGGAAGCCACCCGACCCAGGAGGTGTGGGACTCTGGCCGGGAGCAATTCTGGAATGAAGTGGACGCGGGTCAAGAGACCGCGGTCCCCCGCGACCCAGAACCGGGGCCGTTGGACGCGCACCCTCCCTGAAGGGTTTAGGGGCTGGCTCGGATGGGCTCCGAGTAGGGTTCGAGCCGAGCGGTTTTGACCCACCCACCCGGGAGCAGAGGCGCGTTCTCCTCGAACCCATTGGCCAGGGCCGTACGTGGGACGCTCCACTGGTTGCCGCTTCTCTTGCCAAGCGTCTCAAGGGTTTCGCCTTTGGCGGCTTGAACCAGGCGCAGCCTGTTCTCAAAGATCTCTGCTCGCTCAGCGGGGCTCAAGGCATGAAAACTTTGCGCGGTGCTTGTGAAGGCGGAGCGGAAGTCGGTCATTTTGGAAATCGGGGCAATGCCCACGATGCGGTAGACGAGGTTGTCGTGAGTCACCCAGGTCAGAATCAGCTGGTTGTTTTCGGGCCGACTCCGAATCACGGCCGAAGCGTGAGCCGCCTCCAAGCCGTGAATCTGCGCGGATCGGGGTCGAGCATCCAACCGGACCTGCCCCCCGAATTCTTGCGCGGCTTCCAGGGCAGTTTGACCCTCGCCTACGATTTCGACCACGAGGTGGGCGGTGCCTTCGGGATTCTGGGCGGAGACGCTGTCCCGGGCATTGAGGGTCTGCCAATTTAGGGGAAGGGCAAAGCCAACGCCGAGCTCGGGGTGAAGGAACCGCTCGTCTACGAAGACGCCCTCCAGGGCCGGCTGTCCCAGCACGATGCCGTCGAAATGGCGCAGGAAAACCTCCCGGTCCAGGGGGGCAGGGCGGTGGACGGCGACCTTCAGCTCCCGGGCGTAGGCCTCCGCCGCCACCGACCGCTCGGGGCTCGGCGGATGGGAGACGAGGAATGACCGGCTGCCGGCCGATCTTCCGTCGAGGGCCTCCTCCCGGGCGATGGTGTGGGTAAAGTGGGAAAGCGCCACAGGGTCGAAGCCCGCTTCGGCGGCCAATTGCTGGCCCAGGCGGTCGGCCTCCCGTTCCTGGTCTCGGCTATAGGCCGCCAGGGCAAAGGCCCCGGGAAGTTGACCGATTCCGGCGACGATTTGGCCCAGGCCCGGAGAGACGATGGAGGCGGCTGCACCACCGAGGGCGGCGGCAATCCGAAGGGGGGCCAGGGGTGCGCTCGCGGCCTGACGTCGAACCGAGTGCCGGGCCGCAACGTGGCCAATTTCATGGCCAAGGATGGCCGCCAATTCGTCCTCGGAATTGACCAGGGCGAGAAGCCCGCGGGAAACATAGATGTGGCCGCCCGGAAGCGCGAAGGCGTTGGCCTCGGGCATATTGGCGACCTGAAAGTGGTAGAGGATGCGGCTTCGGGGCGAGTGCTTGGCCAGCCGCTGACCGAGTTGGGCCAGGTAGGCCTGGAGGGCTGGATCCTCGACCAGGCCGATTTCGAGTTCGACCTGCCGGGCCGCTTCATTTCCCTGGTCGATCTCGGCCTTTTCGCTGGTCAGAACAGCCTCGGGCCGCCCGGATACGGGATTTCGAGCGCAGCCCGACGAGTTCAGAAGAAGAGCCACGACGAGGAGCGACGAAAGGCAGCTGAGCAATCGCCGGCGCCGGGAAGACCGCCGCTCCGAGCCGGGGCCCGCGGCAGCACAGACGGGGCGGTCGGGTGGGTCAGACGTTTGACTCATGCCGGGAATCTAGCCGATCGCGGCTGTTGGATGGGCGTCTGGCGGATCCAGAAATCTTGGTCTGGCTTGTCCCTGGTTGTGGCCGGGAGAAGCCCAGGGTATTTTGCGCCCTTTCCCGGCTGCACACAGCGCTGGCCGGGGGACAGGCCGATTCGAAAGAGGAGTGCGAGAGAGGCTCATGGTTCAACATGCTGCTCCACCGCTTGCGGGATTCCGCGTGATCGAGAGTTCGTTGCTGGGTCCTGCCGCGATCACAACCCACCTCGCCGATCTGGGCGCTCAGGTCATTAAGGTCGAGAGCCCTTCGGGAGACTATATCCGTGAAATGACCTGGCCCATCATAGATGGGGTTTCCCTGCTGCATCTCCATATCAATCGCGGGAAGAAGAGCCTCACCCTCGATCTGAAAACCGACCAGGGGGTTGAGGTCTACAAGGATCTGGTGCGGGGAGCGGATGCTGTGATCGAGGCCATGCGTCCGGGTTCCCTGGCCCGGCGGGGCTTGGGCTACGAGGATCTGAGGGCCATCAACCCACGCATTGTGTTCTGTAATATTTCTGGTTACGGCATGACGGGCCCCTATCAGAGCCTGCCCGCCCATGGAATCGCTTTCGATACTTGGGCGGGAATCGTCAACCCCGCCTACGACGAGGAAGGCTATTGCTACATCCCCGAGCATGCATCGATCGGTATGCACTCGGGGCCGCTGATGGGCGCCCTCGGCGTTTTGGCGGGGGTGTTGCGAGCCCGAGAGACGGGTCATGGCTGCATGATGGAGATTGGGCAATCCGATGCCGCTGCCTACATGGATTGGTACAGAAGTGAATCGTGGCTCGCCTATGAGCGGCCCGAGGAAGTGGTCACCGGAAACAAGGCCGACAACTACGAGCGTAGGGAGCCGGGGACTGCGGGGATGAAGGCAGGCGTCCGCTACCAGATGTACGAATCCTCGGATGGCCACATAATTTTCATGGCTTCGGAGCAGGCGTTCTGGAAGAACTTCTGCGAGTGCGTGGGCCGCCCGGAACTCTTTGAAAAATGGCCGGGTTCAAAGTTCGCCGATCATGCCCGGGGAAATCGGGAGCTTCAGGCCGACCTGAGCAAGCTTTTCAAGACAAAAAGCTCCCAGGAGTGGATCCGGCTTGGAGACGAGAAAAATTTTCCCGTTGCCCCGGTCAACACGCCCAAGACCCTGGCCGAGGATCCCCAATTCAAGGATCGCTTTCCCCTCTATCCCCACGAGAAGCACGGAGCGGATATGCTGCCTTTCCCCCTGAAGCTTCAAAACGAATCGATTCCCGCGCCGA
>DUCT01000147.1:39443-43081 GCA_012959665.1 Myxococcales bacterium | reverse complement strand
GTTATCAACCCGAAAAAATCAAGGCACTCAAGGATTCAGGAGCGCTTGGCTAATCGCCCGTGGAACACGATGGCACCAAGGTGCTTTTTCGGCGATCCAATCCCAGTATGGAATATTTCTCGCAGTCGGATCGAAGCAAGCCTCGAAGCCGCCTCTCGGCAGCCGGGGCAGTTTTGCTTTGCCTGCTACTGAGCGCTTGCGCAACTCCTCCGCCGGAGAAGGATCCTTTCCCGGAACCGCTGCCTCCGGGCGTCGCTCAGGCCCGGGACGTTGTGCTCAGGGTGCAGGAAAGCGTTCGCGAAGTTGCCCAGCAGAGTTCGACCCTCGGCTACGAAGAACGGCGGGTCGCGCTGGCGGAGATTGGTCTGCGGAATTTCGACCTTCCGAGGATGGCCGAACTCAGCTATGGGCCGAGTTTCCGGGAGTTGACGCCGGGTCAGAAGAGACTTTGGGTAGACACCTTCATCGCCTTTCGGAGTTCAGCCAGCGCGAAGGTCAACTCCCGGGATAGGGGGCGGGTTTCCAGGCTGACTGGGTATGACCAGATTTCGAAGGGGGTTGTGCTGATTCGTACAGCTGTGAGATATCCCCGCCAAGTTTTAGAAATCTCCGTTGATTACCGTCTGGCCGAGGTAGGGGGAGAGTGGAAAATCGTGGATCGCTATTCTCCATCCACTGTGAGCGAAATCGCGATGCGTCGCTCCGAGTATCGGACGATTCTGGAAAAAGAGGGTTTCGACGGCCTGATCGAGGATATGGACCGCCGAATCGAGGGCTACATGGCTCGCTGAGCCGAGATCACTGTGTTGTAGAGAGTTGGCTGACCCGGGTTCGGGTACACTGAATGGCATAAGGACGAGATAAGAACGGCATAAAAATGGTGTGGGGGAATCGAATCTCCACGGTTGCATTGAGGACCACCAACCTCGCGAAGGAAGGCATTACCTCGCGAAGGAGTGCACTGATGGCCAGCCAAGATGCGGTTGACCCCGGCTCGGAAGATCCGATCTGGAGCGAGATCAGGAAGGACGTCCAAGGCGTATCCGCTGGGGAAAGCCTGTTGGAACGGTTTCTTCAAGCGACGGTTTTGGAGCATGCTTCCCTGGAGAGCGCCCTCAGTTTCCATCTCTCGAATAAATTGGGGAGCGAAATGCTCCCCGCCGAGGCGTTCCGCCAGGGGATCGACGAAGCTTTCAACTCGGCTCCCGAAATCGGAGAAGCGGTGCGTGCCGACTTGTGTGCCATCCGTGAACGGGACCCGGCTTGCACCAGCTATTGGATGCCGTTGCTTTACTTCAAGGGATTCCATGCCCTGCAGGCCTACCGGTATGCCCATTGGCTCTGGGGGGCCGATCGTCGCGCCCTGGCCGTTCACGTGCAGAACCGAGTCTCGGAAATTTTCGGAGTTGACATTCATCCGGCAGCGACACTGGGTTCGGGAATTTTTATCGATCACGCCACCAGCGTCGTGATGGGAGAGACGACGGTGGTCGAAGACGATGTATCCCTGCTTCATGAAGTTACACTCGGGGGTACGGGGAAAGAGACCGGAGACCGGCACCCTAAAATCCGACGGGGAGTTCTGATCTGCGCCGGGGCCAAGGTGCTTGGCAACGTCGAAGTGGGCGAGGGGGCAAAAATTGCAGCGGGGAGCGTGGTTCTATCGGACGTGCCTCCCCACAGTACTGTGGCGGGTATCCCTGCAGAGATCGTGGGCCACCCCGAAGCCGATCAACCAGCACTTGAAATGAACTCTGGCCTGGGCGTTTAGTCCATCTCCTTTGGGGAGACCTCATGGCGATCATTCAGTGGGAAGACACCCTGGCCTGCCTGGTCGTCGAGCCCGTGGGAGGGGACACCTATACGGCGCCCAATATCCCCATGGACTATCGAAGGATTTTTGGCGGCCAGATCCTGGCCCAGGTCTTGTGCGTTGGGGCAGAGACGGTGGAGTCCAAGGGCGTCAGTTCGCTCCATGCGATATTTCCCGCCCCGGGTGATCTGGCCCGGCGGGTCGAGTACCAGGTGGACCGCCAGAGCGATGGCCGAACCTTCGCCCATCGTCTGGTGGTGGGCCAGCAGGGGGGCGCGCCCAAGGTTGTCGCCACGGTCACGTTCCACGCGGAGGAAAGTGGCCTTTTCCACCAGGTGGATGCACCCGACTTAGGCGAGCCTGAAGAAGCGATCCCCACTGAATTGAGCATGATTCCCTGGGAGACGCGAGTCGTGGGTGGGGTAGACCTTGGCTCGAGAGAAGTGGGTTCTCCCGATTTTGCATTTTGGATGCGGACGCCTGCTTTTTCGGGCAGCCCAGTTGCCCACCAGGCTCTTCTCGCGCACGCGACCGACCTCACCTTGATTGGCACATCCCTCCGACCCCATTTCGGGCTCGGAGAAGAGGACTCGCCCGAGAAAATCCAGACCGCGGTGACCTCACATACGCTCTGGTTCCACAAGCCGCTGCGAGTGGACGATTGGCTTTTGGTCAACCAGGAAAGTTCTGTGGTTGCCGGGGGGCGGGGATTCGCCCAGGGAAGGGTGTTTAGCCGAGCAGGCGATTTGGTGGCTTCGTTCGCCCAGGAGAGCATGCTCCGTCCTCTTTCCTGACGGCCAGGAAGCGCATGGATGTGATTGCTCTGCCTGTCAGAAAGATCCGTGCTAGACCCCACCTCCTATGGCCAGTGTCACCGTTCAACTTCCCCATCACCGTTACGAGATCCTGATCGAGCCCGGCAGTCTCCAAGGGCTGGGTGAGCGGGTGCGGGCGGTTGCCCCAAATGGTCGCTGCGGGTGGGTCGCCGATTCCGCAGTCCACGCTCTCTATGGGAAGGGGGTTGAGCGCTCTCTGGTCCAGGCCGGATACCTTCCCACTTCGGTGGTGGTGGAGTCCGGCGAGGAGGCGAAAAGCCTTGCCACGGTCCAGGGCATCTACGGAGATTTTCTGGATTCGCATCTGGAAAGGGGCTCTCCGGTCATCGCCCTGGGCGGCGGAATCACCGGCGATGTGACGGGCTTCGTGGCGGCGACCTACCTGCGAGGCGTCCCTTTTATCCAATGTCCGACCACTCTACTGGCCATGGTGGATTCAAGCGTCGGCGGAAAGACCGGAGTCAATGTTCCCCAAGGCAAAAATTTGGTCGGTGCTTTCTATCAGCCTGCCCTGGTTGTGGCTGATCCACTTGTTCTCCAGAGCTTGCCCGCTCGCGAACTCCAGTGTGGGTTGGCCGAGTGCATCAAGCATGCGGTGATTCGGGATGAATCCCTCTTTGGTTTCATTTCGGAGAATCTCGAAAGCATCCTCAACCTTTCTGCCCCTGAAATTGTTGAACTCGTGCGGCGCAACGTCGAAATCAAGTCGGCGGTGGTAGTGGAAGACGAAAAGGAACATGGGGTTCGGGCTCACCTGAATTTCGGACATACATTCGGCCACGCCATTGAAGCGACCGGGGGTTATGGCGCTATTCAGCATGGAGAAGCCGTGGGCCTGGGGATGCTGGCCGCTTCTCGGGCTGCCGCAGATTTCGGACTGTGCACTCAAGATCTCTCAAACGACCTGGGGAAACTCCTGGCTGCGGTGGGTCTGCCTACTCGGGCTGATCTGCCGAGTAACGAAGTGCTCCGGGAGGCAATGCGCCACG
>DUCT01000147.1:0-39402 GCA_012959665.1 Myxococcales bacterium | reverse complement strand
CCCGCTTGGGCTGGGCGAGGTGGAAATTAGGAATGACCTTCCGGAAGCCTGTATCGAGGCGGGTTGGGATTTCATCCGGAGATAGATTGGATTTCTGCTCCCGTGGTCCGTCCATGGGGTACTATCGCGCGGTGAAGCCGAACCTCTGCCCAAGGAAGAGCGAGATCCCTACTCGAAAATCGATTTTAGGCGAGGCGAGCGGTTGACAGTCCGCGATCTCCAGGCAGAGACCACGGCCGGCTGGGTGAGGGGGAGCGAGTCCCGGGGCATTGTTGCCTTCAAGGGCGTTCCCTATGCGCGAGCACCCGAAGGTCGCCTGCGATTTCAGCCCCCGGGTTCTCCGGAACCCTGGAGGGGCGTGCGCGAGGCGACGAAGTCGGGCGCGGTTCCCATTCAGCCCGCGATACCACTCTTTCGTTTCTTGAATGCCGGAGCGGCGAGGCAATCGGAAGATTGCCTTCATCTCAACGTATGGACGCCGGGAATCGACGGCGCCAAGAGACCCGTCTTTCTTTGGATCCATGGAGGGGGCTTTCTCATAGGCGCGGGTTCGACACCGGTCTACGATGGAAACTATCTGGCGCGAACCGGCGATATGGTGGTTGTCACCATTAACTATCGCCTGGGGGCTCTGGGCTATGTGCATCTGGACGGTCTCGGAAAGCCGGGATTCGAAAATTCTTCCAATCTCGGTACCCGGGATCAGATTGCCGCGCTTGAATGGGTTCGGGACAACATAGAGCGCTTCGGGGGTAACCCTGAAAACGTGACCGTCTGTGGCCAGTCCGCGGGAGCCATGAGCGTGGGTGCTCTGCTCGGGGCGGCATCGGCCCGAGGGCTCTTTTGCCGTGGGATCCTTCAGAGCGGGGCGGGGCGCAATGTGATCGGCCGCGAAATGGCCGATCGCGCAGCAGAACTTTTTGTACGGACACTGGGAAAGCCCCGCTGCACGCCCAAAACATTGGGCGAGATCCCCGTGGCCCAGATCTTGCGCGCCCAAAGCGTGGTCAACCGGGAATTGATGAATCCCCGAGATCTGATGGTGATGGCGCCTTGCCTGGACGGCGAGCTGATCACCGAGCTTCCCACGGAAGCCGTCGAGAATGGTTCCGTGGCCCACATCGACATGATGATCGGGACGACCCTCGATGAGTGGAAGCTCTTTGCGCCCATTGATTCCCCACTGGCCCACTCTGGCGAGTCCGGGTTGATTTCGAGATTCTCCGATCTTCTGCCCCAGTTGATGAGCAACTCGCCCCCTCCCGAGGAGGCTGCCCGCTTGTATCGGGAGGCGGTGAGGAAGCGAGGCGGGCGCACGACGCCCTTCGAGGTGTGGAGCGCTTTCCAATCCATGCGTGTTTTCCACCGCCCGGCATTTGAACTGGCCGACTGCCACGAAAGGGCCGGGGGCAGTGTTCATTCCTACTTGTTTTCGTGGAAACCGGCGGTCTTTTCCCAGACCCTGGGCGCATGTCATGCCATGGAACTGCCCTTCGTCTTTGGTCTCACCAGCCATCCTCTGACTCGCGCCTTTACGAGTTTCGCCGGTTCAGCGCGGCGGCTGTCCGGGCGCATGCAGGATGCTTGGATCGCATTCGCACGCAGGGGTGAACCCGGTCACCTCGGTCTGCCCGAGTGGGATGCCTACGATTCAAGCGCGAGGGCGACGATGATTTTCGACCGCGAGTGTACCCTTGCGGACAATCCACTGGTTGCAGAGAGAAGGCTCCTGGACGCCTGGAACTAGGCTCGGCTCTGCATGCTCAGCAGGTCGTGAGTATCGCGGGTTTGTTGGGGAATAGGAATTCCGTAGGGGCAGGCATTGGTACAAGGAGCGCTGCACGAGAGGCAAACATCGGCTTTTGATTCCAGCTCGGAATAGAGTCTCATGGCTTCCTTCTGCGCCCCGTAGTGTTCGAAATACATGCGGTATCGGAGGATGTCGTGAATGGGGAGTTGTTCTGGACACTGGTCGAGGCAAGCACCGCAGTGCGGACGGCAATGCTCCTGGGCAGTGAGCGCCTCGTATCGCTTCAGCCGGGCTACGTCTTGCGAGGCAGCCGCCTGGCCCGAGGCATAGAGAAATTCGTCGAGCTGGGCTGATTCCCAGATCGAAATCACCAGGCCCGAAACCGACGGATTGGAAAGAACCCATTTGAACGCCGCCTGGGTATAGGCTTCTCGATCGGGTCGAGACCACATGAGACCCTGGTGCATGGCACCCCGCAAAGTCTTCATTGCCACCACGCCGATATCCTTTTCGGCAGCCCGATCGATGATGTCCCCGATGCTGGGCCAGGCGCCGTAGTGATAGGCGAGCATCATGACATCAAAGCGATCACTCTGGATGGCGTGATTAGCCACCTCTTCGAGATTTGGCGTATGCGTGGACACACCGAGAAAGCGAACTTTGCCCGCTTGCTTGAGGCGATCGAAGGCCTCGTGGGCGTTTTCATCCATGAGTCTTTCCACGCTGTCACACGAATGGATGTGGACGAGATCAACCCAATCGGTCTGCAGGCGTCGTAGGCTTTCGTCCACGGCGGTCATGTATTCCTGTACCGAATGCCCCGGGTGCAGGTGGCCGGTGGGGCGGCAGAACTTGGTGGCGAGAAACATTCGGTCGCGCACGCCGAGCATCGCCTCTCCGAGTCGCTTCTCCGAGTCGGTACCGCTGTAGTCCGGCGCGGTATCGAAGTAGTTGATGCCGCGCTCGATGGCTTCCCGGGCGACTTCTACGGTCTGCCTACCCCCGGTCCCGGATCCCGAACCCAGGGAGATGTCCGAGATTCGGGCTTCGGTTCGTCCCAATCGTCGGTAGGCGCCCACCGCGGAACCGGCCCATTCATTTAGAGCTGTGTCGGCCTGGTATGGGGGGCGCACCAGGAAGATGTGCTTCCCGGAAACCGTGAGCCAGTCGCTTGTTCTGGCGAGAGCCGCGATGCTCGTGGCTGCGACCCCGCCGCCGGCGCCGAGTACACCGAGCAAGAAACGCCGGCGCGGGGATGAGTCCGAAGGTGCTGCCCCAGGCTTTTTTTCTCGTGCCCATCGGAATGTGAGCCCCAGGCCGATTGCGATGGCGCCCGCAGTCAGGAGAATAGAAATTCCTGATTCGCTGGTGCGATCGTATCCTTCCAGCAGACGGGTCAAGAACCCACCGAGTGCAAAGTAGCCGATGGTCGCGGCAAGAACCCAAGCGAAGAGCACCGTGTAGCCCGAGCCCGAACCTTCAGGCAGCCGTGGCACCGCTAGTCGGTGACCTGAATCTGGCCCTTGACCTTCAGTTGGGGATTCTCTCGTCCCATTCTTGAGGGGGAAAGCCAGACCTCGTACGTGTAGGTACCGGGCTTGAGTGCGCACGGGGTAGACAGGCTTTCGTTGTCGCCAAGGGCTTGGGCTGATTCGACACGGTCTCCGTTCAGTACAAAGAGCGGTCGCAGTTCATCGCAGACAAAGGCGCTAGCGATGCTCGCCGGAAAATTGACGGTGGCCACCGAGCTTGACCAATTGTTCCAGACTACGGAATTTTTTGGACCGGAAACCTTCGCAACATTGGGGGCAACGTTCATGTTGTTGATCTGAACAACGGCATGGCTACGGGGACCCGACGGGGTGCTCGCGCAGCCGAGGCATGCCAGTTGAATTGCGAGGAGAGAAAGGCCGATCTGAGAAAGTCGCATTTGAGCTCCCGGATATTCCAAGTTCGTGGATTCAAGGGTCGGTCGAGGTGTGGCCTAGGCATAGCCCACTCCTGAATTCGAGTAGAGTTCGTGACCTCGGGTTTCGGCGGACGCTTGGGATCGTGGGCGACCAGCGGTGCCGATTGACTGCCTCTCAACTGCCTCTCAACCGTCGAGCAACGACCTTTCAGCCGTCGATTTCCCCCGCGGGCCGAGGTGCTGAGGTCGCTCACTTTCGGCGAGTTTTGCCTCTATTTTTCACCCGGTTGGGTCGATAGCGCTTGGGTGAGAGAACAGCCCTATCGCCTTCAGTTTTGGACCGCTGCGATTACCGCCGTGGCACTCCTGCTCGCCAGTTCGGCGACCGGTCGTGTGCTCGACGCTGCGATCTGCCTCGCCAGCAGCAGCAATCTTGCGCTGGAGGTGGAACCCCACCATGACGACTCAGCGGCTCCCCGTGTACGGGATAATGCCCGCTCTCTCGCATCCGGCTCCCCGAGTCTCGGAAGTGATGGCTTGAACCCTCATGCCACCTGCGTGGGCCGTTGTGTCGCATCGGAGCGCGGGATCGGCGGTGAGACGACTCCCCGCCGGCTTGTTCACGCCACCGGGCTGACCCCTATTTTAAGCATTCGTCGCGAAGCCATCGAAGAGCCATGCAGCTTCCTTGCCCTAGAAACACTTGGCCAAAATCCGAATCGACTGCTCGCCCGCACAGGGACCCTTGTCCTCCGCTGTTGATGCAACCCTCGGGGTCGCCGGGGTCGACTAGGCCCCCCCCGTTCTTGGCTAAACCGTGAGTTCCAAGAACAGGCGATGTGCACGGGGCGAAATGTATTGGGAGTGGCATTCATGTTTTTCACGGTCTACAAAAAATATTGCGAACGCCTTTGGCTCTTCTGGGTGTTGATTGGGTTGCTGACCCTTGCGGGACCCGGGTTCGCCGCACCGAGCGTCGAGGATCCAGGGCACCGGCCTCGGAGGATTTCCGAATCCCCCGTCGGTGACAAGGCCATCCTTGGGCTGGAAGACATCCTCAATCTCGTCTTCCTCAACAACCCACGCCTTGGCTCAGCCTATTCGGCCATTCGGGCTCAACAGGGCCGAATGCTCCAGGCGGGACTGCTTCCCAACCCCACCCTTTCGCTGGAGTTGGAGAACATCGGCACTTCCAATACAGGCCTTGCCGATGAAAGTTTCGAGACTTCATTCCTGTTGGGCCAACTCATTGAGATCGGTGGCCAGCGCGGATTCAGGAAAGACGTGGAGCATCACTCAACTCGATTGGCCCAGTCAGATTATGCAGAAGTACGCCTTGCGATTATTGCAGAAACCATGATCGCATTTTCGGAATCCTTGGCCCAACAGATCTCACTGCAGCAGGCAGAAGAAAAAACAGAAATCGCGAGGGCTCTGCTGGAAGCCGTGCGCATCCAAGTCGATAACGGAGCCATTTCAGCCGCTGAGATTCCGAGGGCTGAGATCGAGGTATCGCTTCAGGAGATTGAAGTAGCAAACCGGTCTCGCTCACTGAGGGCCGCATTTCGCAGGCTCGCCTCGCTGTGGGGGGCAGACGCTTTCAACTTTTCAAGGCTTCGCGGAGTTCTGGATTCCTCGGAACCTCTCCCCAGCCTGGAGAATTTCAAATCTCTGCTCGAAACCAGCATGAAGCAAAAGAAATTGGTCATCGATATTGATCGCGCGCGGTCCGTCATGGCTCTCGAGGACTCACGTCGTATCCCCGATCTACGATTGGGACTGGGGCCGAAGTATTTCAGCGGAAACGACGTCTGGGGACTTCAAATGGGGTTTGAATTTCCCCTTCCGGTTTTCGACCGAAACCAAGGTGCGCGGATGGCGGCGAGAGCGGGACTCGCTGCCGCACAGGACAAGCAGCGCGGCGCGAAAATGGCATCGCTTCGGGATCTCATTCGCGCCCACGAAGCCATGTCCAACGCCCATGATGAAGCCGCCACCCTCGCCCAAAAGGTCATTCCCCAGGCGAGAGACGCGTATGCCGCCATGCGATGGGCTCACCGGGAAGGGGCCGTTGGTTTGACCGACGTACTGGATGCGCAGCGTTCTCTCTTCTTGCTCCAATCGAGGCTCGTCGAAGTTCAGAAGACCTATCAAATTTCCCGGACCCAAACGCATCTAATCGTTAGCGGGCCGGCGCTGAAAGATCCGCAGGAGGAACCATGACTTTCGAACAACAAGAGAAGCGAACCAAGAAATTGGCCCTAGGAGGTCTCGCTGCTGCGCTCGCAGCGGGCTCATTCCTTGGCTGCGGCGCTGCGGGAAACCCCGACGGCGCGCACCATGAGGAGTCTGGTCAGGCTGAAAATCAGATTGTTGGCCTGGACGCGATTGACACGGTGGAGTTCGGTTTAAAGATTTCTGCCGCGGGCCCAGCCGTCATTGAAGAGATTCTTTCCCTGACAGGCGAGATTCGCTCGAACGAAGACCAGATTGCTCATATCGTGCCCAGGTATGGTGGGATCGTGAAAAGAACTGACAAGCAGATAGGCGATTCCGTCCGCAGTGGTGAGACCCTGGCTGTGATCGAGAGCAGCCGTAGCCTTAGCCCATACTCCTTGAAGACAATGATCGATGGTGTCGTGATTGAAAAGCACATAACCCTCGGCGAAGCGATCGATGCGCACACCCAGGCTTTCGTTGTTGCAGATCTCTCCACAGTCTGGGTCGATTTTGACGTCTATATGCGTGATCTGCACCGGGTCAAGGCAGGACAAACGGTCCTGATCAAAGCAATTCATGGTCAACCCCGGGCCAAAGGGGTGATCTCCTACGTGACGCCGGTGATCAACCCGGAAACACGAACGGCCACGGCTCGCGTTGTTTTGGATAATAAATTGGGTCAGTGGCATCCCGGTATGTTCACGACTGCCAATCTTCTCGTCGGCAGCTCGGAGGTCAAGTCCGCCGTTCCCAAGAGCGCGGTCCATTCATTGGATGACAAAGCAGTGGTCTTCGTTTTGGACGCCCGTGGTTATAGCCCCCGCACGGTCACGATCGGCTTGAGCGATAACTACAATGTCGAAGTCAAAGGCGAGGTTGAGCCCGGGGAAAATATTGTGGAAGCAGGCGGGTTCATAGTGAAGTCAGAATTGATGCGCTCGAAGATTCAAGGCGGTCACGGACATTGATCGATCGCGACGTGTCCCCAGCCATTTCGGATCCCGTCCGCTCGTGTGCGGTATGCGTGGACCACGGGAGTTGACTATGCGAAATTTAATAGCGATCTGTATTCGCAACCGAGTGGTCGTCCTCGCTTTGGGCTGGTTGGTTATGGTCGTCGGATATTTGAGCTATCGCGATCTTCCAATCGATGCTTTTCCTGATGTTTCTCCCGCATTGGTTCAGGTTTTCACTGAAACCGACGGCCTCGCCCCGGAGGAGGTAGAGCAGTATGTCACCTCTCCCATTGAAGTGGCCTTGGCGGGTTTGCCCGATGTAGAAAAAATTCGTTCGGTTTCGAATTTCGGTCTCTCAATTGTCAACGTCTATTTCGAGGACGACGTAGATATCTATTTTGCTCGCCAGTTGGTCAGCAGTCGCCTTCAGAGCGAAGCGGGAAAGATCCCCAGCCAGTTCGGCCACTCGGAACTCGGTCCCATAGCAACGGGTATGGGATTGATTCTCTACTACTACCTAGATGATCCCTCGGGTAGCCATGGCCTCGAAGAGTTGAGAACTCTGCAAGATTGGTTTGTGAAGCCGCGTCTTATGAGTGTCTCAGGAGTGACAGAGGTGCTCGGAATAGGAGGCCACGAGAAACAATTCCATGTGAGTGTCAATCCGGAAAAACTCCTTCAGCACGACATCTCCATTTTAGAGCTGGTTGACCGTTTGGAGCAGAACAACGGAAACACGGGCGCTCAGTTCATTGAGCAGAATTCTGAGGAAGTCGTCGTTCGGTCAATTGGCCTCGCCACGTCGAAGGATGATCTCGAGAGTATAGTCTTGAAGTCCTATCAGGGGCGTCCAACCTACGTTCGGGATGTCGCCGAGGTCACTGTGGGTGGTGGGATTCGCCGGGGACTACAGAGCCTGGACGGAGAGCGCGAAGTCGTCGCTGGAATGGTCGTAAAGCTCTTCGGTCAGAATTCGGCGGGGGTGATCGACTCCGTAGAAGCCGAAATAGAGGCGTTGAACAAGAGCCTTCCGGGTGAAGTGAAATTGGTCCCCTACTACGAGCAGCGCAGCTTGGTAGAGGCCTGCCTCGACACGGTCCGAAGCGCGCTGGTCCAAGGGGCGGCCGCCGTTGCGGTGGTCATCTTTCTCTTCATGGGAGGCTGGCGATCGGGCCTGGTTATTGTTCTTTCACTGCCGTTCGCGGTGCTCTTCGCCACATTCTGGATGTCCTACTTTGGAATTTCGGCAAACTTGATGTCCCTTGGAGGGCTTGCGATTGCGGTCGGCATGTTGGTCGATGGGGCAATTGTGATCGTCGAAAATGTGGATCGAAGGCTGAGTTCCGCCGAAGAGTCCACTCCGCGTATGCAAATCATTGCGGATGCGTGCAGTGAGGTTACGCGTCCAATTTTCTTCGCGACACTCATTATTATCGCGGCTTTCTCACCGCTCTTCGGCCTAGAAGGAGTAGAGGGTAAAACCTTCACACCCCTGGCGTATACGGTTGCTCTGGGGCTGGCAGGAGCGCTTACGTTTACTCTGCTTCTGGCGCCAGCGTTGATCTCGTGGTTGCTGAAACCAGAAGCGAAGACTCAACGACGTTTGGTGGCGGGGCTCTCGCGTGCCTATGAGACGGTGCTCTCCGTTGTTTTTCAACGTCGCTGGATCGCTGGGGCAAGTGGCTTTTCCTTGATTTTGGTGGGCGCGTTGATTTTTCCAAATCTTGGATCTGAGTTCACTCCCCGCTTGCAGGAGGGCACTCTCATCGTTCGCGTGACCATGTCCCCGTCGTCGGCTCTCTCCGAAAGCTACCGAACCACGCAGATCGTAGAGCGGAGATTGATGGAGATCGAGGAGGTCACGGGAGTGGTCAGCCGGATCGGTCGTGGTGAAGTGGGTGCACACGCAGATCCGATCAACAGCGCGGAGATCTTGGTTTTGCTCAGTCCGAGGGAAGAGTGGACTACGGCGACATCCCAGGAGGAACTTGAAGATATGATTCGCCGGCGGCTCGGTCGCGTCCCCGGTGCAGTCATCAACTTCACTCAGCCCATTGCAATGAGCGTTGATGAGCTTCTTGAGGGTACCCAGGCAGAACTCGCGATCAAGATTTTTGGAGAGAACGTGGATCTGCTCAAGAAGCAGGCGAAAGAAATTTCAAACGCTATTTCCGAGGTTCGGGGGGCGGCGGATGTGCAGGTCGATCAGATCTCCGGGACGCCCCAACTCGTCATCCGAATCGACAGGGAATCTGTGGGCCGTCACGGAATAAATGTGAAGGATGTGCAGCGAACGATCAGCGCTTCAGTGGGTGGTAGGGTCGCCGGTCAGGTGTTCGAAGGGATTAAGAGGTTCGATATCCTGGTGCGCTTGGACTCGGCATATAGAGAGACGCCCGACTCCATTGGAAGGCTTCTCATCGATGCGCCTAACGGCTACCGGGTTCCCCTGAGCGACCTGGCAAGTTTGGAAAAAGTCGTGGGCCCGCGTCAGATCAAGCGAGAAGATGGACAACGATTCATCGTGGTTCAGTGCAATGTTTCGGGCAGAGATATAGGCGGGTTCGTGAAAGAGGCTCAGGCGGTGGTCGATCGTCAGGTAGCGATGGAACCCGGATATCGAGTGACCTGGGGAGGGCAGTTCAGGCTGCAGGAGCAGGCAAACAAGCGGTTGGCCCTGACTATTCCCTTGACCCTTTTTATGGTTCTGGTGCTTCTTTACTCGGCCTTTGAATCGGGGAGAAGTGTGCTGGCTATTCTCTCCAATATTCCACCGGCACTGACCGGGGGTGTTGTCGCCCTGAGCCTGAGTGGGCAGAGTCTCTCGGTGCCTACTTCGGTGGGTTTTATCGCGCTCTTCGGGATCGCCCTGGGCAACGGGATGGTGCTGGTCGCGGCGATCAATCGCCTGATTGAACAAGGTGTGAGCCGAAGAAAAGCCTGTATCGATGGCTCCAGTTCTCGCCTGAGGGCGGTTCTAATGACTGCATCCACCACGGCCCTGGGACTCAGCCCGCTACTGCTCTCTGCCGGAGTCGGAAGCGAAGTGCAGCGCCCCCTGGCCACGGTTGTCGTGGGAGGCCTGCTTACAGCCACCCTAGTGACGCTCTTTGTTCTACCGGTTCTCTATGAGTGGCTACTGGGTTGGGGGGAAGAGCATCACCCTCAGCAGTCCCGGTCGGGAGATTCGGAGGCCAAGAGTCCGATAATTCAGTCGGGAGAGCCATCGCAGTTCTCAGCCTAGTCTTCCGGGGGGTGCAGCGGATTCTTTGGCGTCTCTTTCGACCTTCAACTTTCAACCATCGTGACTCTCGTCTCTCTCTCGTGACTCTCGTCTCCCTCGTGACTCAAGGGATGGCGAGGATCCGGAGCCTCCGGCGTGAGATGACTGAATTCCGCGGCCGGTGTGCTAGCTCCCGATTTCGGGGAGGATGCGCTGTGGGTCGGGTTCGCCCGGTGCGAACGAATTCTGATCGAACTCGTCGAGCCAGGTCGATTCGAGCATTTCCATCACCGTCCACCCGCGCCTTGTCACCTCGAGGGCTGCTGCGGGGGACAGGGTGCCGGAAATCAAGAAGTATTTTTTTCGGCTAGCGATGCCGGGTCCAAGCTCACGATCGATCGCATCCACGACTAGCGCTGCGCCTCTTGTCCAGTATCCGAAGTCTATGTTCAGGGGAACGACAACGTCCCCTTCCGATGTCAGTGCGGCGATGAATCCGTCGGCAGAAAAGAGCGCTTCGAGCGGGTGGATATTTTGATGGAAGCCCAGGAGAATGAGCGCCAGGCGAGTGAAGGAATAGGCCTCGGTGACCGTGTCGGGATAGATCGAGAGTTCGATGAAGGTGTTTCGATTAGCCACGCCAGTCATGGCGGTGAGCGATTCGACAATCCCGACTTGGGCACTGGGTGAATACCAGGAGTGATTGACAAAATCCTCGGCGACCGCCTCGCCGACCCCGAAATTCGAGACCAGGGCGCGGCGGTTCTTGATACGGATGGCCTCGGGCGTCTCGTCTCGAAGCTCGCGTTTCATGTCATCGCTGGTGTTGGTGACGGTCAGCGCAATGGAGGCGCCCCCGGGTACAGCCATCAAGGGAAGTCGGACCGAAAGGCCGCCGGCAAGGGAGAGCCAGCCGAGCCGGTTGAGTTCCTCTTGGAGTTGGACGTTGCTGCTGTACGGATCTACTCCCAAGCGGTATGCCCATTCGCGTTTGGCTTTACCAAAGCCGATCAACTCGTGGAAGTAGTGATCCTCGAGGTAGGTCCGGCCGGCCCCGGTCATCTCGTAGTAGTTTTGCGCCATGGACCACATTCCCTTGGGAATATTGGCCGTTGTTCGGATTGGGTGAAAGAGTAGTTGCATGCCGCCCTCGGCGGGGGCTTCGGCGGCGTTGGCCAAGGCGAGGGCATACACGTCCCTGTCTCGAACATCCGCTTCCTCGAGGGCGTTTACAGTTTCAATTTCGTGAATACGCTTGCGGAGCCTCCCACGACCGTGCGCCTGGAGGATGCCTGCATCGGTCTGGATGGAGAAAAAGTAGAGGAACCCCGGGCCGTATCGAATGGTGGATACCTTGAAGTCGGGCCCCTCGCGCTCGCTGGGTAACAGAACTTTCGCCGGGTCGAGTTTGCTGGGTGCAATTTCGAAACCTTCCGGGTCGGATCCTCGTTGGTCGAGCAACTCGTAACTCGATTCGGGCCCGACGCCAGGCAGAGGCATAGTGGGCGCGCAAGCCGTGAGGACAGAGAGGCTGACGACGTTCAAGAAAGCGCAGAGAACTCTCGCCTGTTTTTTCGTTTTCCTGGCCTTCCTTTTATCGGGACACAAGTGCGAGCTTCCGCCTAATGAGAGTCCAGGACCTGCGTGACTGTCTCGAAGAGTTCTTGTACTCGATAGGGCTTCTGGATGAAGGCATCGAATAGAATATCGGCATCTTGGCCCGATAGGACGTCTTTGGTGTAGCCGCTCGAGAGGATTAGGCGGATGGGATATTCCTTTGCGCGAATCTCGGTGGCGACCGCTTCTCCGTTGATACCGGGCATCTCCATGTCGACCATCGCGATATCATAGCGCTCGGGGTTCTGGGCGATGGTCCGGAGTCCTTCTTCGCCAGAGTTGCAGCTCTCGACCTCGTAGCCCACCCGGGTCAGCATTCGTTTCACGATCCGAATCACTGTCGGATCGTCATCGATAACGAGGATTCGCCCCTGTCCGCGGAGGTTGTCGGTCCTTTTCGGGCTCGGGATGGAGGTGACTTCCAGTTCGGAGATAGGCAAAAAGATAGTGAAGGTGGTTCCGACCCCTTCATGACTTGCGAGTTGAATTGCGCCCTGGTGTGACTCGATGATTCCCAGGACAGCCGAGAGGCCGAGACCGCGGCCAGTAAACTTCGTCGAGAAAAAAGGCTCAAAGCAGCGATTCATGACTTCTTCTGACATTCCAGAGCCGGTATCTTGAATCTCCATCATGAGGTAGCTGCCGGGGGCCGGAGGGGAGAGAGACTTCACACTAGAGGGGAACTCATATTTTGAATCGATGGTTTCCCGCCGACTGCGAACAAAGATCGAACCTTCCCCCTTACCGACAGCCTCATCGCTCGCCTCTGAAGCATTGATCAGCAGATTCATGATGACTTGCTGAAGTTGTGTGGGATTGCACTGGACCGGATTGATCTCGCCGGAAAGTGAGTATTCAACACTGACTCGCTTGGAAACGGATAGGGAGAGCAGTGAATCCATTTCTCGAATCAGCTCATCGAAATCGATGACAGTCTCTATGAATTTCCCCTTGCCCGCGTACGCGAGCATCTGGGAGGTCAACCCCGCGGCTTTCTGGGCGCCCGAATCAATTTCCGAGATGGCTGAACGCACGTCGTCCTTCAATTCGGAATCAAGAAGTAGCAGGCTCGTATTGCCGGAGATCTCCATCAGCAAATTGTTGAAGTCATGAGCGATGCCTCCAGCCAAGACGCCGAGGCTTTCGAGCTTTTGGGCTTGCTGAAACTGTGCCTCGAGTATGACTTTTTCTTCCTCGATTCGGCGTCGTCTTCGGTTGACGAAGAAGAGCCCAAGGCCGGTTCCGGCCGCCCCGGTTCCCCATAGCAGGAGGGTTATCCAGTGAATTTCCCGCCGGCCACTCATGCGCATGGAGCTAAATTCCCGAACCGCTCTTTCAATCTCGAAAGAAGCCGCGAGTGTTTCGGTGAAAATTACGTCGAACTGCTCATCGATCGCGGTGCCTGCGGAGGAGTCGGCAAGACTCTGGTGTCGAGTTCGTGCAAGATCCTCGAGAGTGGTCGATCGCTCCGAGAGTCGTTCGATGAGGACTGGGACCGGGGTGCCTGAGTTGGGCACAAAGCTCAGCAATTGCTTGTCGAGCTCGTACTGTTCCGCTTTAAATTGACTGAGGGCGGTCTCGGCGCGGGCGAAGAGTTCCCAGACTTGTTCGGGCTTGATGTTGGGGTCACCCGTGAGAAGTTCCTCGAACCAGAGGTGGGCCTCGGCGAGATTTTCGCGCACGTGCCCCAGGTGGGTCTGGACCCGACTTTGGGCCTCGACCTCATCTAGCCAGGAGTGGTGGAGATAGAGCAGGGGGCCCAGGGAGATAAGGACAAAAAAGAGAAGTACGGTGGCGAATGGTTGAACTCGCTCATCATCACGCATGGGATATCGCCTGACTCCTGCTGCTGGAGAAGTATTTTGAAAAAAGTATACCCGGCATCCGCTGCTGCAGTCTGATTGTCGCGGTATGGGTCATCAAAGAGCAGAGGGTCTTTACAAGAATTCTCGTAGAATATTTGGAACAAGGAGCGGGGAATGCCGCGGGTTCGTGGGCGGAGAGCGCGGCTGAGTGTTCACGACCCCCAGACGCGCGGTCGCCATAGCCTGGTTTCGATGGCGTTTCCATCCGCTGCTGGCTGAAGACTGGTCGGGTTCCGCCCAGTGCGGATTGGGCTGGGTTCAGTGGGGTCGCGTCCAGGTGGGCCGGACTCAGTTGGGCAGCACTCGGTTGGGCAGCACTCGGGTGGGCAGGGAAGGGGCGAAGCAAGCTTGGGACGACGAGGAGTCTGGGTACCTTGCGTACCGCGTATCCAGTAGCAGCGTCGCCAATGGGACCGCTGGGGGTCGGCCTCCGGCGCGACGAACAGAACCGATGACGTTGAGTCGCGCGGAGATCAACAGATTGGTCTTGCATTGATAGAGTCCCGCCACTGGGGAAGAGTGAGTCCGGCTTTCACGACTGAATTCGAGTCAAATGGACTTATCGGCAGTCCCAGCCCGAAATGGGAGTAGGATTCCCTGGCGCCGGGTCAAAAATTCTCTAACTATCCAAAAAATATGATTAAAGCTTCTCTTCCAAAACAACTGAGAATGGTCGCACCGCCCGGGCGCCTAGGCGCCCGGGGCCGATGGCTCCTCGGTCTTCTCTTGCTCTTCCCCGTGGCGGCGGGCGCGGGCGAGGTTCTGCCCTGGCCCGGTGCGGCAGGGCGCGAGGTGGGGCGGAGGGGGGCTGCCGGAGGCTTGCCGGTGGGGGTAGAACCCAGCGGGTTGGTTTGGCATACCGGGCTTGGGGTCTTGGTAGTGGTGGGCGACGGGGGAAGCGTTAGTCGCCTCGATGGCGATGGCGATGGCGATGGCGAGCACGGCCATTGGACCACATGGCACCCGGGAGGCGATCTGGAGGCCATTGCCTTGGGCGACCCGGCCGCTTCTGTGGTCTTGCTGGGCTCCGAGGATCCCGACGCAGTGGTCGAGTTTGACCTCGGGCGCGGCACCCTGACCGGGAGCGAGTGGGACCTGAGTTCGATCATGACCGGGGACGAGAATCGCGGGCTCGAGGCGTTGACCGCGGGCGCGGGGCTCGTGTTCGCAGGTCACCAGGGGAGTGGGAAAATCTATGTATTTTCTCTTCTCTCCGCGGGCGAAGTAGAACTCCAGTCGGTGCTGTCACCGTTACCCGAGCGCACGGACCTCTCGGGGCTCCACTTCGACCGCGCAACGGGTTCAATTTTTTCGATTCACGATGCGGACAATGTGATTCGGCAGATGTCTCTGGACGGCACCGTGCTTCAAGAGTTCGCGTTGCCCGGCGACGAACAGGAGGGGCTCACGGTTGTCCCCGATTGTGCTCGGGGTCAGGCGGTGATCTTCGTCGCCCAAGACAGCGGCCAAGTATGGCGCTACCCGGGTTTTCCGTTGACCTGCTCCCCGGCGCGCCCAAATCCGGCCGGGCTTCCGGTTGGCTCCGATAGCGCGAATGTCCATCAACAGGGGGCTCCCGTTAAGGACCAATGAAAGCACTATGATCCGGTCTTCGGCTAGGGGGAGAGGTCCGGTTCCCGGCGCCGGATCGATCCATTCGGGAAGTGAGCGACGAAGGAGGAGCGAGTTGGAAGCGAGGGTTAGGGCTCAAGGGTTACGGCGTCGACACGCCTCTCAGCGGGCTGGCGGACACCTTTTGATTGGGGTGATGCTGGCGGGTGCGTGCCTGCAGGCCGTGGGCTGCGAAGAAACCGTTTCGATGGATTTTACGGGTCCCGTCGCAGCCTGGCCTCACTATGGCGCCGATGCCGGAGGTACGCGCTTTTCGCCCCTGACCCAGATCAATCGCGACAACGTCGACTCCCTGCGCGTTGCGTGGACCTACCATACCGGCGACGTGGTCGAACGCAGTGCCCAGGGCATCGGGACAAGTTTTCAAAATACGCCGATCCTGGTGGACGACACCCTCTACCTCTGCTCCCCGCGCAACAAGGCCATCGCCCTGAATGCTGCAACCGGCGAGGAGCACTGGGTATTCGATCCCGAAGTGGATACCACGGGGGTGATGCTTCAGGTCTGTCGAGGCGTTTCTTATTGGCGCGATGAAAGGGCCGCCCCGGGTTCGATTTGCGCTGAACGTATTTTTATGGGCACTCTTGATGCCCGCATGATTGCCCTCGATGCAAAGACAGGCCTGCCTTGCGGAACTTTCGGCAAGGGCGGGTCCATTGATCTGAGTGAAGGAATCGGGGATCGATATCCCGGCGAGTATGGCGTGACTTCGCCTCCCCTGGTGCTTGGGGACGTCTTGGTGACCGGGACGATGGTACTCGACAATATCCGAGTCGACGCGCCGGGTGGGGTCGTGCGCGCGTATGACCTTCGAACCGGTGCACTGGGTTGGAGTTGGGATCCCTTGCCTCCGGGGCGGGATCATATAGAAGGCATCGATGAGACGGGCAACTCGGTTCGCTACCAGCGGGGAACGACAAATGCTTGGTCAATACTCTCGGGAGATGCCGAGCGTGGCTTGGTCTTCGTTCCCACTGGCAATACCTCCCCCGACTTCTTTGGGGCTCAGCGCGATGGCCTCGACTACTACTCGAGTTCCATCGTGGCCCTCTCTCTTGAATCGGGTGAGCCCGTCTGGAATTTTCAGACGGTGCACCACGACGTATGGGACTACGACGTGCCCGCCCAGCCCGCGCTCTTCGATTTTCAAGGCCCACTGGGTCCGGTACCGGCTGTGGCGCAATCAACGAAATTGGGACATGTCTTCTTGCTGGATCGCCGGACTGGCAAGCCCCTGTTTCCCGTCGAGGAAAGGCCGGTGCCCCAGGATGGCGTTGAAGGGGAAGTTCTTTCGCCCACCCAGCCCTTCCCCACCCTGCCTCCTCCCATTCACCCGGCAACGCTCTCGGCGGATGATGCCTGGGGAATTACGCCGCTGGACCGTTGGGATTGCCAGAAGAAGATCGAGGCCCTGGGTTACGAAGGGCCCTTTACCCCCCCCAGCGAGAACGGCTGGATCGGTTACCCGAGTTATTTCGGAGGGGGCAACTGGGGCAGCATGGCTGTCGATCCGGGTCGGGGACTGCTGATTACCAATACGAGTCGCATGGCGTCGGTTCTTCGGCTGATTCCCCGGGAACAATATATTTCCCGGATGCTGGCGGCACGGGAATCGGGAGAGGCGCCACCCATGTGGGAGCCCCAGGAGGGAACCCCCTATGCGATGACGCGTGACTTCCTCGTGTCTTTTCTTGGATTGCCATGCAGCCCGCCACCCTGGGGCACCCTGGTTGCCATCGATCTTGCCACGGGCGAGATTCGTTGGGAGGTACCCCTGGGTACGACCGAGGACATCGCCCCCTTCTCGATCGGATTGCGCCTGGGCGTTCCGAGCCAGGGGGGGCCCATCGTTACGGCATCGGGTTTGATCTTCATTGCAGCCGCCATGGACGACTACCTGCGAGCTTTCGATATCGAATCCGGGGAGGAATTGTGGCGAGGGCGCTTGCCTGCGGGCGGCCAGGCCACTCCCCTCACGTATCGAACGCATGCGGGTGGCAAGCAATTCGTCGTGATCGCAGCGGGTGGCCATGCATTGATGGGCACGACACAGGGCGATTCAGTGGTGGCCTTCGCGCTGGGAGATTGAAGTGGTTCTGTCCGCTGCGCCATGGAAATTTTGCTGAAGCAAGGGGAAATGGATTTTGGCTCAGCGAAAAACAACGAAAAAGAAGAGTCGCGCCGGGGCGAGAAAGTCGGTCGGCCCTGGGTCTTCGCTCGCCAAACGAGCGCGCCAGCGCGTATCCGAGGGGACCCGCAAGGCGGCCAAAGCTTCTCTGGCTCGGGCGCGCAACCTGGGTGAAGAGGCCCGGCGGGTCATACACCCAGTTGACCATGCCCCCCCGCATATCTCGCTGCTCCGATCGCCTGCGGGTGCTTTACCCGTAGAGAAAATGGGCCCGCTATTTCGGGTTGCCAGCTATAACGTTCATCGCTGGGCCGGGTTGAACGGTCGTGGCAAGCCTGATCTCACTCGCGCGGGCTCGGTGATCGAGGAGCTCGATGCGGACATGATCGCTTTGCAGGAAGTCCTGCGACCTCTGGGGGATGAAAGTCCTCTTGAGGATTTGGCTCAGGACTTAGGCCTCCACTTGGCATTTGCGGCGAATCGAAAGCATAAGCGGGGAGAACTGGGCAACGCGATTCTCTCGCGCTTTCCCATCACGACGATTTCGGTGCTCGACCTCTTCTCATCGCGTATTGAGCGAAGATGCGCTCTGGCGGCGGGATTTGATACAGGCTCAGGGATCTTTGGCTTGGTCGCGACCCATCTCTCCTTGGTAGATCGGACTCGCCGTCGCCAAGTGCAAATGCTGCTGAAACATCCGCAATGGAATGCCGGCCCGGCGGTCTTGGTGGGCGACATGAACGCGTGGCGGGAATGCAAGGCGTCTCAGAGTTTGGAAGACACTCTCCATCGGCACAGCAACGTGGATTGGCCAGCCACCTTTCCCGCTTCGCGACCAATTCTGGCCTTGGATCGGATCTATGCGAGCGGAGCCAAGGTGATATCGGTTTCGGCACACGACACACCCACAGCCCGACGGGCCTCGGATCACTTGCCTGTCGTGGCCGAGCTCCGGCTGCTCCCATCGGCTGATTCGGGCTGAAGGCCGGTGCCCAAGCGACGGATCAGATTTTGATTTTTCGCCAGGCTCCGGATTGGAAGCGCCAGATCAGGTAGGCGGTGAGCAGGAATATGTGAATGGCGGCTCCGAGCCAGGCCCCATTGAGCCCGCCTTCCAAGTGGAAGGCCAGTAGCCAGGCTAGGGGAAGGAAGACTGCCCAGGCCAGAATAAAACGTACGAGGAAGGGAACCCGAGTATCTCCTGCACCATGGAGCGCGCCGTCAGCCACGATTCCGAAGGCGTCGAAGAACTGGAAAAGGGCTCCGATCACCAGCAGCGAGGTTCCCATTCGGATGACTTCGGAGTCGTCGCTGAAGATTCCCAGCAGGGCATCTGGGATCAACAGAAAGAGAAGCCCCACCCCGCCGGAGATAAAGAACGAGAGGATCATGCCCGCGCGGAAGGATTTTTCGGCAAAATCCAGATCACCAGATCCGATATACCGGCCGACCAGCGTGGCCACGGCGATTCCCAATCCTACGGCCTGCATAAAGGAGAGGGAGAGCAGAGCCATGAATGCCTGGGAGGCCGCCATGGCTATATCACCCATGCCAGCGACCATCACAAGGAATACCGCGAAGGACAGCATTTCCAGAGTCCATTGGCCGCCGATGGGGGCCCCTGTTCGGATCAGGCGCTTTTGGTCCGGCCAGGAGAAAGCGATTTTTCCCGTGCCATATTTCTCGCGGAGGCTTCGTCTCAGGAAAGCGCCGAGAACCACGAAGGCAAACACCCACTCGGCGATGACTGTGGCTGTCGCGGCGCCTTCCACGCCCCACTCGGGAAGTCCCAGGCGCCCAAAGATCAACCCGTAATCGAGAACGGCGTTCAACGCGTTGGCGAAGAGCGTGATGTAGAGGGGCGTGCGGGTATCACTGATACCCCGAAAGAAAGCTGAAACCACCGTGGCGGCGACCATGCCCATCACGCCCAGGGTTCGGATGGACATATAGCTCTTGGCTACCGGGAGCATGGATTCCGAAGTGACGAAAACGTCCAGTAGCGGAATCATGGCGAGATGACAGAGGACCGCCGTGAGTGCGGTCAATGGCATAAGCAGAACTAGCCCATGCCACGCCCAGACCCCGCAGTTCTTGTTCTTGTTCGCTCCATGATTCTGAGCCACAAAGGTCTGGACGCCGCTGGCCATGCCGATGAAGAAGCAGAAGATCGTCCAGATCCAGGTGCTGCCGAAGCCGACCCCAGCGAGTTCGGTTGCGCCCAGTCGGCCGACCATCGCGCTATCGACCACGCCCATCATGGCCCCGGAGAGCTGGGTCAAGATGGCCGGATAGGCGAGGAGGGAGACCTCCCTCAGGCTGCCCGGACGGGCCTGTTGTCCCGGGGGCCGGGCGTGGAGAAGTGCATCCTGGGCGCGGGCTTCCTCCTCGGCCTGGGGCCGATCTCGGACGGGCGGCTCAAGGGGCAGACTCACTGGGAAACTCCGGGACAATCACTGCGAACTCTGGGGCTGACCGAACGGCTCGGAAGCCAGGATTAGGCTCGTTTGCGTCCGCCCCTACCCCGTGGAGCACTGTAGCGGCCCGATTGCCGATTTGCGCTCGTTTGTAAACTGGGACTCGTGAATTTACACGGAGTTCACCGATTCGGCCCCGCATTATTCAACGCAATTGGCGCCTGGGGGTTGGGCTGGTATCCGATGGGACTGGGCCTGCTAAAGTCCCACCGATGGCGCATGAACTCGAACAGAAAGCGCTTGCGCAATATCTTGAGAGTCACAATCTCAAGCAGACGAAGCAGCGCGAGGTGATCCTCGAAGCGTTTCTCGAAGCGGGTGGCCACGTGACGGGTGAGGACCTCTATCAGCAGATTCGCGAGCACTACCCCCGGATCGGCTATACGACCGTTTATCGATCGCTCAAGCTCTTCGTGGAAGCCAGTCTCGCCGAAGAGCGGCGTTTTGACGACGGCGTGGCTCGGTATGAGATCGAGCACAAGCATCACGACCACCTGGTCTGTCTAGGCTGTGGCCAGATTCTTGAGTTCGAGTCTGCGGTGATCGAACAGGCGCAAAAAGAGGTGGCAGATGGGATGAGCTTTACGATCCTCCGTCATCGTCACGAGCTCTATGGACACTGCGCGGAATGTCGCGAGGATTAGGGTTGTCTCTGACTAAGCCCGGCTAACTAAGCCCGGCTAACTAAGCCCGGCTAACTAGGGCTATCTAAGTAGGGCCGGAGGATCCGTGGGGTCGGAAATTACCTGTCCCATCTGCAATGCGGATGTTCCTCTCGCTGGTGACGAGCGCCGGGGGGAAGAAATCTTCTGCAGTGTCTGCAGCGCCCCCCTGAAACTAAAGGGCGATTACGGGGACGAAGATCTGGAAGTGGAAGAGGACTTCTAGCCCTTCCACTCGGGCAGCTTGGCCATGACATCGGCCAGGCTCGGGGCTGCCCGGTCCTTGGCAGAGAGGGTCGGGGTTTCGACCGGCCAGGGAATGCCAAGCTCGGCATCGTCCCAGGCGATGGAGATTTCGCCGGTAGGATCGTAAAAATCGCTGCACTTGTATTCGACTTCGGCCTCGGCACTGGTCACAACGAAACCGTGAGCAAGCCCCCCGGCGACATAGAGTTGTCGGTAATTTTCCGAAGAGAGTTCGGTGCTGAAGTACTGCCCGAAGGTGGGCGACTTCCTGCGCACGTCCACGGCGACATCCCATATTGCTCCACGAATTACCCGGACAAGCTTTGCCTGGGGGTGGCTGATCTGCATGTGCAGGCCGCGCAGGGTTCCGCGTTGTGAAGATGAATGGTTGTCCTGAACAAAGTCTTCCTCGATGCCCGCCTCCTTGTATTTCTTGGCATGGTAGTTTTCAAAAAAGAAACCCCTGGCGTCGCGATGAACATCGGGTTCAATCAGGAAAATCCCGGGAATGGCCTGCCTGGCGAATTTCAAGGTGAAACCTCGTCGTCTTCTTGAGCCAGTCGCACGAGGTAGCGGCCGTAGCTATTCGAGGTCATTGTTGATCCGGTCTCGACGAGGCTCTCGGTATCGATCCATCCGTTGCGCCAGGCGATCTCCTCGATGCAAGCGACCTTGAGTCCCTGCCTTTCCTGGATGGCCTGGATGTAGCTCGCCGCCTGTTGGAGCGACTCGTGGGTTCCCGTGTCGAGCCACGCGATGCCTCGACCGAGCAACTCGACGCGCAGGGCCTGATTGTCGAGATAGACCAGGTTCAAATCTGTGATCTCGATTTCGCCGCGGTCCGACGGGGAAAGGCTGGAGGCAATTTTGACAACATCGTTGTCGTAGAAATACAGCCCGGTGACCGCCCAGTGCGAACGCGGATTTTCGGGTTTCTCCTCGATGGAAATAGCGCTGCCAGAAGAGTCAAAGCTCACGACTCCGTAGCGCTCGGGATCGCTCACGCGATAGCCGAAAACCGTCGCTCCGCTCGTCTGTCCGGCGGCCCGTGCGAGGGAGTCGGGCATCCCCTGCCCATAAAAAATGTTGTCACCGAGGGCCAGGGCGACCGAGTCGTTTCCGATGAACTCGGCACCAATGATGAAGGCTTGGGCAATTCCTTCGGGCCGGGGCTGGGCCGCGTATTGGATGTTGATCCCGAGTCGGTGGCCATCCCCCAGGACGCGCTGAAAGGCGGCCTGGTCATGGGGGGTGGTAATCACCAATATTTCGCGAATTCCCGCCAGCATAAGGGTGGACAGCGGGTGGTAAATCATGGGTTTGTCGTAGACCGGGAGCAGTTGCTTGCTCACCCCGATGGTAATGGGGTAGAGCCGGGTTCCCGATCCGCCGGCCAGAATGATGCCCTTCATTTCATGCAGCTCCTGTAGGACTTTCTTCGGGTTCGGCGGGATTCCTGGGCGCAAGCTTAGGTCATCTGCTCAGGGGAGAAAATCCTTTACGCGCTTGAGCTTGGCGGGCAGATATTCGTCCATGACGTAATTCAGTCCCCACATGGCAAGGGATTGCTGCTCGGCGCGAACTCCCATGGAGACGAGTTGTTCGATGGCTTTCTTCCAGGGCTTGTGGGCTTTAAAGAACGGGTCGTTCTTCAAGGCGTCTTTCGCACGCTTGATATCTACATCGAGCAGCGGATGGGTCGGCAACTCATAGTCGATGATGTCCTGGGGCGTAACTCCGAGATAGTGGGTCTGGGGCACGGAGAAAAACTGGGAAATGTGGGCGGCGTTGCCCGACCCCACTTTGAGAGTTCGGTAGATGTTTGAGAACCCGTAGGGGTCGCAGTCCACGAACGCGAATACCGCAAGATTGCAATCATCGGAGAGCTTTCGGATAAATCGCCGGGTTGATCGCGTGGGCACCCCGGCCAATGAAACCAGGATGCAATTTTCGCGTTCCCAGAATTTGTGGCTCTGGAGCCGTTGAAAGATGCCACCGGTCTCGATGGCAAGGATGAACTTCGCGTTGGTTTCGAAAGAAAGATGCTCCACGGTCGAGGGGATCGAATAGGCGCCAGATCCGAACCGGGTACAGTCGATCCTTTCCACTTGGCCCGTTTCCAGGTCGGGATCGATCACGGTCAGCTTCCCCGCGACGGCACCGCCGTGTTCATCGGGTACGTAACGCAACTGTTCGCGCGAGACCCCTTGCATGGAGAACATCGCCTCAATGTCGTCCATCACCGTATCGGATTCACTTTGATCGTCGAATTTTGCCGAGTCCCAATTTTTGCTCTGGTAGTAAGCGTCCCGCTTCGTGGCAAAATCGTTGGCTTCGATCAGATCCTTTGAAAGACCCATGAGTCGGAGCGTTTGAGCGAATCCGCGAACGGTGTTGACAGTAAGGGTTCGCGTTTTGGTCTGTTTCCCAATCTCGAAATAGCCTTTTTTCTCGGAGTAGGAGACATTTCCCAGCGATCGAATGGGGAATTCGAGATCGGGCTTCCGGGTTTTTAGAATGTCCTCTTTGATCTCTTGGGCGGTATCGACGATCAAGCGAACGGTTTTGGCATCTCCGGCGGCACGTCTACCGCCCGAACGAATTCCTCCTCGCTTAGCCAGCTTTCCCCCAGCGGCTTTCTTGCGTGCTCCTTTCTTTCGCGCGGGCCTCCTTCGCGCCGCCTTCTTGCTGGCCGTCTTTCTTTTCTTGGATGCCTTTTTTCGGGGAGCAGCCTTCTTCTTGGCCCGAGGTTTCCTTCGTGCGGCCTTCTTTTTGACTGCTTTCCGGGTTGCGTTTTTTTTCCGTGCGGCCACGAGGCCTCCTCCTCTCGCTAGCTCTTCCGGCTGCGCTCGAGTACGTGGGTGAGCTTGTTTGTGAGCTTGCTGGTTTCCCGGTCGCCGAGGGAAAGAATTTCCTGGAGTCCGATGGCCACTTGGGGGATGTATTTTTCGATGTAAGCGGCCTTCTTGGCTTCTTCAGCTACGCGTTTCTGCTTGCGCAGATAATTCGTCATTTTTCGTCCGCACTCTTGGAGGGCGAATCGAAATTCCTTGATGATCTCGGGATATTGGGCAACCGCGTCCTTGCTTTCAGATGTAAAGGGAACCCAGACGCTGGCTATGTGAACCATGATGAGCAGTGGCCCGACGGGCAGAGCCCCCTTTGGATGCTGCACCATGTAGGACTTCCAGTTGGTTCCGCTGACGGCGCGAGTAATTGCGCACGCCCCCTGCTGGTACTGCAGGGGCACCCGGTTGGCATATCGGTAGAGCGCGGCGCTCTCTTCGCGTGGCATCTCGCCCCCGTAGGCCAGGCCAACTTCGACGAGAAAAGGATTGCCCCGGTAGATGGTGGGTCGCCGGGTAACAGCGGAATAGAAATCCGCTTCGACCTCGGCCTTCAATGCGGCGAGGATCAAATCTTCTCCGATGGGAGCGATGCAATCGGTTGGGGGGCTCATAATTTTCGTTTGCTTGATCGCTTTGTAGATGGCATCGGCTTCCTCCCGACGAATGTCGGCAGGGCGACGCTTGGGCGAAACTTTTGCCTTCTCGCAAATCTCGCTGGCGACCCGGGGAGAGACCCGAGAGAAGTCGTTTCGCAAGCAACTGGTGAGGTTCCGAGATCCGGTATCGCGAAACATTTGCATCAGCACACCCAGTTCGATCCCGTAGGGATGGGGCTGTATTTCATCGGTGTGGGCCGGAAGCTTTCGCGTGACCCGGGGAAATACGTGTTTGTCGCCATGCTCTTCGGCTACGGGCGGCACATAGGTAATTTGGGCGTGGGGGTTGGCCAGGGAAATTTGCCGGATGTAGTTGTCCACCGAATGCTGTCCGCCCCGGTAGTTCCCTTCGAGTTCGATTTCCACCCGGGTGCCGTGGTGTTTGGGCCATTTGACCACGAGGTCGCGCTTGACCTGGGGCTTGTTCTTCTTGGTGTCGATGACCAGTTCGAACTCGTGGGCCTGTCTGCCCTTCCCCGTACGGGTAATGATTTTTACGGGCTTGCCGGTGGTGAGCAGGCCATACATACCCGCGGCACTGATCCCTATGCCTTGCTGCCCGCGGCTCTGGCGAAGGCGATGAAATTTGGATCCGTAGAGGAGGCGGCCAAAAATCTTGGGAACCTGATCGCGCACGATACCCGGGCCGTTGTCCTCGATCACCACTCGGAAGCGCGAATCGCTCTTCTGATGGATTTCGATTTGGATATCGGGAACGACGCCGGCTTCTTCGCATGCATCGAGGGCATTGTCGACACCCTCTTTGACCGTGGTGAGAAGGGCCTTGGAGGGATTGTCAAAGCCGAGCAGGTGTCGGTTTTTGGCAAAGAATTCAGAAACCGAGATGTCGCGTTGCTTCTCGGCCATTTCGGCGGCGTTGCTCGTTGGGCGAAGGGGTTTTGCGACCCTCCTTCGCTTGCTCCCGGAAGCTTTCTTCTTCGCGCTGCCGGCCTGCTTGCTCGCTGTCCTTTTTCGGACGGCCCCGGCTTTCTTCCTGCCCGGGGCTTTCTTCTTCGCTTGGGACTTCCGCCCGGGCTTGGCGCTCTTGACTCGGGCTCGGGAGGAGGCCTTCTTGGGTTTCGCCTTTGCTTTTTTCTTCGCCTGCGCCATGGCCTTGTCTCCCCGACTTCCGGGAGGCTGACTGGGCCTTCCCATGCCGGGATCATGCCCGGTCGGGCAGGGCGGGGTCAAGGCATGCCGGGACTTCTACAAGGCGACCCGGGCTTCGGTGGTCTCTGGGTTGAGCAATCCGGAGAGCTGGATGCGACCCGAGTCGAGCATGTACGCGAGTGTGGCCAGTACTTCGTCGTCGTTGTCGGCTACGTCGGCGATGGCGTCGATCACTTCGAGGAGGGTGCAGTCGAGCCGGGGCTGATCCGCGGATAGGGCCGACTGGGTGGCGGGCTGGAGCCAGGAATCTTCGTCGAGTGCGGCCTGGGCCACAGCCTGTGAATGGGGAATGGGCCCGGCCATCGGACGCATGGACGGATCGGAGGAAAGGACGTGCATGATTTTCTCCCTTGCTTGTCGCTCAACCGGTACTTGGATGAGCCATTGATTCGAGGTGAGGGTTGGTTCGGTCTTACAATGTCCTTGTAATGCAGCATTCGTGCCAAGAATTTAAATTAAATCTCAAGAATTAAAATCTGATTTAAAAACCATGACTTAGGTTTCAATTAGGCGATTCGGGGCCCAACCCACTGGGAAGCGGGACCGGCTTGACTGAGCCGGTCGGGCCCAAATGAGCCGGGGCAAATCCCCCGGCTCGGGTCCGCTCAGGTGCCGCCCGGGCTCTCTTCCTCCCGGTAGCCCAGGGCTTCGGCAATGGCCTCCTCGCCCACCTGCTCCTCCGCCGCGAGGTCTGCGATGGTTCGCGCCACGCGCTGAACCCGCCGCGCGGCCCGGGCGGAGAGCCGGAGACGATCCACCGCCCGGCCGAGCATCGCATGGGCCGCGCCAGTGGCCTTGAGATCCCGCACAAGGCGGGCGTCGGCCAGATCGGCATTGCACGCTCCAGCCCTGCTCTGCTGGACGCCCCGGGCCCGTTCGATGCGTGGTCGCAGTTGAGCGCTGGTTTCGCCTCCGGCGGGTTCGGCGAGGTCGCGCCACGCCTGTCCGGGCACGTTCAGGTGCAGGTCGATGCGATCGAGAAGGGGGCCGGAAATTCGGGCTCGATAGCGCTCGATGGACCGGGCTTCGCAGCGGCAATTGCGTTGCTCGCTTCCCCACCAGCCACAGGGGCAGGGATTCGCCGTGGCGACCAGCATGAAATTCGCGGGAAGACGGCACGTGTAGTTGGCTCTGGCGAGGACGATCCAACGGTCCTCCAGAACCTGACGTAGGGATTCCCGCGCCCGCCGCTCAAACTCGGGCAATTCATCGAGCAGCAGAACACCTCCGTGGGCCAGGGAAGCTTCGCCGGGAACCGGGGGAGTCCCACCACCAAGGAGCCCGGCGACGGTGCAGGTGTGGTGGGGGGCGCGAAAGGGCCGATCGGAGAGAGCGGGGCTGGTGGGACCGAGCAGGCCCGCGGCGTCGTGGATACGCGTGGCCGTCAGCGCTTCTTCGGCGAGCAGGGGCGGGAGAATCCCGGGTAGCCTGCGGGCCAGCATACTCTTCCCGGCGCCCGGTGGACCGCTGAGCAGGATGCCGTGCCCGCCCGCTGCGGCGATCTCCAGGCCACGTTTCGCCGTTTCCTGGCCGCGCACGTCGCTCAAACACAGGGTGGGCTGGGTGGGTCGGTCCCGGGCTTCCGGGGTTTGTCGGGCAAGGGGTTCGTGCCCGCGCAGATGTGCGATCACGGCGGCGAGATCTCCGGCGGCGAAGACTTCCACGTCGGAAACCAAAGAGGCCGAAGCGGTCCAGCCCGCGGGCGCGATCAGCGCTCGACACCCCGCAGTGCGCGCCGCGAGGGTCATGGCGAGTTCGCCCCGGACGCCGCGCAAGCGTCCGTCGAGTGCGAGTTCGCCGATGAATGCGATCCCCTCTGTAGCCTGGGGTTCGACAGCGCCACTGGCGACCAAGATGCCGATGGCGATGGCGAGATCAAGCCCCGAGCCTCCCTTTCGCAGGGCGGCTGGGGCGAGGTTGATGGTGACTCGGTTCTGGGGGAATGACTCGCCCACAGAGGAAATCGCTGCTCGCACCCGGGCTGCGCTCTCACGCACGGACAGTTCGGGGAGGCCCACGATATCGATCCGTGGGAGCTGGGCGCTGATGCGGACCTCGACCTCCACGGGTATCCCGTCGATGCCGAGGAGCGAAGCCCCGAGGACGCGTGCCATTGGTTGGTTCTCCGCGGGACCGCGGCATGATATCGGGGCTGAGGCTGGGGCTAGTGCTGGGGGCAGCGGCTTGGGTTCGGAGCGAAGCGCGAGGAGTTGGCGCGAGGGACTGACTCGGGCATGGGCTGGCGAAGCAGAACTCGAACGCGAGATCCAAATTTCAAAACTAAAAATCGGACGACCTTGGAACAGAACCCGAGGCGAAAGTCAAAAGTTTGAAGGCAGAACCCCCAGGGAGGGATTCTGCCTTCGGCTCTTGAATAACCCCGCGAGGAGCGGGTCTCACGAAAAGGAAGTGGGCGTTGCGGGCTGGGTGTGTCAAAGATTCTTCGATATCGCAGCAAATTTGCCGGAACGAGGGCAATTGGATCCCCACTCAGGGATTAACGTGGCTTTTACCCCCGTCTATCCAAGGGTTCGAGGGAGCCCTGGCCGCGTGCGGAGAGGCGGAGTGGCCTAGAGTCGCCCTTATGGTGGCCGAGACCGACGGAATGAAGCGCCTAGAAGCGAGGCTTCGAGCTGAGCGGTTCATGCCCCTCTGGGCCCTTCTCGCCCTGCTCGCCCCGCTGGCCTGCGGAACGCCTCCACCGAATCCTTCTTCGTCGGGGCACTCCCAGGCGCCCTTGGGACCGGTCTCCTTCTCGGGGGTGCGGGCGTCCCAGAACCTCGAGACCCTGGTGGACGCGGGCGCCCGGGGGCCGGGCTCGGAGAGCGCCGCTCGGGCGGGGGCCTGGATCGCCGAGGAGTTGGAAGGGCTCGGTGCCCGGGTCGAAGTATGGGCGGGTGAATCCGCTGGCTCCGGTTCTGAGCGCGCGCCGATCCAAGCCGTGGTTGGCTTTCTTGATGGAGAGAGCGACGACCCGCTGCTGCTTATTGCGCGGTATGACACCTTGCCCTCGGAGCGCGACGGTCGGGGTCCCGAGGACTATGCGGCTGCGGCCGGGGCCGCTGTGGTTCTCGAATTGGGCCGGGTTCTCGCTGAGGCGCCGCGCCCCTATTCGGTGGCTCTGGTCTTCCTCGAGGGTGACGGACTGGCCGGGGGAACCGCCGCGGCGCAAGTCGGCCCCGGGGAAGTCACCCCCCGGCGTTTTCCCGGGAGCCATGCCGCGGCTACCGAACTGGCGGCTCGGCAGATGATCGACCAGGTGCGACTTGCGATTTTTTTCGGCCGGCTGCCCGGACCGCGATTCGTGCTCGAGCGCGATCTCCGTTCGCACCGGATGTATCGCGAGACCCTCTGGCAGGCCGGCCGCGCATTGGAAGCCGGTCCGGTGTTCGCGGGAAGCGATGCGTTTAGTTCGCCCCTGGCCGGGCACCTGGCTTTTCTGGCCGCGGGATTACGCCCCACAGTTGGGCTGATCGGCACTCGTCGGGGGGGCCCGGGCGCGGCGTCCTCGGGGCCGGCAGGCCCCCCGGATCCAGGGGAACTGGCGACCCTGGGGCGCGTGACCCTCGAAGCGATCGACCGAATCAGCCGTCGCCTGGGCCGAATCGACGCGTTTGCAAAGTCGCCTCTGGGCGGAGGCGGGGGCGCGGGCAAGGCTGGCCTCGGGAATTCGGACTCGTCCCCGAAGGCGGCCGGAAGCGGCCGGGAACCGGTGGACGCTTGGGAGTGGGTGCCCTTGGGGCCGTGAGGCCAGCGGACCGGGCGGGCCCTGTATATTGACCAGTCGGGTACCGGCTGGCCCCCCCGATGGGCTGCGCGCCCCATACGAGAGGGCGTTGAAGCGAGATCGGGCCCTGGTGAAGGTGTGACGGAGTTGATTGGGTGACGGAGTTGATTGTGCGAAGAGATCTGGAATGGGCGCCTGGGGACGAACGGGTCCATCCGCGTCGGCTGGCCCTTGGGCTGGCCCTCGCGCTTGTTCTGGGGATGGCGAATCCAAGCGCAGGGGCCGAGGAGCGGGTTCGGGCGCCGTCGGAGGTGCGCCTGGTGGTGACATCCCCGGCGCCGGGGGAAGTGGTCCGGAACCGGGTCACGATGGCGCCGGTGCGCGGACGGGCCGAGTCCGGAGACGGCGTGAAGGCGGATTTCGACGTGATGGTGGTCATCGATGTTTCGCACTCGAGCCGTTATCCCAGCGGCATTGACGTCGACGAGGACGGCGAAATCGGGCTCAATCCCCGGCAGGAGCTGGTGGCGCCCGGGACCTACCCCGAGGACATGGTCTGCAGTGATCCCGAGGACACCATTCTCGCGGCGGAGATCCAGGCCACTCGGCACCTGCTTGAGGTGCTCGACCCTCAAAGGACCCAGGTGGGCATTATCGCCTTTTCAGGGCAGGTTCACCCCGAAACAGGAGAGCGCCAAAGCGTCGATCAAAAGGATGCCTTTGTGAAGGTCGCTCTAACCCGGGATTTTAAAGCCATCGACCAGGCGCTGTCCGAAATTCTCGCCGAGGGTTCGTATGGCGCGACAAACTTCGCGGCGGCCATTCAACTCTCGGTGATTGAACTGGCCGGCCTTTCCCAGGCCTACAGTCAGCCCAAGCCGGGCTCGCGCAAGGTCGTGACTTTTCTGACCGATGGCGTTCCCACCTTCCCCTTTGGTAAAGCGATCCATGCGGACCCCGAGGATACCGAAGCGGCGATCTCGGCCGCGCGACTCGCGCGCACGGCTGGGATTCAGATCAATACATTCGCGTTGGGTCAGGGGGCGCTGACATCGCCCTTGGCTCTCTCGGAAATCTCGCGTATCACCCGGGGTCGCTTTACTCCGGTTCGAAATCCGGGTGATATCGTCGCATTTTTACAGGGGGTTTCCTTTGCCGACATCGAGGATGTGATCGTGACGAATCTCGGCACCGGGGAAATTTCCTACGACGTCGAACTCGCGCCGGACGGCAGCTTTCTAGCCTTCGTGCCGGTTCGTGAGGGGATAAACCGAGTGGAGATCGCGGCTCTGGGGGGCGATGGCGGGGAACGGCGCCTGGAGTTCGATCTGGTTTTCGAGAAGTCGGGACTCACGCCCCGGGAGCTCGAGCTCGAGCTCGAGCGCGTGAAGCGACGCAATCGCCATCTCATGCGGCTGATCGAGAAAGAGCGAATCGAGGCCTTCCGCGAGCGTCAGCGCAAGCGCGTCGAGGTGGGGGCGGAGGAGGAGCGTTGAATCCCCGGTGGGTCTACATGGGAGCCAGGCCGGCCTCGGCGATCTGCCGCCTTACCAGCCGGCCCTCGGCGTAGAACGAGACCACGTCGACTTGGCCGTCACCGTTGATATCCCGCTCTCGCCGCACTAGGAGCGTTTTCCCGCCCTGGATCTGAAAGTATTCGAACGTGTCCGCAAATCCCCGACCCGCTCGGTCATGCTCGATTTGGGTCACCTCTTCGCTCCCGTTCTGGGTCGAGTAGCGGGTCCAGAGGTCCATGCGGCCATCTCGGTCGACATCCTCTTGGGCGCGAACCCGCCGACGGTCCTGGTAGAGAATCAGCAGGTCTACAACGCCGTCGTTGTCGGCATCGTGTCCCTCTTCGAAGAGGGAATCGCCCCTGTATCGGTAAAAGACATCGCGCACGCCATCGTCATCGCGATCGAGTTCGCGAACCACCAACAGACCTCCACGAAACGTCTCGAAGACATCGGGGTTGCCGTCGTCGTTCTCATCGAGAACCCGACTCACCAGTTCGCCGTCGCGATAACGCCTCCATGAATCCAACACACCGTCGTAGTTTCGGTCGGCTTCTTGGCGAATCGGCTCCCGGGTCCCTCGGTCCAGGAAGCGAATCAATTCGGGCTTGCCGTCGCCGTCGGCATCTAGAACCAGTCGGATCACCCGGAGCGTCTCGGTGTTCTGCCATACGCCCGGCGCGATCACTTCGTTGGAACGGTCGAAAATTTCCTCGGGCAGTTCTCGTGACGAAGGCGCGGGTGCCGCGATTCGGGGGTCATGGTCCCAACCATCGGAACTCAAAGGGTTCGGCGCCGCGAGCAGGCTCGTCGTGGCATTCTGCGCGCCCGGGTCTTGGTGGATGCGGAACAACTCCTCTTGCATCGCCTGGGCGGTGGAGAGTGCGTTCTCGAGGTCCGCCGCCGCTGCGCGTTCGGTCTCCCGGGCCGCGTCCAGCGCCGCGTTCTGGCGAGATTCCTCCTGCGCGCGCGCCCTGGCTTCCCCTGCGGCTTGGGTCGCTCGAATCGCGCTGTCCCGCTCTGCGGCGTCCTCGGCTTGCTGGGCGAGGCTCGGATTTCCAGGAACCGGGGCAGGCGGGCTGCCCTGCCCCGAAGCCGCGGCGGCCAGGGTCAGGAGAACGCACGGGACTATTTTGAGGGCGCGCATGGCCGGACTTCTCCCAGGTTCGCGGAGGGCCACGGCTGCCGGGCCGACCGATTGGGAAGTTGTCACAGCTGGGGATAGGGGAAAAGGCAGAAATACAGCTCGCGACGCAATGCGGCAAACCAGAGCTCGTAAACGGCCCCGGAGGGCCATTTTTCCATGGGAATGTCCCCCTGGCGAAAAGCAATCAAGCCACCTTCGGGGGTGTGGGAGTGATTTGTCGGGGAGGTCCCGGACACGGGCGTGCAGAAGAGGCTGGATTCGCTCAAGATCTGACCCTAAGATGACGCAATGCAGCGTAAGAGTGGGTGAATCGCAGCAGTCGAGGTCGGGTGACAGTCCCCCGGAGCGTCGGCAGAACCTGAGATTATTTGAAAGTGGGGGAGAATGGTCATGGGCCTCACGCTAATTCGTAAGAGCGACGGTCGACGCCGAAAGAAGAACCCGAAGATCGCCCTGGTCTTGGCCGGTGGGGCCGTCACGGGTGGGGCCTTCAAGGTCGGTGGGATTGCCGCCCTGGAAGATTACTTGGTGGGACGGGGGCTCTGCGATCTTGACGTCTACGTGGGACTGTCCGCGGGCGCGCTACTCGCCGTTCCTCTCGCCGGAGGGATCCGTCCCGACGAGATGATGCGGGTCCTCGAAGGAACCAGCGAGAAGCTCGATCAGCTGCGCCCCATCGATTTCTACTCGCCAAACCTTCGCGAGTTCGCCCAGCGCCCCGCCCGCTTTGCGCTGGATGTTCTTTCGTATCTCCCCGGCATCGGGCGGGAGTTCCTGCGCGGGCTGCCCGGGCTCCCGGATGCCGCAGGGAACCAGTTTCGACGTTTTGTTCGTCGCACGTCTTACTCAAACTTCGAGTCCCTTGTGAAGCGCGTGATCGAGCACACAGCGCCCACGCGTAGCTTGCCTGCGGCCACGGACTACATCCCGACGGGCCTGTTCGACAATGCGGCCCTTGAGGGCTGGCTGCGTCGAAGTCTGGACCGACTGTCCATGCCCAACGATTTTGCCGCTTTCCAACGCAAAAGAGGCGTTGAGCTCTATTTGAGCGCTTGTGACCTGGATACCTCCGAACGCGTGATTTTCGGAGGCGACGAGGTCAATGAGTTGACGATCGCCCAGGCCGTTCAAGCGTCGACTGCATTGCCTCTCTTCTACAAGCCGGCACGCTTGAACGGGGTGGACTATGTCGATGGCGGCGTTCGGCATACGGCGAATATTGACGTGGCCATCGAGAAGGGGGCCGATCTCGTGATCTGTTACAACCCCTTCCGGCCGTTCGTGAACCATGTTGACTCTGCGAGCGCTGACTCAACGAATGGCTCCCGGGAAACTATCTGTCCGCGCGCGGCGCGAAACTGGTCGCCAATCAGGTTTTCCGAACCCTTCTGCATTCGCGGCTGGAATTGGGGATTCAGCGTTATCTGTCCGACGACTCCTTTCGCGGGGATATCGTTCTCCTCGAGCCCCACGAGCAGGACGCGAGATTCTTCGCGATGAATCCCCTGGCGTTTTGGCGAAGATCCGAAGCCATGCAACGTGGTTTCGAATCGGTTCACGAAGCGGTGGGGGGGCAGTTTGAGGAGTTGGCCGAGGTTATGGGCCGCTATGGCCTGGAGTTGAGCCGAGAGGCGGCCGGCCGCCGGGCCGGTCAAACGCGCGAAGAGCACGGCTGGGTGCCTCCGGAACCCGTGCAGGCCGAATCCTCCGATTCGCAGAATCTCCGGCTGGTGGGGGACTGAGATAGCCGTTCTTGCCAGTTGCTGAGGTCAGCCCCTGGACGTTAAGAAGTCCCAAGTGACTGAAAAAATTACAATAAGTTGCCAACGGTACAAAAAAATGGTAAGTTGGTCTTTCTTGGGGGACTTGCGCGCGCCGACCAAATTCTCGACCCAGCAAGCAATTGAGGTGGCTTCGGAGCGCGGCCATCCCGTGGGGCATCCAGTGCCAGTGCCAGTGAAGGAGCCCGGTGGGAGCCCAGTAAGAGCCCAGTAAGGAGGACGACAGGCCGCAGGGATCGATTCGGTCTGCCCCTCTCTACACGAGAAATACGCCGGTAGGCTACGAGAGATACGCCGGTCAGGCCGCCAAGGTCGATCGAGCAGAGTGCGGGCGCTCAGGGGCTTCTGCCTCCGCCAAGAGGGAAATCTTCAGAGCCAAAATGCGATACGCCGAGTGGGGTTGCTTCGGAGGGGTTCGAAGCCAGGCCGATTCGGTTGCGGGAAGATATGGATTGACACGCGAGACCGTTAGGCGGAAGAGGTCGGCGTCGGGGCGCTTTGGGCCGAAGAAAAAGACCGTAAACGTGAAAATGGAGCCCGTGGGTTGCGGAGAGACACAGCGATTTCGCCTGCTCGGAGTCCGAGTACAGGGCGGACAAAGAGGCCGCATGCGGGAGGGCCAGGCGAGTAAGTGTGCACACTGATTGCGCTCTATCGGAAAATCCCCGGACGGTGGTTGGTTGTTGCCGCAAATCGGGATGAATATATGGACCGGCCGTCCGAGGAGCCGGCACTGAGAGCGGGGCGGGAAATTCCGTGGTTAGCCCCCATGGACATTCGGGCAGGGGGTACTTGGCTCGGCCTGAGCCAGGAAGGAGTTTTTTCAGCATTGACAAATTTGCGCGAGCCGAATCCGGACCCGACCCGTCAATCCAGGGGGCATGTGGTCATGGATTCTCTGCAAGCGCGGAGCGCCCAGGAAGCAATCGGCAAGCTTATGTCGATTGAGTCTGGAATTCACAACCCGTTCAATGTCTTTGTAGCTGATCGGGAAAGTGCCTATTTGGTGACCTACCGAGAGGAGCCCCGGCTCCAGGAAATTGAGCCGGGTGTTCACGTGGTGGGTAATTCGGATCCGCTCGAAGCGGGTCCGGGGAAAGGAGTGACATCCAAGGTTGATTGGGTCCGTGAACAGGCCAATAAAATCGCAGGACTTCCCGTTGCGGAAGTCGTGGACGAACTTGCCGGTCTGTGTCGCTCGCACGGCGCCAAGGATTCACCCCTTGATGATGTTTGTGTTCATGTAGGGGACTCGTACGGGACCCGGAGTTCGATCTTGATGGAACTTCCGGAATCAGCTTCAACAGCCAGTGCCGCGGGCAAAAAATCGATAGGAGGTTCGGAGAACAAAGCAAGTTTCGAGGGGCGGAGAGAAGGACAAGGTGGGAGAGGCCGTTTGCTTTATGCCGCAGGCCCGCCGTGTACGGCGCCTTTCGAAGATTATTCTTCTCTGTTGAACGAGCTGAGGCAAGCGCCCGGCTACGCATCATCAGAATATGAGTGAGGGGGCAAGACTTGAGACGAATTGGTAGCAATATTAGAAAAAAGAATTCAGAAGAGCGATCACACCGGCTAACGCAGAATATCATTGAGTACTCGACCGATGAGACGCCCAAGAATGACTACCCCCGACGGATTGTTTCGCCGCCACGTCCCGCGCGTTGTTGCACCGACAAAAACAGAATCAGCGTCGGTAGCGTTCGCGAGGTCGAGGGCTTCAAGTTTTGTTACAAGGTGTGCCAGGAATGTGGGCACGCGGTGAAGTACTTCTTCCCGGCCATAGAGACCACTAGTCAGGCGGTGAAGAAGTATCGGGACAGTCAGCGCTATCTGCTCCAGTAACGGCTGTTCGGGTGGGAGTTGAGATCTGCAGAAGGCGGTCCATATGGGCCGCCTTCGTCATTTGTGCACAGCTGAGTCATTCTGTGGTGTACGCCTCGCGAGATTGATCAAGGGGAAGATGGGGGTCGGGGGCAGTGTGAGCGCAAGGATCGGCAACGTCCAGGAGGCGAGCGCCTGGCTCGAGAGCCTGATCAACTTCGAGCGGGCATCGAGTTACGCGAGTGCGCGGTTCGACCTAGTTCCCATTCGTCGCCTCTTGGCGCGACTGGACAACCCCCAGCGTTCTCTTTCGATCATTCACGTCGCCGGGTCGAAGGGCAAGGGTTCGACCTGCCTGCTGGCGGAAGCGATTCTCATGGCCGGCGGAGAGCGAGTGGGAACCTTCACATCGCCCCACCTCGAAAATTGGAGCGAGCGCTTCCGCATCGATGGCTCCTCGACAGGGGACGATCTCCTGGCCGAGGCGGTGGAATGCGTCCGGCCCCAGGTGGAAGCGCTTCGGGCCGAAGATCCAGAAAATGCACCGACCTTCTTCGACGCGACAACCGCCACGGCCCTGCTCCTCTTTGCCAGGGCCCAGGTGTCCCATGTGCTGCTGGAGGTGGGGCTTGGCGGTCGACTGGATTCCACCAATGCCGTAGAACCTGCGGTGACGTGTATTACCCAGATCGAACTCGAACACACGGACAAACTCGGCGACACCCTGGCCGCGATTGCGGGGGAGAAAGCGGGAATCATCAAGCCGGGAGTCCCGTGCGTCATGGGCCCTCTCGTCGAAGAGGCCGGTACGGTCGTGGCATCCAGGGCCGAGGCGCTGGCTGCACCACTCTTCCGAGTGGAGAAAGATGCCCGGGCGACTCGGCTCGCTCCTTCGGAATGGGCTGCCTGGGGGATTCCCGAAGCCGCTCACCAGGCCTTCGTCTACCGTGAGGCCGACGGTTTCGAACTCGCGGCGGGTATGTCCGTTATTGGTCACCACCAGATCGACAACGCGTCGATCGCCCTGGCCGCGTTGCGAAGACTGGGCTGTTGGTCCGACGGGGAGCTCGTTTCTGCGGCGCGCCGGGGTTTGGCGGAGGCCTCGCTACCCGGTCGGCTTGAACTCTTGGGAAAGCGTCCATGGCTCCTGGTGGATTCGGCGCATACTCCAAAATCGGCATCGTCGGTTTGCGAGGCTATGGATGAGATACCGGCACGACGCAGGGTTCTCGTGCTCTCGATTTCTCGCGACAAGGCCTCGCAAGTGATCCTCGGGAAGTTGCTCGAAGGTGTCCACGTTGCGTGGGTAACCCGAGCCGAGCCCAATCGTTCCATGGAGCCCGAGAAGCTGGCATCGCTATGCGCCAAGATCGCGCCGGGGTGCGAGGTGAAAAGGGTCGATGACCCGCACGCTGCGGTCGCCACCGCTCGAGCAGGGCTCGATGAAGGCGATCTGCTTTGCTGCACCGGTTCGGTCTATCTGGCGGGCATCGCGCGCGCAGTTTTGAAGAGCCCCGCCAAGCCGAAAGCGCCGGGGGCTTCCGATCAAGGGGATTAGCTCAGGCTCTCTCGAAGGGACTGCAGAACGCCCTGGATGGAGATCTTTTTTCGCTCGGGTTCGAGGCTGGGACGGTTGGTTTCCAGGCGTTTTGCGGCGGCTCTCATATGTCGCGCGGAGCGCCGCAGGCGCTTGAGGGTCTGGTCGAGATTTGATTCTTGAGCTCGGAGGAGCCAGAGCTTTCGAAGTCTCCGGCCGAGGGCCATTTGCTCTTCGGCCAGACCCTGAAGAGTCCTGGCCAAAAATTTTCTTCCTCGTGCGCCCTGGGCGGAAGGCTCCTTTCGCCAGGTGAGATACTCAAGGCCGGCGGCGGCCTTTCGCACGGCAAAAGCCGAGGCGTCCGAGGCGTAGAGAATCTCGTCGAGATGGTGGCGGCCGCGAACCCCCCGCTGTCGCGCCGCCTGGATTCGCGCCCCCAGGCGGTCCAAGCGTCTCTCAAGGGCCGTCAGTTGGGAAGGTCGGCAAGCGCTGATGAAGTAAGCGCTCTCGACGCTGTCGAAGAAGAGATATTGCAGGGGCGAACCATTGAAGACCTTGAAACCCGGATTGTGGATGGATCCGAGGCTCCGGTAGATGCGGGCCACCTCACCCTTGGGGTCGTCGAAGAAGAGCCGGGAGAATGCGCGGTCGAAGTCCTTGGGTGGCGTGGGCCCAGACCAAGCTTCCTGAGCCCCCCAGGCATAGGCCATGAGGGAATTGCCCTGGAGATTGTAGTGCCCGTGATCGCCCCAATCAGTGTTGAGTAGACCCAAGGCACCGTGCTTCCGCCCGGCATCGGCCCACCCTGAGATGTTCTCGAGGCTGTTTGCGATTCTGGGGAAAAGGGAATTCCAACTTGAGGTTCCCGAGCAGACCAAAAAGTCGATGTTGTGCCGCGCAAAAATCTTGACGCGATCGAAATCGAAATTGCTTTCGTACCACCAATCGAGGAGAACCAAGTTCGGGTCGATCTCTTTAACTCGGTGCGGGTGGGCATGAACCACATCGCCCCAGATCATCATGCGCTTCCCGTGACGCCGGGCGAGCCGCTGGATTTTGTGAACGTGTTCGAGGTAGAGACCGCCGGCACCCAATGCCAGACTGCGCTTTGCCGAGAGCCCTCGGCCCAGATCCCAGGGTTCATCGCAATTGGCGTTGAACCAATTCGAGCGAAAGAGAGGAAGGTATTCGTCGTAGAGGTCCTTGAGAAAGGGCAGGCTTCGAGGGTGGCTGGGGGCGATTGTCCACCCGCTTTCGGTCTCCGCCATGGCCTGGTAGGCGGGAAGCTTGAGTATGTGTTCCATGTGACCAAGGGATTGCAGGCAGGGAACCAAGTCCACGAAACGCTCGGCCGCGTAGGCATCCAGGGCGGTAAGGGTTCGGGCATTCAAGGGACTGGCATTGCGACCGATCGCCGGATGTTTTTTGAAGCGGAAAGTGTGCTCGGTATAGAGCATGAGTACGTTCAGTTTGAGGGCGACGCAGGTATCGATCAGTTCCTCCAGGCTTTCCCGGGTGGGCACCTTGCCCCGGGAAATGTCCAGCATCAGACCCCGCAGCTCGAGGTCGGCGCTGTCCTGGATACGGCAGCAGGGAATTCGGCCCCGGGATTCGATGAGTTGCAGCAGCGTTTCAACGCCGTAGCGAAGGCCAGCCGGGTTGCCGGCGCGAATTTCGACCCGCTCGAAAGTCACAGAGAGCTGGTAGGCGTCGTGGCGAGCCCGTCGTTTTCTTCTGCGGCCCGATGCTGAGACGCTCACCGTCGGCTCAGACTCATCGAGTTCTAAATCGATGACGAGTTCGATCCGTGCTCGCTTGCCACCCGGGCCCAGGCGGGCCGGAGAGGAAGTTGTTCTCGGCCGACTTCTCCCAGCCGCCTCGATGCCGGTCTGTAGACGAAGGAGGGTTGCTTGGTTGCCTGGACGGTCCTCGGGGTCTAAGTAGAGATCCATCGGTGCGGTGAGATCAAAATGACCCATGCCCGGGCGAATGCGACGCGGGCGGGGAAGAAGGTTGGGCAAGGCATGCCGATGCTCGAAGTTCCCCTTTTGAGCTCGCATGGCCCGACTATACCCCGGCCCTGGGCATCTGCTTCGGACTGGAGCGATCGCCATTCCTTCAGCCGAGGAGGGCGCACCCTGGCAAGTCCACAAGCTGAAGTGGGCGAGGCGTCCAACGCATAAGCGCCCGAGCAAGCTCCTTGCACAATGTGCGAAGGGAGGGGTAGCCCGCTCGGGCGCCAGACCTACGATTCGTTTTTGCGATAGATCACTCAAAGAAACATCGCGGCACAGTGAACTCCTATAGCAAGCGATGTGCCATTTTGGGGTGGCTCTGCCGAAAGGTTGATAAGCCATTGAAACAGAAGAATTTTTTGAGAGGGTCGCCAATCACACTCGGCAGGGCGGGGGTAGGCCCGACGCAGCTTCTCTATGCCTGGGGACACAATTTGCGGCAGAGGTGACACAAATTGGCTCACTTGCGCGTGTTTCGAAGACCCGGCGGGCCCGGGAAT
>DUCT01000146.1 GCA_012959665.1 Myxococcales bacterium | reverse complement strand
GTTTCCATGCGCCGGGACTGGAAGCGCTGGTTCCTTCCGGCGACCTTTCTGGTGCTCTATATGGCCTCGGTGGTGCTCTTCTTCTGCAACGCCCGCTATCGGCTGCCGATCTTTCCGCTCCTGGTACTGGCCGGAGGCGCCGGACTCAGCCGCCTGCCCGGGCTTCTGCGGGAGAAGAATTGGAGCGAACTCCTGGTCTACGGCGGCGCGGGATTGGTGGCGGCCCTCTTCCTGGCGACGAACCCTCCGGACAACCGCGAAGCCTTCCAGGCCGCCAACCGCGGAGAGGGCCACAAGGCCCTGGGCGACCACCACGCGGCAGCCCCGCTCTCGGACCGCAGCCGCCACGACATCGCCCTGGCCCATTTCCAAGAAGCCGTTCGCCTCAAACCGGGCAGCCCCTACCTGCGCCTCGCCCTGGCCCGGGAGCAGAACGCCCTGGGCCGAGAGGGCGAAGCCAGAAAGCTTCTCGGCCGAGCGGCTCGGCAATTTTCCGCCAATGCCGAGGTCCAACTCGAGTTCGCCCGGGCGCTGGTGGCCTCCCAGCAATGGGTTCAGGCACTCCAGCAGTTTGAGAGCGCCGTCGCCTTGCAGCCCGCCTTTGGCGCGGCCCAGCAAGGGCTGGGCTGCCTGCTGGTACGCATGGGCCGTTTCCGCCAGGCACTGGAACCGCTCAAGACCGCCCGCCAACTTCAGAGCAACCCCCTAATCGCGCACCTGTGTGCCGGCAGCGCCCGACTGGGCCTGGGCCAGGGCGATCGGGCCCTCGCCGAATTTAGTGCGGCCCTCGCCCTGGACCCCTTGAGCGCCTCCGCGCTCCAGGGGATCGGCGACGCCCATACGCTTCGGGGCGACCTCAATCCCGCCATCGCCCACTACCGGATGGCCCTCAAGCAGAATGCCAACCTGCCCGCATCGAGCCAGAACCTCGCCTCCGCCCTGGGAAGAATCCGGCAATACCCCGAACGCATCTCGGTTCTCGACGCCGCCGTGCGCCAATCGCCCGGAGATGGCGAATTGCTCGCCGCGCTGGCCTTTGCCCTGGCCACGACCCCGCAACCGCATCTGCGCCAGGGTGAGCAGGCCCTGGGCTACGCGAAGCGCGCGCTGGCCGCGCATTCTCCGCCAGCCATCGAAGCGCTCGACGCCCAGGCGGCCGCCCTGGCCGAGTTGAATCGCTTCGATGCCGCAACAAAAATCGCGCTCCAAGCCCTGACCCTTGCACGTGCCCAAGGGCGCAGCGATCGTATTTCCGGGCTCGAGCGGCGACTCCGGGGCTACCGCTCCGGACTGCCCTACCGCGATCCCGATCCCGGGGCCCCGCCCGCCCCCTAGGGCGATCGCCGAGGCCTTCCGGCCGCACGATGCGAACTCAGTTCCGACTCCCCCGACCCAATCGACGCCAATCCCGGAAACGCAAAATCCCCAGGCTCGGGGACAAAACCGGGTCGGCGGCCACCGCAGCCCGCAGCGTCCGAGCGTCCAGCGTCGCCGGGCCCGCGACGAAGATCCGATTGTCGTAGTCCTCCACCTCGATGCGGATCAGACCGGGAAAGCGCGAATTCAGCGCCCCGGCGATGGAGGACGCCTCGTCCAAGGCATTGCTGACGAGCAGCCCGCCCGGAGCCAGCAGGCCCGCGGCGAGGTCGAGCCCGGGGTGGGGGAGCCAATCGGGTTTGTGGACCGCGTCGCCTCGCCCGATGAAAACATCCTCGACCACCAGATCGAAACGACGCTTTTCCCGGCGAAGCACCGCCAGGGCATCGTCGATGCAAATCTCGAGATCGAGTTCATCCAGCGCGAAATGCGCCCGGGCCTGGCGGACCACCTCGGGATCAAATTCGACGCCCACCACGATGGCCTCGGGGGCCAGGGAGCGAACGATGCGGGCCACGCTGCCCCCTCCCAACCCCAGTAGCAGAACACGCCGCCGCCGCCGGGGGGGCAGGGCGAGAAGTGGAGCCGCCAGGGCATCCCACACGCAGCCCGTGGCCGGGGTCTCCGGGCGATACAGCGAGGCAAATGTCTCGTCCACGATCAGGCGCTTGGCGAACGCGTCGACCTGCACCCGCACCCGCTCTCTCTTTCCTTTGGCCGATCGGCTCACCGATTCCCCTTTGTCGACGTCCATCCCGGTATACTGCCCTCGATGACCGAATCGCTCTTTGCCCGCCCCAGTCGCCGCGTCGTGCGCGTCGCGCTTCCGGTCCCCATCGATTCCCTATTCAGCTACCGGGTTCCGGACAGCGAGACCGCCGCCCTTGGTCCCGGTCAGCGCGTGCTGGTTCCGTTTTCCGGCCGGCGGCTCACGGGTGTCGTCGTCGAGTCGTTCGAGAGGCACTCCGAGGGCCGGCCCGAGCATACCGGGCTCGGCGAAAATTCCCCGGTGCAGTCCCCCTCCTCTCCGTCCAATGCCCCCCCCAGCGACGAAATAATTCGCGAGGAGATCGAACGGATCCTCGACCCAACGCCGGTGCTCTCAAAGGAGATGCTCGCCCTGCTGACCTGGGCCGCCAAGGAAGTGCTGTGCCCACCGGGCGTGGCCCTGGCCACCGCGTTGCCCGCCGGCTCCTCTCCTCGGGCCATCAAGCAACTCGCTCTAACGCCCCTCGGCGAGGAAGCTCGGCGCAGGGGAGTGGCTCGGGGCGTGCCCGCCCAGGTCCTGGAGTTGCTCACCAAGGCGCCCAGCGAAACCGCGGGACTGCTCCGGCGACTCCCTGCCGCGCGGGATGTTTTGGAACAACTTGTGAGAGACGGACTGCTCCGCCAAGTCGACGCCCTGCGCGGGCCGTCGGCTCGCGTCGCCCGGGAAAAAGTCGCTCGAGTCAGCCCAGGGGTCGACGTGGACGCCTGCTGCGAGACCGATCTCGCAAGGGCCCCCAAGCAGGCGCACTTGCTGCGCGCCCTGGAGCAACACGGCCCCACAGTCACTTCGCAATTGACCGAGCGCACCGGCGCGCAACCCGCCCATCTCCGTTCGCTGGTCGCCCGGGGGCTGGCCGAGACGTTCGAACGCGAGGCGCCGCGCAACGTCCTTGGACCCCCTGTGCCCCGAGACTCCCCCCTCCCCCTCACCGAAGATCAGGTCCGGGTGCTTGAGCCCGTCACCCAGTGCATCCGGGAAAGCCGCAGCAAGACCTTTCTCCTGCACGGCGTGACCGGCAGCGGCAAGACCGAAATTTATCTGCGCGCGGTGGCCACCGCGCTGGAAGCGGGGCGTCAGGCGCTGGTCCTGGTGCCCGAGATCTCACTCACCCATCAGATCGTGGCGCGACTCCGAGGGCGCTTCGGAGACGACCTGGCGGTACTTCATAGCGGCCTTCAGCCCGGCGAGCGCCTGGAACAATGGCAGCGCCTTCGCGCGGGGGACACCGCCATTGCCGTGGGCGCACGCAGCGCGCTCTTCGCACCCCTCAGCGATATTGGGATCATCGTCATCGACGAAGAACACGACTCGGCCTACAAGAATGAGCAGGGGTTCCGCTACCACGCGGGACGACTCGCCGAAAAGCTTTCCGAACTCTCCCGGTGCCCGGTTATCCTGGGCTCCGCGACCCCAGCCCTGGAAAACCGCTACCGCGCCGACCAGGGTGAAATTGAGCGCGTCGTTCTGGATCGACGCATCGGCGGCCGTCCCCTGCCGGCGGTGAAAATCGTCGACCTCGAAGAGGAACGACGCCGAACCCCTCGAGGCCGCAAGCTGATCCTCTCCAAGGCCTTGCGCCTAGCCATGCAGGAAACCCTGGCCGAGGGGGCCCAAAGCATCCTCTTCCTGAATCGGCGCGGCTTTTCCACTCGAATCTTCTGTTTCGACTGCGGCTTCGCCGAACACTGCCCGCACTGCGATGTCGCCCTGGTCTACCACGCCTCCGAACACTGCTTGCGTTGCCACTACTGCGAATTTCTCAAACCCCCGCCCGAAAAATGCGGCCAGTGCGGAAACACCGATACGGCCCTGCTCGGCACCGGCACCGAACGCCTCGAAGAAGAAATCCGGGCCTTCCTGCCCGCGGCTCGCACGGCGCGCCTGGACCGGGACAGTGCCCAGCGCAGGGGCCACGTGCGGGCAGTGCTCGAGGGTCTGGCCGCGGGCGAAATCGACATCGTGGTGGGAACCCAAATGATCGCCAAGGGCCACGACTTTCCCGGGGTTCGGTTGGTGGGCGTGGTGGCCGCCGACCTCGGCCTCCACATGCCGGATTTCCGGGCTGCCGAGCGCTGCTTTCAGGTCCTCACCCAGGTCGCGGGGCGCGCGGGCCGAGCCCAGGCCCCCGGGCGCGTCGTCCTGCAGAGTTTCCTGCCCGACCATTACGCGATTCGGCCCGTCCGCCAACATGATTACGAAACCTTCTACCGCGAGGAACTCGGCCACCGAGCCGCCCTGGGCTACCCGCCTTTCGGACGCATCAGCCAGATCATCGTTTCCGGCGAAGATCTCGAACACACCCAGCGGGCGGCGGAAATCCTGGCCTCCGGGGCGCGCGAGAAGCTCTCTCCGGTTGTCCCGGATGCGCCCTCGAATGCGCCGGCGGCGTGCGAAGTCCTCGGCCCGGTCCCCGCGGCATTCCCCCGTCTGCGCGGGCGGCATCGCCAGCAGATCGTCATCAAGGGGAGCGATCGCGATCGGGTACGAGCGGTCTCCCAGCACCTTGCCCAACTCGGTCGCCACGTCGATCGCGGCATCCAGGTCTCGGTGGATGTCAATCCCATGGATATGCTATAAAGATAAAAGTCAATCAGGACAAGAACTTAGAAGCTCACGCCTCGTCTCCTGAACGGTTACAACCAACCCGGGCAAGCCCGGCTTGAGACTGGGATCCCATGGCCCTGCGAGAAGTCCTTCAATTTCCCGATCCACGGCTCAAAATGATTTCCCAGCCGGTGGGCGAGATCACCGACGCGATCCGTGAACTCACCCGGGACATGCTCGAAGTCATGTACGACGAGCCCGGCATTGGTCTCGCGGCCCCCCAGGTCGGCGAGGCCATTCGGCTCTTCGTGATCGACACCGAGTGGAGCGAAGAGGATGCCGAGCGCTGTCCCCAGGTGATAATCAACCCCGAGTTCATCCACACCGAAGGGAAAATTATCTGGGAAGAGGGTTGCCTCTCGGTGCCCGACTACACCGCCGACGTCGAACGCTTCGCCCGGGTCACGATTCGGGCTACGGATCTCGATGGTAAGGAAATCGTCGAAGAGGCCGAAGGCCTGCGCGCGGTCTGCCTTCAACACGAGTTCGACCACCTCGAGGGGAAACTCTTCATCGACCATATCAGCCGACTGAAACGTGGTCTCTACGTCAAGAAACGCAAGAAGCTACTCACCGAAACGGACGGGGAATAGAACTCTGGCTTCCCCCGCGCTTCGAATTGCCTTCTTCGGAACTCCCCAGGTCGCTCTCCCCACCCTGGACGGCTTGCTCGCGAGTCGGCACGAGGTGGTGGCGGTGGTGAGCCAGCCCGATCGGGGCCGAGGCCGCGGGCGCAAGTCTTCGCCCTCACCCATCAGCGAACGAGCACTCTCAGCCGGGATCCCCTTGCTCCGCTACGAAACGGTAGGAGAACTCGAAGCCATTGAAGACCTTCGGCAATATCAGCCCGATCTTGGCGTTGTCGTCGCGTACGGCCAATTCATCCCCAAGCCGGTGCGCACCCTGCCCCGACTGGGTTATCTCATCAACGGACACGCGAGCTTGCTCCCCAAATATCGCGGCGCCTCTCCCATCGCCCAGGCGATCCTCGACGGCGAAAAATACACGGGCGTATCGGTGATGCGCGTAGAAAAGGCGATGGATGCTGGCCCGGTGGCTCTTTCGCGGCCTGTGGAAATCGGCGACGAGGAGACCACCGGGGAGTTGACCCTCAGGCTCTCGGAGCTCGCGGCACGGCTGCTCCTCGAAGCGATCAATGCCATTGCCGGGGAGGTGGTTCAATGGACCGAGCAGGACCACGCCCGGGCGAGCGTCGCTCCGAAGCTTTCACGAGCCGACGGCCAAATCGATTGGAACCAGAACACCGCCACTTGCGTGCGCCGAATCAACGCCATGGCGCCCAAGCCGGGTGCCTTCACCCGGCTCCCCGAACAAGGGGCTGGTGAATTGCGTATTCTTCGGGCGAAGCCCTACACCGGTCCCGCTTCCACCATCCAAGGACACGACGAGTCCCCCCGGCCTGGAGAACTCCGCCTGGCCGACGACCCCGACGCCCCGCCCCTGCGAATCGGAACCGCGGACGGATGGCTTGTTCCTCTGGAAGTGCAACGTTCTGGGGGCAAAGTGATGACGCCCGCCGCTTTTCTCCGCGGTCACCCCCTCAGTGGAGGCCTCCTGCTGGACGGGCGCGCTTCAGGGAAAGATTTCCCATGACCGAGCGACGTACACGTCCCGGCGCCGGCCGCGCGCGCAACGGCAATGAGGGCGGCCACGAAGGCAGCGCCCGAAGACGCGGGAGCGGGCCCACCGTGGCTCGCCTGGCCGCATTGCGCGTCCTTGAGCGCGTCGAGCGCGCCCGCGCCTATGCGGACATAGCGCTGCACCACACTCTGGCCCAGAGCAACATGGCGGGCGCCGACCGACGCCTGACCACCGACCTGGTCTACGGCACTCTGCGCTGGCGTGGGCGCATCGACTTCATCTTGGCCGGAGCCTTGGCGCGAAAGCTCGACACCCTCGAGCCCCTGGTGCTGACCACTCTCCGCATGGGGGCCTATCAGATACACTTCTCGGACCGAATCCCCGATACCGCCGCCGTCGATGAGGCCGTGCGATGCGTCCGGGCACTCGGTGCCGAACGGGCGACCGGGCTCGTCAATGCGACCCTGCGGCGGATAGCCCGAGAGCGCGAGACTGTCGTCTTCCCCGGATGGGCGGACGACCCCTTGGGCCATCTCGAGCATGCGCTCTCCGTCCCGCGATGGATCGCCGAGCGCTGGTTCGCCGACTACGGAGAGGCGGCACCGGAGTTGGCCAAGGCCAACAACCGGCCCCCGCCGCATACCATCCGGGTCAATCCCCAGCGCAATTCCCCCGATGAACTCCTCGCTCGAATCCGTGCGGATTTCCCCGACGCCCGACCCTGTACCCTCGCCTCCCGGGGGATCGTGCTCGGACGGAGCGGAGACGCGGGCCGGGATCCGCTCTTTCGCGATGGCCACTATACGGTGCAGGATGAGGCCTCCCAGACCGTGGTGGACCTGCTGGGCGTTGAGCCCCACCACCGGGTTCTCGATGTTTGTGCCGCGCCGGGCACCAAAACCACCGCCATCGCCGAGCAACTCTCGGAGCTGGGCAGCGTACTCGCCCTCGACCGGCACGCGGGGCGCCTTGGCTTGGTCGCCCAGGCCGCGCGTCGACTCGGACTCCGGGGCGTCAGCACCCTGGCCCGGGATTCCACCCTCTCCCTGGAAGACCTTCCCGGGGCGGCGGGTGAATCGGCACCGACCCAAGGAGCCCGATTCCACCGCGTACTCGTCGATGCCCCCTGCTCGGGCCTGGGAGCTCTCCGGCGCAACCCCGACGCGCGCTGGCGCGTGCGCCCGGTGGACCCGGCCAAATTGGGAACCGTCCAGTTGACCCTCCTCGAGCGCGCGGCCCAGGTCGTATCGCCGGGCGGAAGCCTCGTCTACAGTACGTGCACTGTGCTCAGCGAGGAGAACGAGGACGTCGTCGAGGGATTCCTGGATGCGCACCCGGATTTTCGATTGCTCGCTCCCGAATTTCTTCCCCCGGCGCTGGCCCCAGTGCTGGACGAGAAGGGATTCATGCGCTGCTATCCCCATATCAATGACAGCGACGGTTTCTTCGCCGCGCGGTTGGAGAGGAAGAACTGAGCGATGCCGACACTACGAATCGCACCCTCGATCCTGGCCTCGGACTTCTCCCGACTCGGCGAGGAAATCCGGGCCGTCGAAGCCGCCGGCGCTGACTGGATCCACATCGATGTCATGGACGGTCACTTTGTCCCGAATCTCACCATCGGCCCGGGCATCGTGGAGGCGGTTCGGCGCTGCACGGATCTCCCCCTGGATGTCCACTTGATGATTGAAACCCCCGACCGCTACGTCGGTGACTTTGCCTCGGCGGGAGCAGACACCATCGGAGTACACGTCGAGGCGTGCCCCCACCTGCACAGGAGCATCCAAACGATTAAAGAGGCGGGCGTTCGAGCCTGCGCGGTGATCAACCCCGCGACCCCGGCGAGCACCGTAGAGCCGATTCTCGCAGAAGTTGACCAGGTCCTCGTGATGACCGTCAACCCGGGCTTTGGCGGCCAGAAATTCATTCGCAGTGCTCTCTCGGCGGTCAAACAAATCCGGGGCTGGATTCAGGAGCGAGACCTGGATGTCGATGTCGAAGTGGACGGCGGGATCACCGCGGACACCATCGGCGAAGCCGCTCAGGCCGGTGCCAACGCGTTCGTCGCTGGCACCGCCGTCTTCGGCACCGATGACTACAAGGCGGCCATGGATGCACTGCGCCAGCGGTCGGGGCTCGGCTGACCACCGATGCGCCTCAGCCTAAACCGATCACGCAAGCGACCATCCTCATACCCGAAAACGCGTCAGTACAGCTGGCAGCAGAATCAAATCCGTCGCCAAGCACACCCCCATGGTGAGCGCCGAGAGGAAACCGAATTCCTGTAACGTGGCAAAGCGGGAGGCGGTGACAACCAAGAAGCCAAGGCAGAGCATCACCGAGGTAATTACAATGGGTCGTCCCACGTGCCGGCTGCACAGCATCGCAGCCTCAATGGGATCCCCGCCCCGCCTGCGTTCGCGCGTGTAGCGAACCAGAAAGTGGGCGCTGTCATCAATCGCAATGCCCAGGGCCATGCTTCCGATCAAACTAACCGGGAGTGAAAGGGGCGCGAGGCCCGCTCCCAGGAGTCCGAAGAAGAGCAGGACTGGCACGAGGTTGGGGATCATCGCGACGAAGCCGAGCCCAGGCGAACGAAGCGCCAAAGTGATCAGTCCGAAGATGGCCACTGCCGCGAGACCCACGCTGCGCGGCTGAGCCCGGGTGATGGCGTCGGCGCTATGAGCGAGCAGAATCGCGTTTCCCGTGATTCTCGCCTGGGCACCTCGGGGTAACGGATGGCTATCCAGAACTTCCTGCAGTTTTCGCTCCAATTCGAGAATCGCCGATGACCCCACGGCGCCGGTTCGGACGATCACGTTGGCACGACTGTGGTCGACCGTCAGGAAAGGCGTCAGGTCATCTTTGGGCAGCATGAAGAGCAACTCTGTGATCGCCGCTCGCGAGTCGGGAACGCGCTCTGCTTCGGGTTCATCGGCATGAAACGCGCGATTCAGTCGGCCCAGCATGTCATTGAAAGAGAGGGTCCGGCTCACTCCCGGCACGACGCTCAATCGATCCTCCAGGGCGTCGACGGCGCGAACCAGGTCCGGGTCACGAAAACTCCCCGGACCATCGCCATCGATCACGACGTAGATCGGCACGACACCCGCAAGCAATCGGTTGACGGCTTCAAAATCCTGACGGAGCGGGTCGTCCGGGGCAAAGTAGGAGAGATAGTCGGTGTCCACCTCGATGTGGGGGAGAAGAGCGACTGCACCCAGCCCAAGCGCTACCCAGACCCCAAGGGCAAGAGCCGAATGTCGCCCGACCAAACGCGCCAGCTTCGCCAATCCCACGTCTAAGCCGCCCGAGGGCCCCTGCCCCCCCTGCCCTTTGACCCCAGGGCCATACACAGGAAGCGGAAAAATCGCCAGGGCGGCTGGAATGCCGACGAGCGCGATCAGGGTACTGGCCACGATGCCCAGCATGGCGAACAAGCCGAGTTGAAAGACTGCGGGCACGTCGGTGATGAGGAGCGCCGCAAAGCCAATGACGGTAGTCAAACTCGCGATCAGGGCGGGAAGCCGGACCTGCTCCAGGGAAACAAGCGCCGCCCGGGCGGGATTCGGCGCTTCCCTTGCCTCCTCGTCATAGCGCGCCACGACGTGCACGCCGTAGACGCTCCCAATGGCCAGTAGCAGGGGGCCCAACATGCCCGACAAAAGCGTGAGAGACTCCCCCAACTCGGCCATCGCCCCAAATGTCCAAATGTTCGCAGCCAGTGCCGTCCCCAACGGAAGTACAACGCCCCGCAGAGTTCTGAAGAAAGCCCACAGCACGATGCCCATCAAAACGATGGCGAGGGGAATCAGGAGCCAGAGGTCGCGAACGATTCCGTTGTAGACATGGACCTTGGTATGAGGCCGGCCCGCTACGTGATAGCTCTGTTGGGGTTCAACTTCTCCAGCGAGAATTCCCGTGATCGAGTCGTCGAGCCCAGACGCCAGAAAAAACGCATCATCCATCTCTTGGAAACCGATATTAAGAGCGGCCGCCTTGGCATCCTCGGCCACGAGCGTCCGGCGATAGACGACATCATTCAAGGCGCGGTGCCGAAGTTCCCGCAAAATCGCCCGATCTTCGGGAACACTTTCGATGAAGGGCTTGATTTCAATCCATTCTTCAGACTCGACCCAACGAAGAGAAGTCGCATCGACAAGGCTCGACACACTCCGAACCCCTTCGAGATGAGCCACCCGGTTTGACACGCGTTCGAGAGAACTCAGGCAGTCGGTGTGAAAAACCTCGGGGCACTCCAGGGCCACCGCATAGATTTCGTCATGGCCAAAATCGCGGACAGCCTCCCGATAGAGTTCAGCCACGGGATCCCCCAAGGCGAGCAGGGACTCACTGGAGGGATCGATGCGAATCCGGAGGCCGGGGGGATTCAAATCAAGGAGCGCCTGGCCGGCCAGGACCGTCAGGACGGCTACAAGCATCAGAATCCCGCGCGGGTGAAGCACGACCCATTGGGGCCTGTAGGCCAACACCAGCGAGGCGAGTGATCCCAGGACGATGCCCGAAACCACGGCTATTACGGAATATGCCGCCAATAGACCCTCCCCTTTAATCGAGATGGCAGAATTCTAGTCGAAAGCGCCCATCGACCGGCCCAAAGGACCCAACAAGGGACTTTCGTGCCCTCTCTGGCGCAGTTCAGCCCTCCGCGGTTGAGAGGATACCCGGAAGGCGTCATACTCCGGCGCCAGTCGGGGCGTGGCGCAGCTTGGTAGCGCGCTTCGTTCGGGACGAAGAGGTCGCTGGTTCGAATCCAGTCGCCCCGACCACTTATTACCTATTTATCACGCTCGTTATGACTTTTTTTTAATATCTCCGAAAAAAGTTTCCCGCCAGGACGAGCCCCTGAGTGGCCTACGCATCCAACCGGCAACTCCGTCCCTCAGCGTCCCGATCGATTGGGAATAATGCCTACCGGCTCTTACTTCCCTCTTCCGAACGGCGCACAGAATTACCCTTGGTCCGAAATCAACTCGACAATAATCATGAAGAGAGTATGAAGCTGAATTTCATTCGCACCATATAGCTACGTTGACAGCGGAACTCAGCGCTGTCAGAATCCTATTCAAGCACTCATCAGTTCCTCCTCAGCTCCTCCTCAGCTCCTCCGCAGCTCCTCCGCAAACGGCTCCCCAGCCGCAACCTAGTGATAAAAAGGAATGAGATTCGCAGACAGTTCTTACTTTTCGATAGGCCGAACAGCTAGGGCTACGACACGCGCAACGACACCAAACAGTTACACAGAATTGGGTTCTAAATTCAAAAAGTGTCAGTGAAGTGTCAGGTGATCAGTCAGGTCAAGAGTAACTTGAGCACAGCGAATCCCAACAAGGGAACCGAGGAAAATATGACACTTGAAGAAATGGCATGGGAATTTGCTGAAATCTTCGACGACTTGGACACTCAGAAAATTAACGAAGTGATCGCGGCCAACGTTCCTATTGATACTCTCAACTTTTTCATTGAGTACTCGACTGATTTCGCGCCGGGAGAAATCGTCTCCAGACCGCTCCGAGGCCAGTTGCCGAACTTGATGCTCGTCGGTTACCTGCTTCGTAGCCTCGAAGAAAAGCTTGACCTCGAAGACGCCTGATTCAACGCTGGCAGAGGTCCGGAGCGAGCGTGCTCCTAAGCCGGTGGGGCCCTACTCCCAGGGGGTAAGCCATGGCCCTTGGCTCTTTTCGTCTGGGCAAATCCCCATCGACCCCAGGTCGGAAACGATCGTCAACGGCGAGATCGAGGCCCAGACCGAGCAGGTCATTGCGAACCTGGCCGCTGTCCTCGAAGAAGGCGGCAGTTCCCTGGGACGAGTTGTGCGGACCACGGTGTACCTGACAGACCTTTCTCTTTTTTCGAGAGTCAATGCCGTCTACGGACGCTATTTCGATGGCGACCCAGCTCCGGCCCGATCCACGGTCCAAGTGGCCGCGCTTCCCCTGGGCGCCGCGGTGGAGATAGACGTCATCGCCCTCATCGACCCCCGAGACTCCTGAGACCCCCGCGGCCCCCTGGAGGCTCCCCCTTGACGACCGCCTCCGCTGATCAGGGCGAATCAGTCCCCCGCGCAAAACGGTGCTCAAGGAGAGGTAGGTTCACGGCATTGATCAAGATGTGAGCTGTCACCGGCGCGATGAGGTTGCCCGTCCACGCAAAAAGGCCACCCAAGACGAAGCCCGCGATGCCTGCAAAAGCAGTCCAAGGCAGGAGCGCACGTCGGGGAATAAAGTGAACACACGCAAAAAGAAGGCTCGCCGCGACCAGGCCAACCCTGGGCTGAAGCGCACCGCGGAAGAACATCTCCTCGGCGAGGCCGCTTGCAAATGCCAGCAGTAGCGCATTGGGGGTACCCAGCGGCCCAATAGTCGCCGCCATTTCCCGAGCAAGGGCGCTTCCCCAGTCGGTGTAGACCACCGACAAAAACGAGACGATCACGATCGCGGCACCGACCAGGAGGCCAAGAGCCAGATCCTGGACGGGACTAGCGCCGACCGCGCGATCGACGGCGGTTGCAAAAAAGATCGGCTCTCCGTAGAAGCCAACCCGCCATATCAACGCCGCCGCCATAACCACCGCGTAAAAGTACAAGCCGACCCGGACAAGGTGAGCCCCGGGCACTGGCTCATGGGGAGTCCCGAGTTCTTCGTCCCCTGCCTCTCCCATGCTGAATCCCTCTTTGGGCCCCGTGATCGCCCTTGCCCAGCACGGGGATAGCGTTTTTGCCGAGGCTTGGCGCTCAGGCGCCAAGCCGATCTCGAAAAGAGGGAATTTAGAGGGACCTTTTCCCCTCATTTTATTCAAGACATGGATTTCGGAACCTCTGAGTTGACCAACCCCTCCCCAAAAGTAAATTTTCGTGCAAAATTCCCCGATGACACATGATGCGCCGGCGGAGAGTATTCAGGTTGCGAGAGCAAACCGCCGACAGATTATTTACCCCACATCCTCGATGGTCAGGATCTCGGGGCTGTAGGCAGGAGACCATGGCAGATCGCGTACCGATGACCCGTGCGAGCTATGAATCGTTGAAGCGAGAGCTCAACCGATTGAAGACCGAGGAACGCCCGGAAAATGTCAGAGACATCGAAGAGGCCATTGCCCATGGCGACCTCTCTGAAAATGCCGAGTATCACGCCGCGAAGGAAAAACAGAGCCATATCGCCGGCAAAATCGCCTCCACCGAAGACAAGCTGGCCCGCGCACAGATCATTGAAACGCCCCAAGGTCCTTGGGACAAGGTTCAATTCGGCGCAACGGTTGTCCTCGCCGACTCCGAGAGCGATGAAGTTGTCACCTACCGCATAGTGGGTGAGGACGAGGCCAACCCAAAGGAAGGAATGATCTCGGTGACTGCACCCGTCGCACAGGCTCTCATGAGCAAGGGGGTGGGGGACGAGGCGAGCGTCAAGGCGCCCGGGGGCATCCGCGAGTTCGAGATCCTGGAGATCCGCTTTGACTGAATCCACCGAACAAAGGAGAGCGGGAAAGCGTCCCCTCGAGCGAGTGTCATGATCCGTCGCTCTTGCGCTTCCAGATCCACTCTATAGACTCCGGCGCCAATTCTCATGTGCATTCCCCGGTAGCTCAGCTGGTAGAGCAGGCGGCTGTTAACCGCCTTGTCGTAGGTTCAAGTCCTACCCGGGGAGCCACACGCCGAGCCGCTATTCACTCCTGCTATCCCCTCCTGCTATCCCCTCCTGCTATCCCCTCCCGCTATCCCCTCCTGCTATCCCCTCCCGTGATCCCCTGTCCCTCGTCCGCGTTACCCACTCAGCACTGTGTGCCGTTGCTGGGCGTGGATCTGGCTGGGGCGAAGCTCGGGCCCCTCTAGGAAAAACTTGGGCCGACCTCGCTCCAACGGCCGTCCCTGGGAAAACCCTTCGGCGGGAATGGCTCTTACGAGAGAGTTTTGGCCTCGGCCGTTCGTCGGGGCCCGGGGCCCGGGAGGTCCGCACCAAGCGCCCTCAAAAACCACTATCCTCATCGTCTTGAAACCGTAGATTCCCAAGCGCATTCCCAAGCGCATTGCGGATCAGGGGACAGGATCAACGACATCTCTAAAAAGGAGAAAATCATGCCGAGCGTCATCGCCACAATCAAGGTCAAGGAAGACAAGATCGAAGAAGCGCGCGGGTTCCTAAGAGACCTCGCGGCAGAAACTCTCGCAAACGAAAGCGGAACGTTGGCCTACATCCCTCATCAACATAAAGAGGACCCCGCAACATTCACTTTCTATGAGAAGTACGAAAATGATGAGGCTTTCGCAATCCACGGCAAGAACCTTGCCGCCAAGAGCGCTGCATTCGCCGGACTGCTCGCTGGCCCGCCGCAAATCATTTACGTAGACGAACTCCAATAGACACGGCCGGTCAACCGTTGAGCGCAAACGAACGTTTCGTGTTCAACGCCGATCTGAAAGGAAAACCCAGCATGTCCGAAAATGTAGAAAATGCCTTCGCGCTCTTCAGGGAGGTCGAGGGAAAGGAGTCGGCGACCGGCGATTGGATGGAGGTGAGCCAGGAGATCATCAATCAATTCGCCGATGTCACCCTCGACCACCAGTTCATCCACATCGACCCCGAGCGCGCCAAGCAGGGCCCGTTCGGCGCCACCATCGCCCACGGCTTCCTGACCCTTTCGATGCTGACCCATCTCTCCGCCTCGGCCAATCCCGAGAATCCGAACCCGGCTCGGCTTACGGGCTTGATGATGGGCATCAACTACGGCTTTGAGAAAATTCGCTTCATCAACCCCGTCAAGGCAGGCAGTCGGATCCGAGTTCACAGCCTCCTCTCCAAGGTCGAACTCAAGGGGAACGCCATCCAGCAGACCCGTACAATGACCGTGGAGATTGAAGGCGAGGAAAAACCCGCTCTCGTCGCGGACTGGCTAACCCGGGCCGTTTACGCCTGAAGGGCCGGTCCCTAAAGAAAGGGGAAAAATGCTGTACCGACTTGGGCCATGGGCCCCCGCTTTCGTGCTCGGACTGGTGGCCATGCTCTCGGCCCCAACCTCCCCGGCAGTGGCCGACACCGACCTCGAGCGAAAGGAATCCCCGGCTGAGAGCCGGACCTATCTGATTTCTCCCGTCCAGGGCGCAGTGGTCACGAGCCCGGTCATCGTGCGCTTCGGACTCCAGGGAATGGGGATCGCACCCGCCGGTATCGATAAGGCGGGCACCGGGCACCATCATCTGCTGATCGACACAGATTTGCCGGCCCTGAGCCTGCCCATTCCCAACGATGCCCAGCACCGCCACTACGGTGGCGGGCAGACCGAGGCGATCATCGAACTGCCCCCGGGCGAACACAGCCTGCAACTGATCCTGGGCGACGAGCGGCATATCCCCCACGACCCCGCAGTGATCTCCGAAAAGATCCTGATCCAAGTCCAGTAGTCGCCTCACCCAGAGATTCGGCTTGCTGTACGGGGCGCAGGGGAAACGCAAACTCGCTCGAAAAGGCCCCAAAAGGGTCGCCCACGGGGACGCACGCTTTGAGTGACACTTCCGTCAGAAAGCAGACCGGCTACTCTCCCGCCATGTTGAAAATTGCTCCCCTAGCCCTGCTGTGCCTGATCGCCGCCCTTGCAGGCTGTATAGGCCCAGGAAAGTGGCATGGGGACGCGCCGCTGGCACCGCCACCCGCCGAGTGGTTACAGGCAAAAATGGCGGGGGCCCCCGCCGTGGCGCTGGCCCCTGAGGCCCAGATCCCCGACATCCCCGGCCGCAAGAAGTTCCGCTTCTGCTGCGCCTTCGGGACCGACCTCCGTGTCCGACTCGGACAGATGACCATTCCCTGGCTCAAGGTCGGGCGGGTTCTCGATCCCAAGGACCTCGGCCCCCACCGGTACGACGGCGCCACCGCCGCCATCGATGACGAACGGGAGAACGCCTTTCCGTGGGGCGAGGCCAACGGCCTCGTCTACACCTGCCGCGCGGGCTTCCTCGACACCGCCCACATCCGGGAGCAGGTCGACTGGGTCGCCTTTTTCATCTCCCAGATCGACCGCAACCTGACGACCGGAACCGCGGTGGACCTGACCCCCGAAGGCGCCGAGCGCCGCCTGATTCTGAAACCCATTCCCCCCGAGTTGATCGAGGAGTACGGGCGGGAAGATGTGGTCGTGGCGATTGCCCAGTGGCTCGCCTACCAGGGCTCCGTGTGGCACGAAATTGCCCAATGGTATGGCTGGTCCCTCGTCAATCTCTACCCCGAGTTCCTGTCGGGCTTCTCGCCCGAGGATCCAATCTCCAACGCCATCGGAATTGCCCTGCTCTCGGGATCGAGCATCGAGGACATACTCGCCAGCGAGAAAGTCTACAACCAGCAAGTCGATCAGCTGATCCAAATTGCATTCGAGCAACTCGAACCCGTCTCCGCCGAACTCGGCGAGCGGGCCGTCCGTGCAGTCGACCAGACCTGGTGGGATTCCCAAGCCAGGCTTCCGGACAACGCCCTTGTCCGCCGTCGTTACCTTCAAACCGACACGACATTGGAGGCCTGGCTCCTACCCGATCGCCTGGCTTCCCCCGAACTCAGGAGCGACCTCGGAAAAGAATGCGGCACAAATCCCCAACCCATCGTCTTCCGTATTCCCGAGGCCCTGGGCGCTTACCATTTCAGTGATTTCGCCACCCTTGAAATCACGCCTCACGGCTTTCCCGCCGAGCAACCGATCTTCGAGGAGATCGGCTTCACCATTACCCAGGACGACTTCCCGCGCCTGATGCAGGACGTGCGGGAACAAACCCTAAGCGCGCTGGGCCCAAGGGCCCACCTTCCCGACTGAAGTCCACCGGGTGCCCAGAAAGGCCTCGGTCAGGCCCGGAACCGGTACAAGGGGGCGCTAGGAGGCCGGCTTTCCGCCGAACACTTCCCGGAGACCGAAATAAGCCACCGCGTCCTTGACGTTGGAGACCAGCCTTCGCCACGGATGCATGGACTGATCCGTCACGAACTCCATCGTGATGACCACGCGTTCAGTGTCGCCTTCGGCCATTTTTGTTACTCGGTGCCATAAGCCATCACCGTCGAAGAAGGCCAGCGACCCCGGCTTGAGCGAATACGCCCGGGACTCGGTGGTCTTCGTTTTATCCCGCCGATTGGTCTCGCACTCGAACCGACAACTCTCGTTGCCGATCAGGGCCAAAAGAAGAGTGAAGCGACGCCCGCGATAAAAAGAGGTGTCGTAGTGCCAGCTAATATGGTCGCCCGGTTCGGTATACAGATAGAGTGCATAGGTGTGCGGGTCACTGGGCGAGCAATCGAGCAGGCGGGCCCCACTGATCTGCTCAAGGAATTTGCGCAGGGCCGGGGAACGGTACAGACCACCAATCATTTTCCCGGTTTGATCGATCGCATGGCGGCTGACCGCCCCGCCCTTTTTTTGGTGCGGCACGTAGTTCCGATTGACGCGGTCGCGCAAACGGTCGAGGTCCGCCAGCGCGCCGTCCAGAACTTCCCCAGGCAGGAAGTTTTCGATGATCAGAAGCTGGCCGCCCTCTTCGTACTGCTTGCGCAGGCCTGCAACGTCCTGGTTCTCGAGAGCGTCGCCAAGGCACTCGCTCAGTTGGTTCTCCAAGGGCACGCTTGCTCCTCTCTCACTTCAAGGCCTGGCCTGGGGGGATGATCCGTGGAACGGGGGAAACACTCGGCCCTCTCGGGCCCAGGAGCGGTGGCGCCAAGGCTTTGGCCTCACGGGCCTGCCCGCCGGGGGGGCACAATACTGCCCGACCTCGATCCGAGCAAGCGACGCTCCGGTCCGCCATGGGGGCGACCTCGACGGGGCTCAGAAACACCCCCTCGCTCACGCGACTCTCGGGCCTGAGGCGACTCGTGGGCCCACCCGGGGCGCTTCAGGGCCCCGCCCCCACCATGGGAAGTTCTTTGTATTCCGCCGCCTTGAAGGGTTTCTCCAAGCCCGCTTCCGCGATCATGCCCGCCCGGGGGTTGAATCGAGGGCCCTTCAGGCGCAACACACGCTCGTATTCTTGCCGCGCCTCAGACCGCTCACCCCGGGCATCCTGGACCTGGCCACGAACCAGATAAAGCCATGCCCCTCCCCAGATGGGCAGCGCGCTGCTCTGGGCGTCCATCGGCTCGAGGATCGCCCAGGCCTCCTCGGTCCGACCCGACAAGAGCACCGCCTGGGCGCGCAGGATTCGAGCCAGTTGAGGCCTCACCCGGGCCTCGACCTCGGCGGGCTGATTGGCTTCGAGCGCGAAGGCCGATTGAATCGCTTCGGGGTAGAGCCCCATCTTCAGGAGGACTTCGACAAGCTCCGAGTGGAAGAGTGCATTTTCGGGATAAAGGGCGTGCAGCGCCCGGCCGGTCGCGAGCGCGCCGGGCAGATCCATCGGGGCGTGGTAGGTATGAACGTTCATGAGGATGAATGTTGCCCCGGTGGCGTACAGCCCGCCCCCGGCGCGAACGATCTCAAGGTTTCGCAGGCCTGCATCCCGGTCGCCCTTGGGCACGAACCAGAGCCAACTCATCCATTGAACCACCTTGGGCGCAATATCGGTGTAGTAGCTGTAGAGGCCCAGGGCATAGCGACTATCCGTGCGACCCGGATCCAGTTCCAAGCTGCGCTCGAGAAGCCTCCGCCCGTCTTCACCGTCTCCGCCTGCCTTGAGGTAGCGGCCTCGAATCCCGTTGAGCCGTGCCAAGTTGAAAAGGGCGGCCCCCTTCTGGTAGAGGGCATCGACGTCGTCGGGATCCAGTTCCAGGCGGGCGTCGGCCAGCCCGATGGCCTCTCGGCTGGCATCCAGGATTGTGGCGTCGTTCCAGGTCGCGCCCTCGTCGAGCATCAGCCGCCACCACGCCGTGTCGATCTCTCCCAGCGCCGCACCGCCGTCCTCCGGCACCAACACACGCAGCTCCTGCCAGATCAGTTCGGCATCGGAGAAATGCCCCTCGAGATTGGCCAGCATGCCTCGTTCCATCAAGAGGCAACGGCGAACCGATCGGGGCAATGCGTCAAAGACCGCGGACGTCGCTGCTTCGCCACAAAACCCTGGGGACAGCTTCGCCGGAATGATCGGGGCCGAGGTCTCGGCTCGGGCGGCCGGGGGAGAGGCCGAGACGGAAAGCACGAACAGAAAGGGCATCAAGGTCGCCCGGATCACCCGACCCACCGGGGTGCCCCGGTGGATCGCCACGAGCCCGGGGCAGAGGGCAGGGGTGGGGGTGGGGGCAGGGGTGGGGGCAGGAGTGGGGGCAGGAGTAGGGGCTGGGGCAGGGGCGGGATCAGCCCGAGGTGGGGGGCGAGAGCGGGAGCGGGAGCAAGAGCGGGAG
>DUCT01000145.1:264-3296 GCA_012959665.1 Myxococcales bacterium | reverse complement strand
GCCATGGGCGGACCGCGCTCTACGCCGTGTGCACGGGCGACGATAAAGAGCGTGCCCGTTCGATCCCCCAAGGAGTCGCCAAGGCTCACCCGACCCCGTACCCCGGCCGCGCGCTCCGCGACCGCATCCCTAGAGGGCCGAGGTGTGGAAGATGGAGAACGCGCGGGGGAGGAAGGAACCGACGAGCCCGAGGAAAGCAACAATTCCACACCCAGGGATCCTGGCACCACGGCGACGGAGTTCGGAGTCTCGGGGTCGCCTGCATCCCGCGTCATCGCATCCCCATCCCCATCCAAGCGCGCCGTAAGCGCGATGGGCCCCTCGAAACGCATGCCGGGGATCATCACTTGGTCCGGGCCGATCTCAAAGGCCAAGGGAAATTCGGGACTCGAAACCCGAAGCACCGCCAACGGCGGGCCGCCCACAACGCCCTCGGGACGAGCAATAATGAAGAGCGTTCCCCGGTGCCCAGCGGCTGGCTCCGCCAGACTCACACGGCCTCGCACTGCCGCGCCGGGCCGTCCCACGCCGGAATTCCCGGTCCGTGCGGGCCCGCCTCCCCCCATCCCGGGAGCGCCCGCCATGGGGGACTCGGATTCCGGGGCCGGGAAAATTCGCGAGAGGTCGGGTTGGCGAGGGGTTTCCCCCGGTACGAAGGGCGCGATATTCCGGTCGCAGCTCATCGTCCCCAATACAAGGAAACCCGTCAAAACTACGCTCTGCAGCCCGCTGCGCATCTAGCCTTACCCGCCTGAGTTTTTGGGACCTCGGACAGGGCGGCGACCCCGCAGCCGGAAGCGGCCCCTCTAAAAGCCCGGCGAGGCGCAAGGATAGTCATCCGTGAGCCGGGCGCCCCCCCGAAATTTTCAGAGCCCTGCCGGGCGAAGCCGGGTCAACGGAGCGCGGCCTAAATCCCCGTGATAGGGTATCCCCCTAGAGAGCGCAGAGGCACCGGGCGGGGGATGCGTGCGGCCCGCCGGAGATCACACCCTATCCAGTGAACGTCTTCCAATACCCTGGTCCGTACCCTAGTCCGTCCATCGCACGAGCGTTCGCAAGCCAACGCCCATCCCACGCACGGATAGGCCCTGTCCCCGAGGAGCGTACCCATGACAAGCATCCGGCCTTTGCTGCCCGCCGTGAACAACAATCCGTCCACCCGCCGGCAGGGCACCAACCCGGGCAGCTTTGCCAATGCATCGGATATCGGTGGGCCTCTTTCTTTTTCTTCGCCCGATACGCCCGGCATGCCTCCGGTTTCCGAGAAAACGGCCTGGGACTTCATGCCCGAGGATTGGCACCGGGAAGCCGGTCGCTGGCGGGCGCCCGAGGGCTTCATCCCCATTACCCAACTCGAACACGCACGGCTCGGCCTCACCACGCCCGAAATGGAGCGCGTCGCCCAACGCGAACCGCATCTGAGCGTCGACCAGGTACGCGAGGAAATCGCCGCGGGCCGCATGGTCGTGCCCGCCAACAAGGTTCATCTGGGCATGGAACTCGACCCCATGGCGATCGGGAGGGCAACCCGAACCAAGATCAACGCCAACATGGGCGCCTCGCCGGTTTCCAGCGGTAGCCGCGAAGAAGTAGAAAAACTCGAGTGGGCGCTCCGCTGGGGAGCCGATACGGTGATGGACCTTTCCACCGGCGGCGATCTCGATGCCACCCGCGAAGCCATCATCAAGCACTCGACGGCGCCCATCGGAACCGTCCCCATTTATTCGATGATCCTGGGACGGACCATCGAGGAGCTCGATCGCGAAATGGTGCTGGAAGGCCTCGAGGCCCAGGCCCAGCAAGGGGTCGACTACTTCACGATTCACGCGGGTGTGCGCCGCGCTCACCTGGATCTGGTGGCCAAGCGCCTGATCGGCATCGTGAGCCGCGGTGGATCGCTGCTCGCCAAATGGATGCTCCATCACGGCCGCGAAAACCTCATGAGCGAAATCTGGGACGACATCTGCCTCCTCATGCGCCGCTATGACGTCACCTTCTCCATCGGCGATGGGCTACGCCCGGGTGGGCTCGCCGACGCCACCGACGGCGCGCAATTGGGAGAACTCTGTGCATTGGGAGAACTGACCGAGCGCGCCTGGCGTCACGGGGTTCAGGTCATGATCGAGGGCCCGGGACACATTCCCTTCGACCAGGTCGAATACAACATGAAGCTCCAACGGCAGATCTGTCATGGCGCTCCCTTCTATGTGCTGGGGCCCCTGGTCACCGATGTCTTTCCGGGGTACGACCACATCACCAGCGCAATCGGCGCCACTGCTGCGGCCTATCACGGCGCGAGCATGCTCTGCTACGTCACCCCCAAAGAGCACCTGGGCCTGCCCAAGCGCGACGACGTCAAGCAGGGCTGTATCGCGTACCGGATCGCCGCCCACTCGGCAGATGTAGCCCTGGGCATCCCCGGCACCCGAGATTGGGATGACGAACTCACCAAGGCCCGGGCTGCGCTCAACTGGGAAAAACACTTTGAGCTCGCCTTCGATACCGATACCGCACGCGCTTACCACGACGAGGACATGGATGTGGATACCGACTTCTGCGCCATGTGCGGCCACGATTGGTGCGCGGTCCGAATCAGCAAGGAAATCACCGACTTCGTCTCGGGAAAGGACGAGGCCTACGCATGGGAAAAACCGAAAATTTCGGCAGCTCTGAGCGAAGAGCAAAAGGCCATCTTGCAGAAACGGGGCGTCCTGAGTCCCGAGCAACTGCACCACCTCGCGTCCAAGACCGAGACCCAAATGCGGACGAAAGACGGCCCCGCTCAATGTCACAGCGAGAGAGCCGCGAGCGAAGAGACCGCCCGAAGCCTTCAGGAGGAAGCCCTTGAAGACCGAACCGATCCCTCGGAATCCCCGGCCTTGGCCAACCCGACTCTGCCCTAGCCCGATCTCGCCCGCGAACTGGAGACGCACCGGCACCGGCCCGGTGGAGGCCCAGTTTCCTTGTGGGCGTTTCCCTCCGAGGGGTTGAAAATTTGAGTCTCTGGCGGAAGCCACCGGGAAAATGAAGCT
>DUCT01000145.1:0-254 GCA_012959665.1 Myxococcales bacterium | reverse complement strand
CGATTCGTAAATAGCTGATTTTATGGGCGATCCGCATAGCCCTCGCGGGAGCGTCGGTGTATCCTCGCCCTCCAGCTAAAAGAGTTGGCGGGGTCTATAGAACTCCGCACAACCCCGAAGATCCACCCCGGGGTGTAAGGAAGCACCGGGGCTGGCTTTGAGCCCTTTGCGTTAGCGATCGTGCAAGATCGACCCGCCTCGCGGGTTCGTGCTGAGTCAGAGGCTTCGGGTCCAAAGGCAGTGGACGCAAAGCT
>DUCT01000144.1:6205-20165 GCA_012959665.1 Myxococcales bacterium | reverse complement strand
CCTGGCACGCTTTGCCGTGCGGAGGGACGTATGAGTTCCCGGCGACTTCTTCATGACATCGATTCTCCGGCGGATCTGCGGGCATTGCCGCGAGATCAAGTGGAGCGCGTCGCCGACGAGATTCGCAGCGAGATTCTCGAACAGGTTTCCCAGACGGGCGGCCACTTGGCTTCGAGCCTGGGCGCCGTGGAACTGATCACCGCCATCCACTACGTCTTCGATACGCCTCGGGATCGCTTGGTGCTGGACGTGGGCCACCAGGGCTATCCCCATAAGATGCTGACCGGCCGGCGGACCCAATTCGATCGCATCGGGCAGGTCGACGGCATTTCGAAATTCTTAAGGCGAAGCGAGTCCGAGTACGATCATTTTGGTGCGGGTCACGCCGGCACCTCCATCTCGGCGGCGCTCGGCATGGCCCGGGCCCGGTTTCATCGCGGCGAAGACGGCGTGGTGATCGCTTTGATCGGCGACGGGGCGATGACCGCGGGCATGGCGTTCGAAGCGCTCAACCACGCGGGGCATCTCCAAGAACGAAACCTGATCGTCGTGCTGAACGACAACGAGATGTCTATTTCACCGAACGTGGGCGCCATGTCCTCGTACCTCTCGCGCAAGATGTCGGCCCCCATGGTGCGCCGCATGAAGGGCTGGGCAAAGGAGTTCCTGGGCAGCCTGCCCGGGGACATGCTCCACTGGGCCAGGAAGGCCGAGGAGTCGCTCAAGGTTTTCTTTTCCCCCGGACTGCTCTTTGAGGCCCTGAACTTTCGTTACGTGGGCCCGATTCAAGGGCACCGGATGGAAATCCTGTTGGAGACCTTCGAGAACGCCAAGCAGATGGTGGCCGAGGGCAGTGGTCCGGTGCTGATCCATGCGCTGACCGAGAAGGGGCACGGGTATGCGCCCGCCGAGGCCAACCCGCTCAAATACCATGGGGTGACGCGTTTCGATGTGGATTCCGGCGAGTTCGCCCCGGCCAAGTCGGCGCCTCCCTCCTACACGCGAATCTTCGCCGATACTTTGATTCGTTTGGCCCGGGAGGACGATCGCATCGTGGCCATTACCGCCGCCATGGCGCCCGGAACCGGGCTCGACCGTTTTCAGCGCAAGTTTCCCGAGCGCTTCTACGACGTCGGCATCGCCGAGCAGCACGCCGTGACCTTTGCGGCGGGCCTGGCCAGCGAGGGCATGAAGCCCGTTGCCGCAATCTATTCGACGTTCCTCCAGCGCGCCTACGATCAGGTGGTGCACGATGTCTGCCTTCAGAACCTGGACGTGACCTTTGCCCTGGATCGGGCTGGGTTGGTGGGCGGCGATGGGGCCACCCACCAAGGGCTGCTCGACATTGCGTATTTTCGAAACCTTCCCAATACCCTGGTGATGGCGCCCAAGGACGAGAACGAACTCCAACACCTTCTGGCCACGGCGATTCGCTATCCCGGACCGGCGGCGGTGCGCTTTCCTCGGGGCAGTGGCTTCGGCGTTCCCCTGGATCCCGACATCAAGGCAATTCCCGTTGGCGAGTCCGAGTTGCTGCGCGATGGCGAGGACGTGCTGATCGTGGCCATCGGAACCCTGGCCCACCCGGCCTTGGAAGCCGCCCAGGAGCTTTCGAACCAGGGCGTTTCCGCTGCGGTGGTCAACGCGCGCTTTGTCCGCCCCCTGGACGCGGCCAAATTGTTGCCCCTGGCGTCCCGGTGCGGTGCGGTGCTGACGGTGGAAGAGCACCGGGTGGCCGGTGGGTTTGGCAGTGCGGTGCTCGAGTTGTTGGCCGAGCACGGGGTTGTGGTGCCGACCCGTTGCCTGGGGGTATCGGACGAACTGGTGGAGCACGGAGAATCCCTGGCCAGCCAGGGATTGGCCGTCGGGGATATCGCGGCCGCGGCTTTGGCTTTGCTCGGCGCGCCGGCCTCGTCTGGATCGGCTCCTGTTTCCGACCCGACTCCCGACCCGACCGCCGACTCGGGCCCCGGCGTCGAAAGCTGAGGCCGGAGGTGCTTCGTTGACCGGCGCGGGGCGGAAGGGCCGGCGGCGTTTGGACGAGCGCCTGGTGGCCGAGGGTTTGGCCGAGTCGCGCAATCAGGCCCTGGCGTTGATTCTGTCCGGGGTTGTCTTGGTGGACGACACGCCGGTGGACAAGGCCGGGACCCGTGTGGCCGACGCGGCCGGGATTCGCCTGCGCGGTGGGGTGCGGCGTTTCGTCTCCCGGGGCGGCGAGAAACTCGCGGGGGCGCTGGAAGACCTGGCTCTGGATCCCGACGGTCTCGACTGTCTCGATGTCGGGGCCTCCACGGGAGGCTTTACCGACTGCCTTCTTCAGGCGGGCGCACGCCGGGTCCTCGCCGTCGACGTGGGGCACGGCCAACTCCACTCCCGCTTGCGCCTGGACCCCCGGGTCGAAGTCCTCGAACGGGTCAATGCCCGGACGCTTGAGGTCGACCAACTGGCCTTTCCCGCGGAACTGGTGGTGGCGGATGTTTCGTTCATTTCCCTGAGGTTGCTGCTGCCCGCTTTTGTTCGGGTGGCTCCGGGGGCGCAATGGCTCTTGCTGGTGAAACCCCAATTCGAAGTGGGGCGGGGGCAGGTGGGCAAGGGGGGCGTGGTGCGCGATGACGGGCTCCGCCAGGCCGCTGTGGACTCGGTGATCGAGGCTGCCCGAGAATTTGGATACCACTGCATCGGGCGCGCCGACAGTCGCGTGGCCGGGCCCCGGGGCAATCGCGAAATCTTCGCGCGCTTCGAGGCCCGAGGCGAGGACCCGACCGGGTAGGGGGTTTATCCTCGGATTCGGCTCGGCGGAGCGTCAGCTTGGGTATTCTCGGGGGATGGGCGACTCCGACGACCAACTCGCATCCCCGGCCAAGCGTACGCCGGCGCTCGTCTATTTGGATCATCACGCGACGACCCCCATGGACCCCCGGGTTCTCGACGCGATGCTGCCGTACTTGCGCGAGGATTTTGGCAACGCCGCCAGCACCAGCCATGCCCTGGGCTGGCGGGCGGAAGCCGCGGTGGAGGAGGCCCGGGAGAGCATCGCTTCGGCGCTGTCCGCGCGGCCCGGGGAGGTGGTCTTCACCAGCGGAGCCACCGAGAGCAACAACCTCGCGTTGCTGGGTGTGGCGAGCGCAGCCGGGGGGGGGCACGTGATCAGCGTGGTGAGCGAGCACCCCGCGGTACTCGATCCCTGCCGGCAACTGGAGCGGATGGGGCTCGATGTGACCCTGCTCCCGATTTCCCCCCAAGGCCTGATCGAGCCCGGAGCCGTCGAGGCCGCCTTGCGAGAGGACACCTTGCTGGTGTCGGTGATGGCCGCCAACAACGAGATCGGCGTGCTTCAGCCCATCGCGGAGATCGGGGCGCTCTGTCATGGGCGGGGAGTTTTTTTTCACAGCGATGCGGCCCAGGCCGGTGGGCGCATCGCCCTGGATGTTCAAGCCAGCCGAATCGACCTGCTCTCGCTCTCGGCGCATAAGTTCTATGGCCCCAAAGGCGTCGGGGTCCTCTTTGTCCGGGGCCGGGATCCCCGGGTTCGCCTGGAGCCTCGGCAATGGGGAGGGGGGCACGAAGGCGGGCTTCGATCGGGCACGCTGCCCGTGGCGCAAATCGTCGGGATGGCCAAGGCGTTGGAAATTTGCCGGGCCGAGGGCCACGCCGAGCAGAGCCGTCTCCGGGGTCTGCGGGATGGACTTTGGCAGCGCTTGTCCAGTGAACTTGAGGGCATTCGGATCAATGGGGATCCCGAGCAGCGGTTGGCGGGCAATCTCAACGTGGCCTTCGAGGGGGTCGATGGCGAACGCCTGGTCCTCGCCTTGTCGGGTCTCGCGGTTTCATCGGGCTCGGCATGCGCCTCGGCGACCCCGGGGCCGAGCCATGTGCTCACCGCCCTGGGGCTTCCCGATTCCCTGGCCAAGGCCTCCCTCCGCTTCGGATTGGGGCGCGGCACCCGGGAAGCGGATATTGATGCGGCGGCCGGCTGGGTGGTAGAAGCCGTTCGCCAAGACCGGGCGGTTTGATCGCAGCCTGACTGCGGGCAAAGAGGCCCAGGGATGGCTACTCTCCGGGCCGCGCGCCTGTTGGGCGCGGCCGAACTTCGACTGGACGACCGGTGACAAGCCCGCGCCCCCCCACCGACTCGGCGCGCGGCAGGGCCCTTGGCCCGACCCGGTTGTTCGCATCGCGCACTCCGAGGAGAGTGCGCACTCCGATGAGAAAGGAATACGAATTTTGTCTGATCCGAAATCGAAGAATCTGACTTGGCACGAGGGCCAGGTCTCCCGTCAGGACCGCGAGCAGAAGCTGGGCCAAAGGGGCTGCACGATCTGGCTGACCGGCCTCTCGGGCTCCGGGAAGTCCACTGTGGCGGTCGCGGCGGAGAAAGCACTCGCCGATCGCGGCAAGCACACGTATATCCTCGACGGCGACAACGTCCGCATGGGACTGAACAACAACCTTGGCTTCTCCCCCGATGACCGCACGGAGAACATTCGGCGCATTGGCGAGGTGGCCAAGCTCTTCACCGACTCCGGAGCGATTGTCTTCTCCTCGTTCATCTCGCCCTACCGGGCGGATCGGGACGCCGTCCGCGAGATCATGGCCGAAGGGGACTTTGTGGAGGTCTATATCGACGCCAGCCTCGAGGTTTGCGAGTCCCGGGACGTGAAGGGTCTCTACGCGAAGGCTCGAAAGGGCGAAATTCCGGAGTTCACCGGGATCTCGGCACCCTACGAAGAGCCGACCGCCCCCGAGCTGGTCGTGGACACCGGTAACCAGACACTGGAACAAAGTGTGGCGGTTTTGGTCGAGTATTTGGATAAGAGCGGCTATCTATCTGTATGAGGGTTTCGGCCTAAGCGATCCTCGAGACTTCATCACGGGGAGCCGGGCGGCGAAAGCCCGGTCTCCCCAGCCGGCCAGAGCGATTCCAGAAGAGCGATTCCAGAAGAGCCATTCAGAAGAGCCATTCAGAAGAGCCATTCAGAAGAGCCATTCAGAAGAGCCATTCAGAAGAGCCATTCAGAAGAGCGGTTCAGAAGAGCCATTCAGAAGAGACGCTGCGGGAGAGACGATCCAGATCAGGACGGGAAGGGTAGTCAGGGAAACAGGTTCGTAGGAAGAGGGTCCGGGGGGGCGCTGCATTGGGGGGACGGCGGGGCTGCGGGCGTGTGGTAGCCGTGGCGACGGTGGCAAAGGTGGTTGATCGGGCTTTGGGGAGCCCGCTAGGGCGGAGCTGTGCGCTCGGTCTCGGGGCGGGTCGTCTGGGCGGGATTTTTCTCGGGGTGTGGTTGTTCTCCTGGGGGCTCGGCTGCGCGAGTTCTTCGGGGTGGCCCAGTCGTTCTGGAGATTTGGGGTCACCCGCTGGGGTTGGCCATGTCCACCGGCCGGAACTCGGCATGGAATACGATGTCCTCGTGGGGGAACTCGCCGCGCGGGATGGCGAGTTCGGTCTGGCCCAGGCCGCTTTCGAGCGCGCGGCCGAGAAGGATCCCACATCCGGGCATCTCCAGTACCGGCTTGCGCACCTCGCGGCCCAGCATGACGAGATTGGCCGAGCCGTGGCCTTGGCCGAGCGTGGCTTCGCGCTGAATCCCGAAGACATCGAGGGTCGGCTCTTCCTGGCCCGGCTCTACTTGGTCGACCATCGCGCGCTCGCGGTGGAGGCAGTCTTGCGCGGGGACGACGGCCTGCCGGTGAACTCGGACGCCGCGCTTCTGCTCTACCAGGTTCTTCTGGAACAGGGCCGGTTTCAAGATGCCCTGCGAATCGCGAAACAAATGCAGGCCGCTGAGCCCGATTTCCTCGGGGCGGCCATGGCGGTGGCGGCGGCCTACGAAAGCATGGGGCGCTTGGCCGAGGCCGAAGCCGCCCTGCGCGGCGCGTTGATCCAGCATCCAAATCGAATCGTGATTTACTCGCGGTTGGCGCGCATGCGAAGATCCCAGGGCGACCGGGCGGGCGAGGTTGAACTCTACCGCGAAGTGCTTCAGGAACGGCCAGGGCATTACGGAACCCTGGTGAGCCTTGGCGAGGCCCAGATCGCCCAGAACCAGATCGACCAGGCGATCATCACCTACTCGGAACTGGCCGAGCTTTTCCCTGGCGACCTTCAGATCTTGCGCCGCCTGGCTTCGCTGGAGTTTGGATCGGGCCGCTACGAGGAAGCCGCCGAACGCCTGCGCGGAGCCGTTCGTCGGCACCCGAATCATCATGAGTTCACGTACTCGCTGGGCCAGGTCCTGCGTGGTTTGGGCCGGGGCGACGAGGCGGTCGAAGTCTTCGGCTCGATCCCCCCGAGTCATCCCCTCTACATGGAAGCGCGCATGCAGATCGCGGTCTACTACGAGGAGAACGACCAATTTGACCGGGCGCTTCGGGAGATCGAGATCCTGCGCGGCCTGCGTTCCGAGCGCCTCCTCGATTTTCAGGCGGCCGCGCTTCGGGCGCGCAGCGGCGATTTCGAGGGGGGTGTGGCGCTCCTCGAGGCGATGCTCGTCGAGGATCCGGCCGATGTCGAAGCGCTCTACCAACTCGGTGTTCTCTATGGGATCCATAAAGACGTCGACCAGTCGCTCTTCTATATGACCCAGGTTCTCGAACACAATCCCCAGAACGCTCAGGCGCTCAACTACGTGGGATATACCTGGGTCGAACGGGGTGAGAACCTCGACCGAGCCGAGGAATTGATCGAGCAAGCCGTTCGGCTCAGTCCCCGGGACGGCTACATCGCGGATAGTCTCGGGTGGGTGTACTACATGCGGGCTCGGCCGCTGATCGCCGGGGCTCGGCGTAACGAGGGGATGGAACTGTTGGAGAAGGCGATCGTCCAACTGGTTCTGGCGATGGAATTGACCGGGGGCGACCCGGTGGTTTCGGAGCATCTGGGCGATGTTTATTTCCTGATGGACGAACGTCAGCGTGCCCTGCACTACTACGAAGAGGCCGAAACCATGAGTCCCAGGCTGGATGAGCAACCCCTTCTCCGGGAGAAGATCGAAAGCCTTCGCGAGGAATTGGACATCCCCCTCGAAAAATCCGGAGCCTGGAAACCCCAGTGATGCGCGCGCTTGCCCTGGGACTGGTCTTCTGCGGGCTTGGCCTGGCGGGTGGTTGCCGCACGCCCCTGCCCGAGACTTGGCTGGGAGAGGGGGATCCCCGTCCCCAGCAGCTGCTGGAGAGCCTGAGTGCCGGCCGCGAGGCGGTGCCCGCCCTGCGCGCCCGGGCGCGGGTGGCGATTGATGCCCCGGATTTGAAACTGAGTCGTCCCCAGCGTCTCGCGGTGGCGCGCCCCGGGCGGCTGCGCGTCGAGGTGCTCGGACTCTTCGGCCAATTGGCGGCGGTACTCGTGGCCGATCGCGGTCGGTATCAACTCTACGAAGCGGGGCAGTCGGAGATCCAGGAGGGCCGGGTGTCGCCCTCTCTTTTGTGGCGCGTGGCTCGAGTGGATTTGGAGCCAGGCGAAGCGGTTGATCTGCTGCTGGGCAGTCCCCGGCCCGGCCCGGGCCTGGGAGTTGTTGGGGCGCGGGGGCTGGGCAACGGCGGCATTGCCTTCGACCGGGTGGATGGCGAAGGCCGGCTGCGCGAGCGCTATGTGTTTGACGCCCAGGGTCGCCTGGCCGAGACCGAGCGTGTGAATCGGGCCGGGGAGCGAATCTGGGGCGCGCGCTTTGGGGCGTACCGTGCGGTGCCCCTCGCAGGGGGCGGCTCAAGAGAATTCGCGTTTCAGGTCGAACTGGACTTCCCTCGCGTCGAAGGAAAGGCGAAGCTCGATTTCCAGCAGGTGGATCTGCTAGCAGAACTTCCCGACGGGCTCTTCACGCTGGCGCCCGCCGAAACCAAACCGGGGGAACCGTGAGGCACGGGGGCTGGCGGAAAATCGTCGCGGGGGGATCCCTGGCAGCCCTTGCCCTGGTGGGTTGCACCAATAACCCCTATTCCGACGCGGACCAGAATCGCAAGGTGCTCTACACCAGTTACCGGGAAGCGCCTCGGACCCTGGACCCGGCGGTGGCCTATACGACCTCCGCCCATGCGATTACGGGGGAAGTCTACGAGACGCTGCTCGAATACCACTATCTCAAGCGTCCCTATGTGTTGATCCCAGGACTGGCGGCCGCGCTTCCCGAGTCGACGGAACTGGACGCGGATTGGACCCTCTATCGCTTTGCACTCAGGGAAGGTGTGCTCTACCAGCAGGACCCCTGTTTCCCCCTCGATGCCGAAGGCCGCCGCACCCGGAAGGTGGTGGCCGCCGATTTTGCTTTCGAGCTGATGCGCTTGGCAGATCCCGGGGTGAACAGCCCGGTGGCCGAACCCTTGGGCAATATCCGCGGCTTCGCCGAGTTTGCCGAGCGGCTCAGCGCGGCCCGAGAGGCGGACGAGAATTTCGCTGCCCGCCCCGTCCGGGAGCAGTACGCCGAAGTGGGCCCCATGGAGGGAGTTCGTGCCGGGGGGCTCTATGGCCTCGAGATCGAGGTGTCCAGCCGCTATCCCCAGATTCTCTACTGGTTCGCCATGCCTTTCACCGCCCCGGTGCCCTGGGAGGCCGTGGCCTATTACGACGGCGAGGACGGACGCCCGGGTTTTGCCGATCATCCGGTGGGTACGGGGCCCTATTTTCTCGCGAAATACGACAAGCACTCCCGGATGATTCTCGAGGCGAATCCGAACTGGTACGGCGTTCTCCACCCGGAGTGGCGCGCCCCTGGCGCCACCTATCCCGTGTCCGGCGCACCGGGCGACGCCGAGGCGGGGAGGTTGGATCCCCGGGTGGTGGGCCAGCCCCTTCCCTTTATCGAGCGCATCGAGTTTCGACGGGAAAAGGAATCGATTCCCTATTTCAATAAATTCCTCCAGGGCTATTACGATGCGGCGGGCATCATCAAGGAGAGCTTCGACAAAGTGATCCATGAGGGCGGGCTCTCCGACGATATGCGTGGGATGGGGATCGACCTGGAAAAGAGCGTTGAACCGTCGGTCTTCTATATCGGTTTCAATATGGACGACGAGACGGTGGGCGCGTCGGGCGGCGAGGCCAACCGCAAGCTTCGCCAGGCCATGAGCCTGGTGATCGATACCGAGGAGTACACCCGCCTCTTCAGCAATGGTCGGGGTGTGCCCGCCCAATCCCCGCTGCCTCCCGGGCTCTACGGATACGACCCGGAATACCGAAACCCGTTTCGCCAAGTAGACTTGGAGCGTGCCCGCGCTCTGATCGCCGAGGCGGGTTATCCCGGGGGCATCGATCCCGCGACGGGCGCCCCGCTTGAACTGACCTTCGACACAGCGGACACGTCCGCCCAGGGACGTTTGCGTTTCGAATTCTTCACACGAGCGTGGCGGCAGATCGGGATCGATGTGGGTATCGAGGCCACCAACTACAACCAGTTCCAGGAGAAAGTACGCAACGGCGCGTACCAGATCTTCATGTGGGGCTGGTTCGCCGACTACCCCGATCCCGAGAATTTCCTCTTTCTCCTCTGGTCGGAGATGGGGCGCTCGACGGGCGGGGGGCCGAATACCGCCAACTTCTCGAGCCCGCGTTACGATGAGCTCTACATTTCGATGAAGGCGCGGACCAACGATGCCGCGCGCCTGGCCGAAATAAAGGAGATGCGCGCCATTCTCGAGTTTGAACGCCCCTGGATCGAACTGACCCATTCCGAGGCGTACTCGCTATTTCACGGTTGGCTCGCCTATGTCAAGCCTTTTGGCATGTCCTTCCCCATGACGAAGTACCGTGATCTGGATACCGAACTCCGCTCAAAACAGCGTGAGGCCTGGAATCAACCGATTCTCTGGCCCCTTTACGCGGCCTTGGCCCTGGGGGTTGCGCTGGTGATCCCGGGCATATTCACCTTTCTGCGGGAGCGCCAATAATGCTCGCCTATCTGGTCCGCCGCCTCACATACGGGGTCGGAGTTGTCTTCGGAGTCCTGCTCTTTCTTTTTGTGCTCTTCTTTACGGTGACGAGCCCCGATGACGTGGCGCGCAAGGCTTTGGGCGAGCGGGTTCCGCCGGCGGTCATTGAACAGTGGAAGGCGAATCACGGATACGATCAGCCGCTCTTTCCGGGCCCCGGGGCGTGGACCGAGAATATGCTCTTCGAGCATTACCGCCGCATGCTCACCTTCGACTTTGGCCGCAGCGATGCCGACGATACGCCCATCGCCCAACGCATTCGGAGCGGCATGATGCCGAGCCTGACCCTGACCCTGCCGCTCTTCGGGCTCTCACTGCTGACTGCGATTCCCCTGGCGCTGCTGGTGGCCTTCTTCCGGGAAACCTATATCGACCGCCTGGGGGTGGTGATTTCGGTGCTGGCCATGAGTGTGTCGATCCTGCTCTACATCATTGGGGCGCAGTATGTGGTGGGTCGGCTGTTGCACTGGTTCCCGATTTCGGGCTTCGATTCGGATCCCCAGCTGATCGTTCGATTCCTCGCGCTTCCCCTGTTGGTGGGGGTGTTGGCGGGAATCGGGGGAGACGTGCGTTTTTACCGCACGGTTTTTCTCGAGGAGAGCAATACCGACTACGTGCGAACTGCCCGGGCCAAGGGCTGCGGCGAGGGACGAATCATGGCGCGCCATGTCTTTCGAAACTCGCTGATCCCCCTGCTCACCCGGATCATCCTGGCGATCCCCTTTCTCTTCATGGGCTCGCTGCTCTTGGAGTCGTTCTTCGGGATTCCCGGGTTGGGCGCGATTACCGTGGATGCGATCCAGGGGAACGATTTTTCGGTGCTTCGCACCATGGTCTATATCGGTTCACTTCTCTTTGTTTTCGGGCAGATCGTCACCGACCTCTCCTACGGGCTGGTGGATCCGCGCGTACGGCTCGAGTAGGGGGGCGCGTGGAAGCGCATATCGTCTCGAATGCGGTGGTGGGGGTTTTGCTGGTTGGTCTGGCGGCCCTGGTCGTGGGCGTTCGTCGCTCGCGGCTGTGGTCGGACGCCTTCCGGGAAATCTGGGTTCGTCGCCGGGGCGCGATTTGTGTCATCGCCCTATACCTGACTGTGGCCCTGCTGGACAGCATCGCCTGGGTGGGGGGCATGGCGGACGGAAAAGACGCCGTGGCCCGGCATCAAGCCCAAAGTTTGATCGATCGCCTCTTCGTGGACTCCCAGGAGCGAAGCTACTCGGCGCCCCTCGCCGCCCACGAATTCTATGGCGGTGCGCCCCTGGAGCGTCCGGGGAGTCATCTGCTGGGCACCGACCTGATCGGTCGGGACGTGTTCTATCTCTCGCTCAAAGGCGCTCGGGTGGCGCTGCTCATTGGCGGCTTGACGAGTCTGCTGGCGATTCCCCTGGCCCTGCTCTTTGGGGTACCCGCCGGCTATTTCGGCGGCCGACTGGATGACGTGGTGTTCTTCGTCATGTCCACTTTGGCCTCGATGCCGGGGTTGTTGCTTCTGATCGCCCTGATCATGGTGCTGGGTAAAAGTACTCTCGCGATCTGTTTCGCCCTGGCGGTGACGGGCTGGGTCGGATTCTGCCGCGTGGCCCGGGGTGAGACCTTGAAACTTCGGGAACTCGAATACGTGTCCGCAGCCCGGGCCCTGGGTGTCTCGGAAAGTCGCATTCTGTTGCGCCATATCCTTCCCAATCTCATGCATTTGGTGATCATCACCTTCGTCCTGATGTTCTCGGGTCTGGTGCTCTCCGAGGCGATTCTTTCGTGGTTGGGCATCGGGGTGGACGGCAGTTGGGGGCAGATGATCGACCAGGCACGCAACGAACTCTCCCGGGATCCGGTCGTGTGGTGGAACGTTGCCGCAGCGGGGGCCGCGCTCTTTGGGCTCATTCTTTCGGTGAACTTCGTGGGCGATGCCCTCCGGGATACGCTTGACCCCCGTACGATCAGGGAGGCCGAATGAGCGCGCTTCTCGAAGTGGAAGGTCTGACTACGACCTTCCCCGGCCGGGACGGTCCCCTGCCGATCGTCGATGGCAATGACCTGCGCGTGGAGCGCGGGGAGGTGTTGGCGTTGGTGGGGGAGTCGGGCTGCGGCAAGTCCATGACGGCTCTTTCCCTGATGCGCCTGGTTCCCAAGCCCGGAAAAATCGTAGCGGGGCGGGTGATGCTGGGGGGACGCAACCTGCTCGAACTCCCGGTGAAGGAGATGCGCGCGGTCCGCGGTCGCCGGGTTGCGATGATCTTCCAGGAGCCCATGACAAGCTTGAACCCGGTGATTCGTGTGGGCGACCAGGTGGTGGAAGCCATCCGTCTTCACGAATCGGTTAGCCGGTCCCAGGCCAGGGCCCGTTGCCTGGAACTCTTCGGCGAGGTGGGCATTCCCGATCCCGAAGCGCGATTGGACGCCTACCCGCACCAACTGTCGGGCGGTCTGAAGCAGCGGGTGATGATCGCCATGGCACTCTCGGCTCGCCCCGACCTGCTCATTGCCGACGAGCCGACCACGGCCCTGGATGTCACCATTCAGGCCCAGATCGTTCGCCTACTTCAGGACCTGCAGCGCCGGACGGGAATGTCGATTCTCCTGATTACCCACGACCTGGGCATCGTGAACGAACTCTCGGATCGGGTGGCGGTGATGTACGCCGGGCGCATCATCGAGGTCGGAACCCGCCCCGAGATTTTTCGCGCGGCCGCCCATCCCTATACCCAGGGGCTCCTGCGTTCGAATCCGGTGCTGGCCACACGCGGCGAGCGGTTGCCCGAGATTGCCGGAGTCGTGCCGTCTCCCGAAAGCTGGAGTGAGGCCTGCCGTTTCGCCACGCGCTGTTCCCGTCGCTTCGAACCCTGCCTGGGCGAAGTGCCCACCGCGACCTTTGTGGGGGATGGACACTGGGCCGCCTGCCACGCCCTGGCGGGGGAAAGTTCTGAAGGGGGGGAGCCGTGAGCAGTTCGGGTGACGATGCCCTCCTGCGGGTGGAGGGGCTGAGAACTTGGTTTCCCATCAAGCAGGGGCTTCTCCAGCGCACCACTGGGCATGTGCAAGCGGTGACCGATGTAGATTTTGAAATTGCTCCGGGCTCGACCCTGGCCCTGGTGGGGGAGTCGGGGTGCGGAAAAACCACGGCGGGCCGTTCCATCCTGGGGCTGACGCCGGCCCAGGCGGGCCGGGTATTTTTCGAAGGCGTCGACTTGATGCGCTTGGACGCGAAAGCGCTGCGCCCCTATCGGCGCCAGATTCAGATCATCTTCCAGGACCCCATGGCCTCCCTCAATCCCCGTATGCGGGTGCGGGATTCCGTGGCCGAGGGCATGCGGAGCTTTGGAATCGGTGCCGATGAGGCCGATCGCACCCTTCGGGTGGCCGCGCTCTTCGAAAAAGTACAACTCGATCCCGAGCATATCTGGCGCTATCCCCACGAGTTCTCGGGTGGCCAGCGCCAGCGCATCTGTATTGCCCGGGCCCTGGCCGTGGAGCCCCGGTTGATCGTCTGCGACGAGGCGGTCTCGGCCCTGGATGTCTCCATCCAGGCCCAGATCCTCAATCTGTTGGGCGACCTTCAGAAAGAATTTGGGATCGCGTATCTATTCATCACCCACGATCTCGGCGTGGTGCGCTACCTGGCCGACCGGGTGGCGGTCATGTACTTGGGTCGGATCGTTGAGACCGGAAGCACCGAGGCGATTTTCGCCGACCCGCGGCATCCCTATACCCGCGCCCTTCTCGCCGCGGCGCCCTCGGTGGATCCCGATCGCCGGGGGGGAGCTCCCCCCTTGCTGGGGGACGTTCCATCGCCGTCGGACCCGCCGCCGGGCTGTCCCTTCCATCCGCGCTGTCCCTCGGTGCTCGACCGTTGCAAAAGCGAGGGGCCGCCCGAGGTGAGCGGGGAGGGGGGCCAAGTGCGGTGCTTCCTGGCCCTACCGGGGGGTGAACCTCCGGCGGGCAACTGAAGAGCCCGCTTCTTTGGCGCGGGAGCCGTCGCTTGACAGTCCGGGGCGGTGGGGCGATCCTGCGCCGCGTGCGGGGGTGGGGCCGAGGCGTCAGTGGAGCC
>DUCT01000144.1:0-6154 GCA_012959665.1 Myxococcales bacterium | reverse complement strand
GGAGCCGATGGCCGCGCACGGAGCACGATGCCCGAACCCGGTCCCAACCGCCCAGGAGTGGCCCATGCGCGTTGAGTACAAGCTCGAGATGAGCCAGGTCGATACCCCGCGCTTCGCGGTGGAAGCGGTGGAGGGAATGGGGAAACTCTTCAGCCTCGCCACACTGGTTCTCAACGTGCTCGAGACCAAGGATAGGGTCGAGATCGTGTTCCACGGCATGAGCCAGGATGACCCGCCCCGACGCATCGCGAGTTTCAAGGCCATTGTGGCGAGTTGTTCGAGCGGCGGCGGCGTGGGCTATGCCGACGGCGAATCCGGTACCGTGCCCGGATCGTCCAGTGCCTTTCAGTGGCTTGAGATCTCCCGCACTTGAGGCGACTGGGCCGGGGGTCATCTCTGCTCGCCGTCTTTGTGCTTTGGGGGTGTGCTTCCGCCCCGCCTCCGGCACCGCGAACCACGGAGCCCGAGACCGCTCGGACCACGGGTTCGGGCCCAGTCCTGGGCTACGCCGCCGAGAATGGGGCTCACGTCTGGCTGGGGATTCCTTTTGCCCAGGCGCCCCTGGGCGATTTGCGCTGGAAAGCGCCCCGTCCCGCTGAGCCCTGGTCCGCGCCCCGGGAATCCCTTTCCTTTGGTCCCGAGTGCATTCAGTTCGCCGGTCCCATGGGCTCAGAGGCGGAACCCGGGGACGTGGTGGGCAGCGAGGACTGCCTCTTCTTGAATATCTTCGCGCCGGCCCGGGCTGAGGCTGAATCCGGGAATCCCGGGCTCCCCGTGATGGTTTGGATTCATGGCGGTGGCAATACCATCGGGAGCGCCGAGGTCTACGACGGCAGCGTGCTGGCGGTCCGGGAGGGCGTGGTGGTGGTGACCCTCCAATACCGTTTGGGTGTTTTCGGTTGGCTCTCCCATCCCGGGTTGCGGCCGCCGGGCACCTCGGCCGCGGACGGTTCGGGCAACTACGGCACCCTCGATACGATCCGAGCCCTGGAGTGGGTGCGCGATGAGATCGCGGTTTTCGGCGGTGATCCCGATCGGGTTACGGTCTTTGGCGAATCGGCTGGCGGCACCAACGTGTTCAGCCTGTTGTTGGCCCCCCCCGCCCGGGGACTCTTCCATCGGGCGATTTCCCAAAGTGGGTCCCTGTCCAGCGTGCCCCGGGCCGAGGCCGAGAACTACGTGGAGGCCGAGGTGAAGGGGCATCCCCGAAGCTCGGGAGAACTCTTGGTGGATCTCCTCGTGGCCGACGGCGGCGCCAAGGATCGGGCCCAGGCCCAGATGAAATTGGCCGACTGGCCGTCCGCCGAAGTGGGCGAGTACCTGCGCGCCAAGAGTCCGGCGCAGTTGATGGCTCTCTTCGAAGGGGAGGGTCTGGGAGGCATGTACTGGACGCCCCAGGTGATTCGGGACGGGGCGGTGATTCCCCTGGCCGATCCCCTCGATGTCTTGGGTTCGGTGGCGGATCCTCAGGTCTCGGTGATCTTCGGGACCAACCGCGACGAGGTCAAACTTTTTGCCTTGATGGGGACGGAGCACGTGACCCGAGTTTTTGGGATTCCCCTCTGGCTCAATGACGAGCGCGCCTACCAACTGGAAACCGAATTTCCCAACCGCATGTGGAAGCTGCGTGGAGTGGACGATCCCGCTCGGGCCATGGCGGCTGTCGCACCCGGTCGGGTCTTCGCCTATCGCTTCGACTGGGACGAGGAAAGAAAGCTCGTCTTCGCGGATCTCTCCAAGCTGGTTGGGGCGGCTCACGCCGTGGAGATTCCCTTCGTATTCGGCAGACTCGATCTCGGGGGCATGGGGAAGTATTTTTTCGACCCGGATCGACGCTCCGCCGCCGAGACCCTTTCTCACGCGATGATGTCCTACTGGGCCGAGTTTGCTCGCCGGGGGGATCCGGGGCGCGGCTCCCAGGGCGCGCTGCCCCGTTGGCAGTCCTGGGATGCCTCGACTCCCGATGGGGTGCGTATGCTGATCCTCGACACCCCGGCGGACGGGGGCCTGCGCATGTCCCGAGAGTCGGTGACCCGGGAGGGGGTACTGGCCGAGATCGCCACGGACCCGCGCTTCCTCGATGTGGAAGAGCGTTGCGCGGTGTATCGCGGCTTGGCCGAGCGGGGCGACGCCCTGGGCCGGACCGAATACGAGACCCTGCTGGACGGAAACTGCGCCGCCTACCCGCTGGCGGACTGGGTCGACTGAGTCCTGGATTTTTCGCGAGGCCTTCGCCCGAGCCAGGCCATGGCACCCGCGGCCAGTCCGAACCCGGCCAAAGTCCAGGGGGAATCCGCGCGTTGGGGGCCACAGGTTTCCCATGTGCAGAGGGACTGGCGGGCGTCGGCGATCTTTCCGCCCGCGAGATCATCGGCAATGTCCGGGGCTATGTTGTCGGCGGCCGAAGTCTCTGAGACATTCGAGTCCAGGGGAAGGCTCCGGGGATTGGCGCCCGCGAGGGCCGCTCCGCCCACGAACCCCAGGACCAGGGGGATCGCGATTCCAAGGCGGCAAAGGCTGGTTTGGGCGCGGTTTTTCACGGGGCGAGAGTAGCGCACGCCATCGGGTGCCCGAAGAGGGGAGGGGTCGCCTGGGCCGGCTAGGCGCTGGAGGTCGGCTCTCCGGGAGCCAGTTTTTGGCTGGGCGCCAGCGGGGTCGCGTCCAGGGTCTTGCCCTGAAACCGCGGGCTGCCCGGGGTGGCTGCTCGCGGGTTGCCGCCCGGGGCGTGCCAGTTCTCGAGTTCGCTGGCGAGGGCCAAGGTGGCCGGCTCCAGGGATCCGGGCACCAGAGATCGGAGGGCGCCGAACTCGGCGAGAACCGCGGTGCGAACGTCATTGAGTCCGAGACCCGGAACCGCGTCCTCCACGGATCCCGCGGTGCGAGGATCAAAATTGAGGCCCAGGGCGGCGTAGACGGGGACCAGAATTTCGCGGAGCCGGGCCGTCTCCCCCACCACCAAAACGCCGCCCACGTGGGCGGCTCCCCGGATGATGCGCTGGCCCACGCCCATGAGCTTGATGCGTCCCTCGGCATTCACGCTGTATTCCCCCGGACAGTATTCCCCCGCCACTTCGCCCGGCCGGGCGTCGACCCCGAGGCGCGCCAGGGCGCGCTGGAAGATCCCCGACAGGGTTTTGAAGCGCGAGTGGATTCCCTCGGCGGCCTGGGCCTCGGGGATCGCCCACGCGAAGGCCAGGCACTGGCGATGAAAGAGCGCCGCGTGCCCGCCGGCGAGCCGGAGAAGGGAAGGGCAACCCAGTGCTTCTGCGCCGGCCCGGGCGCGGTCAAAGCCCGGGTTGCGCGCATCGAGGAGGGAAAAGAGAACGACTTCGTCGGGGATGTAGAGCCGAAGGGTCTCGGGCGCTTCGCCCCGGGCCACGCGCCGCAGCAGGGCGTGGCTGACCGCCGTGTCGTGGAGCGGGCGTCCGGGGAAGACCTCCTCGACCACCGACAGGGGAGGGAGGCCGGCGGTTGCGCTCACGCCCGGAATCGTTGGTCTTCAGCCCGGGCCAGCATGGGAATCCGGTTCTGTGTCTTCCAGGGCGTCGAAGGCCGCCTGGATGCGCTCGGGCTCGCTGTGCTCGGCGATGCGCTCCCTCATCATGCTGCGCTGTTGCTCGGCGGCCAGGCGGGGCTGCTCCACCGTGGCCCAGTGCACCAAGTTGTTCCAGTAGTCGTCCACGATGGTGCTTCCCGGGATGGTTCCGCCCTCGGTCCGCCTGAGGTTCAGTTCGCGAATCTCGCCGAGGTAGAGGCGCAGGGAATCGACGTGGACTCTTTCATCCTGGCGAATGCGATCGACGAGCACCGCGGCGTGCTCGGCCTCTTCGCGCCGGTCGGTGAAGAGTTCGGGATCCCGCAGGAGTTGTTCGGTTTGGGCAAAGGACCGCTCGGCGCGAAACTCGATGAGCAATAGGTTGAGGAGAAAGCGGATGATTCCCGCGTAGGCGGGCTCGATCGGGGGGGGCGGGGGCTCTTCGCCTCCGGGCCGGGCGATATTTTCGGGCACAATCGGCTCGGGATAGTCGACCTCGCCGAAGGCGAGATCGCGCAGGGCGAACCACATGGCGTCGTGGCCCCCGATCCCCTTTTCGGGTTCGCCCCCCTCGTCGAGGCCGTGGGCTTCCAGAAGCCCCTTGTGAAGGTGTCCCACCGCCCGGGTGCTGACGTCCTCCACCGCGGCGTGCTGAAAGTCGGGGAACTCCATGTCGGCGAGAACGCGCCCGCGCGCCTCGATATGGCCGATCACCGTGAGGTTGTTCCAGAAGGTTCGGCCCAGGCCCTCCTCCAGGAGTAATTTCAGCTGGGCGTCGCTGGGATAACGAATGCCGGCCAGGAGCGACGAGTCGGTATCCATCAGGTCGCCGCCCCGGCTGCGCAGGGCGTCGGTCCAAGCCGCGATGGCGGGTGCTCGCACGCGCATGCGCGGGGAGAGATAACGCCCTTGGGCGTCCATGCCCCCGTGGAGGCGGCGGCCGGACTCCACATGCGGGCTCGCGTAGTCGTCCTCACGAAAGAGTTCGCTGCGCTCGAATTCAAGCTGGCCCAAAACGCGCCTCCGGCAGATCGTTCATCGTTGTTGTTCCTACCACTCGCCCGTATTTTCCATCGAGGCCCAGGGTTCTTCGGGTTCGAGCCTGCCCCCCTTCTGGAGCAACTCGATGGAGATGCCGTCCGGAGAGCGAACGAAGGCCATGTGGCCATCCCGGGGCGGCCGGTTGATGGTGACTCCCGCGTCCATCAACCGTTGGCAGGTCGCAAAGATGTTCTCCACCTCGTAGGCGAGATGACCGAAGTTACGGCCCCCGGTGTAGGCCTCGGGATCCCAGTTCCAGGTGAGTTCCACCTGGGCGTCGGGGTTGTCCGGCGCACCCAGGAAGACCAGGGTAAAACGCCCGGCTTCCACATCGATCCGGCGGATTTCCTCCAATCCGAGGGTCTCGCAATAGAAGTTGAGTGAAGCGTCGAGGTCGGTTACCCGGACCATGGTGTGAAGAAATCGCATGGGGGGAGTGTCGGAAAATTTGGCCTCGCCTGCTAGGCCCCCGAGCCCGGGAGTTCGGGCCCGGGAAACGCGTCCCGGATCGGGTTCGTGCCCGTGGAATTGCATTTTCAGGTCAGGGATGAATGGAGATGTTTTGTCCGGCGCTGTGGCTGCGATAGGCTGCGGGCATGGGTCGCGCGTGGGCCCGGCCCGTTCCGATCGCGAAGCGAAGGAGGCGGAAGAGAAATTTGCCCTTGCTTGCCGAGTTGCGGCTTACCGATCTGATCGACATTTTGATCGTGGCCAGCCTGATCTGGTTCGTGATTGCGTGGTTTCGCACCTCCCAGGCACGGCTCGCCCTGATGGGGCTGGGGGCACTGGGGGTTCTGTTCGGGCTGGCCCGGGGTCTCGAACTGCAACTGACCACGAGCCTGCTTCAGGGTTTCTTTGCTGTTTTGGCCGTCATGTTGGTGGTGGTCTTTCAAGAGGACCTGCGGCGACTCTTCGAAGGCATTGCGGTCTGGGGACTCAGGCGGGGGGCACCCCATCCGCCGCCCGACGTGGAGCGCGCCTTGGTGCGCGCGCTCTTTCAACTCGCCCAGGTCAAGGTGGGCGCCCTCGTGATCCTGCCCGGGCGCGAACCCCTGGACCGCCACCTGGACGGGGGCATTCATCTCGATGGACGCTTCTCCGAGCAGTTGATTCTCAGTCTCTTCGATCCCCAGACGCCCGGGCACGATGGCGGCGTCCTCGTGAATAGCAATCGCGTTTTGCGTTTCGGTGTTCATCTCCCGCTCTCCACGGATTGGGATCGCTTGGGGGGCGGCGGTACCCGGCATGCGGCCGCTCTCGGGCTGGCCGAGCGCTGCGATGCCATGTGCCTGGTGGTGTCCGAGGAGCGAGGGGAAGTTTCCATCGCCCAGGGTGGCGAAATCCAGGGAGTGGCTACCCCCGAGGACCTGGCCCTGGCGCTCAAGCGCTTCATTGGGCGCTCTACTCGGCCCGCCGGACCCAGTGGGCTCGAGGATCTTCTGGGCCGTTTGCGGACGGGCTGGCGCGAGGGGCTGATCGCGCTGGGGCTGGCGACCAGCGTTTGGTATGTCGCTGTTCCCGGGGGTGCGGTGGAAACCATGGAACGCCGGGTGCCGGTGAAGGTGGAAAACCTGCCCG
>DUCT01000143.1 GCA_012959665.1 Myxococcales bacterium | reverse complement strand
TGTTCGTCTCGGGCTTGGGTCGGCCCACTACCGATCCGGGCCGGGTCCGAATCAGGGACGGCCCGCCCTGGAAGTCGAAAACCACATTGGGCGTCACCTTGTACGAGGCCAAGGCATTAATATTGGTCACCACAACGGTCGAGCCTTCCACGACGCGTGGTAGGAGTTGTTCACCGACTTGTTGTAGGAATTGTTGTTCATCAAAGATTCGATAACGAGCTGAGACGCTGACTCCCAGAGTCAAACGACGGGAGCCTGCTCGATTATACGATGTACTCCCTCCGATGGATTTATTGCCAACGTTACGGGACTCGGTATATCCATAATCTTGAAAGTCCAAGTTCAACCGCAGGTTGGAGCGCGTGTCCGGGCTACGGGAATAGCCCAGGCTCCCAAACGCTCGTATCGTCTGTCCGGCATCCGATGCCAGAACGTCGAACGAGCCATCCTCGTTTGCCTCGGAAATTGCTTGGACCGAGCTGTATTCAGTATAGGAGGCGCTCGCGGACAACTGGTCTCTGCGGCTCAGCTCGATTTGGGCGCTGCCGTTTGCCCTGTTGTCCAGTCCGTCTACACCCACAGACCTGAAATACCAGAGATAGGAAGGCTGATAGGATACTTGGTAACTGCCCCCACTAAACTTGTCGAAACTGCCGCTGAGATTGACATCCGGGATGATTCGGTAGGTGCCGTCGGTAATGGGGTCCGTAGCCGAGCCGAAAATATTACTTTCCATTCGGACGCTCTGTCCGATCCCCAGGTCAAGCTGGTGCGCATCTGCAAGCGTGCTTGCAATCATCAGAGCACAACCCAGTCCTGAAATGAGATGGACTCGCACAAATATGCTCTACTCGGGGATGACAATCGTATCACCGGGTTCGACCAAGATATTCGAGTCCGGCTCCTTGCCGGCCACATACGCGGAGTAGTTGAAGCGATACGAAACGAGTCCGCCCGGGGTCGGGCGAAGAATTCTGATATCCGCGCGATTGGCCCATGTATTGAAACCGCCCACTGCGGCGATTACTTCGAGCACCCGCATCTGGCGGTTCAACGGAAGTGTCCCCGCGCGCAAAACCCCGCCCACCACTGTGACGACCTGGCTATTCGCCTGGAGAACGATAACGGTTACCCTGGGGAAACTGATGTATTCGGCCAACCTTCCGCTGATGACTTCTTTCAACTCTGCCGGAGTCAGTCCTTCGGCCTGGATATCATCGAGCAGGGGAACCGAAATCTTCCCATCGCTCCTCACCAGCGCTTCCACGCTGAGTTCCGGATTTTTCCAGACTGTGATTCGCAAAACATCGGGAATCCCGATTACGTAGGGGACACGCAAGCCCAACTTTTCATCTGGAGGCGATTCGGCAGCCGGCCGGGCACATGCCGATATCAGCAGCGCCCAAATCAAAAAAAAGCAAAGCGCAGCGAACGAATGCCCCGAAATGGCGATCAGCCGCCCTCGACTTGCCGATCGTTTTCTCGACTCATCTGCCATCGCTAAGCCCGTTCTCCTTCATCTTGTAAAGCAACGCCTTGTAACTGATCTGCAACCTTTGCGCCGCCTCTTTCCGATTCCATCGCGTCTGTGTCAAGACCCGTTCGATCACTTGCTTCTCGGCGACCCGCGCTGCCCGCTTTGAAATCGCCTTCAAGTCAAAGCCCCCGCCTTCGGCCAGATCCGAACTCAACGACCCGAGGTTTAGGGCGTCCTCTTCCGGGGGACGGGCGACCGCCACGGCAATGTCCTGCCTCTGGATCTCTTTCAAGACCGCCTGCTCGCTTCCCAAGACCACCATCCGCTTGATCATGTTCTCAAGCTCTCGCACGTTGCCAGGCCATTTGTATTCCATCATCACATTCATGGTTTCCACGGAAAGCGGGCGGACCTCTTTCCCGTACTGCTCCCCATACATTTGGAGGAAGTGCTCCGTCAAGAGCGGCACAGCATCGATTCGATCCCGCAAGGGCGGAAGCGCCACCATCACCACATTGAGCCTGTAGTAGAGGTCCTCTCGGAATTCTCCGCTGCGAACAGCTTCTTCCAGGTTTCGATTGGTCGCAGCAATGATTCGAGTGTCTACCTTGACGTCGCTCTCGCCTCCCAGCCGTGAGAACTCACCGTCCTGCAGAACCTGAAGAAGCTTGGCCTGGAGCCCCGGTGCCATTTCACTGATCTCATCAAGGAAGATGGTGCCGCGGTTCGCATATTCAAATTTCCCGAGCTTTCTCTTCTGGGCGCCCGTGAACGCGCCCTTTTCGAAGCCAAAAAGTTCGCTTTCGAGCAACTCCGACGGCAGCGCCGCGCAATTGACTTTGACGAAAGGACGCTCGCTGCGGTTGCTCAACTGGTAGAGCGCCCGGGCCACAAGTTCCTTGCCCGTCCCGCTTTCACCGCGAACGAGAACCGTGATATCCGTATCGGCTACCTGCTCGATGGTCTCACGCACTTCCTGCATCTTCGCGTTGTCGCCCCCCAAGAGCAGCCCCTCGGCCTCGCTGCGAACCCGTCCACGCAGGTTCACCACTTCCTCCTTGAGTGCGTGAGTCTCAAGAGCCTTGCTGAATGCGAGTTCAAGCTCCTCTACCTCGAAGGGCTTACGCAAAAAGTCCGAAGCGCCCATTCTCATCGCTTCCACAATCATCCGGGCTTGCCCGTGGCCCGAGAGCATGATCACAGGCACATGGGGCAAGGCTTCCTTGAGCTTTCCCAGCGTCTCCAATCCGTCCATCCCCGGCAGAACCGCGTCGAGAGTGATGATGTCGGGCCGGCTCCCGGCGAGTCCCGCAATGGCGCTCTCCCCATCAGCAGCCGAGAAAACGTCATAGCCTTGCCGCGAAGCAACGGTGTGGAGGTATTCCCGGATCCCTGGGTCATCGTCGATGACCAGTACCCTGAATGCGTCACTCATCGAGTGCACTCTCCTGTGGTCGACTCGTTCGATTTTGCGGCGTGTTCACACGCTCTCTCCTTGACCCCAACCGGCTCTGTGCTCACGCGCTCTACTCGAATGGAATTTCCGGCTCTCCTCTGGGGCGACCGGGAGGCCCATTCGATCCCAGAAAGGTTGGGGCACTCACTCATTCCCTCATTCATCCATCCGGGTGTAAAAGAGTTCCCACTTTGAGCAGATTATCCCTTCTCTGGAATCACTTTTCCTACCTTCGACCCAAAATAGGCGAAACTTTTCTCTTTTTCCTAATAGAAATGGGTAGTTTTAGACACGATTTGCCAATCTGGAGAATTCCTGCCTAGTTTGCATGGAGGGTAAGATCGGCCTTACGTCTCGACAGACACTCCGGCACCCCAGGGGGAGGCCTTGAGAGGAAACAGAGCCCGGGATTCCCGATATGATCCCGCGCTCAAGTCAGGCGGCCTTCCCGACCGATTCGACACTGCTTACCCGCGCCGGGGTTCGCTCCAGCAAGGACTTTATGCCTCATGAACATTGACCAGAGACCTGGCCCAGCGACGCGCATCAACGTTGTCGTTGTGGCGGGAGCTCGGCCCAATTTCATGAAGATCGCGCCCTTGATGCACGAACTTCGAGAGGACACCCGGTTTGCAGCGTACCTCGTCCACACCGGCCAGCACTACGACGAGGCCATGTCCAAGAGTTTTTTTCGAGATCTCGGCATTCCCAAACCCGATTTCAACCTGGGAGTGGGTTCGGGTAGCCATGGGGAACAGACCGGTCAGGTCTTGATCAAGATGGAGGCGCTCCTCAAGGAGAGACGCCCGGATGCCATCCTGGTGGTGGGTGACGTCAATTCAACCCTCGCCGCTTCTCTGGCCGCCGTCAAACTCCAGATTCCGATCGCGCATGTCGAAGCCGGGCTTCGATCCGGCGACCGCACAATGCCCGAAGAAATCAACCGGATTCTTACGGATTCGATTTCAACCTGGCTCTTCACCACCGAACCCGACGGAGATCGGAATCTTCTGCGCGAGGGCGCGAAGCCCGAACAAATTCACCGGGTCGGAAATGTCATGATCGATACCCTGGTCCAAAATCTCGAACGGGCGCGCCAACTCAATCCCCTTGAGGATCTGGGCCTGAAGCCCGGTGCCTACGGGCTGCTCACCCTGCACAGGCCCGCCAACGTGGACGATGCCGATACTTTGGACGGGCTCTTTCGCGCCCTCGAAGAAATTCACCACGAGTTACCCATCGTTTTCCCCGTTCATCCACGAACCGCGGCCGCCATCGAGGCCGGTCGAGGTGGGATCAAGCCCGCCCTCCAGACAACCGAACCTCTGGGTTATCTCGATTTCCTTCATTTGATGGCAAACGCAAAGGTCGTTCTCACCGATTCCGGGGGGATCCAGGAAGAGACCACTGCCCTGGGCGTCAGCTGTCTGACCCTGAGAGAAAATACCGAGCGACCCATCACGGTGACTCACGGAACCAATACCATTGTCGGGACGAACCCCGACATCATCCTTTCCGAAACTCGCAAAATCCTCGCCGGCGGGGCCAAGCCGGGGCAAATTCCCGAACTGTGGGACGGCGGAGCCGCACGGCGTATTGTTGACGTTCTGGTGCGCGATCTGGGGGGCGAGCTGTGAGCCTAATTTCCGAATACTTCGGCGAAGAGCCGATCATCACGTCCCGGCGCGGGCTCGTCTGGCAGACAGCATGCCTGCTGCTTCTTCTGACTGTCATCTATGCGCCGATCCTCTCCTCCATGGTCGCGCATTGGCGAATCGTTCCGGATTACTCCCACGGTTTCCTGATCGTCCCGCTCGCCCTGGTATTCGCCTACGAGAAGAAATTGTACATCCAAGCGGTCCAGTTCCGGGGCAGTTGGTGGGGAGTCGCCATACTCGGCATTGGGTTGTTGCTTCTGGCCGTCGGGCAACTCGGCAGCCTTCTTTCCCCCCTGCGCGCGGGCTACGTAATCAGCATGATGGGACTCGTGCTCCTCCTGCTCGGCACCCGAGTGTTCTCTCTACTCCTCTTCCCCATGGCTTTCCTGCTGATGATGGTTCCCCTACCTCAATCCCTCGTGAACGTCGTCGCTTTTCCCTTGCAACTGATCGCAGCCGAGTGGGCCGTCTCCCTCATGCACCTGATCGGCATACCGGTCCTGCTCGAAGGGAACATCATTCACCTGGCGGGTGGTGACCTATTCGTCGCCGAGGCCTGCAGCGGCCTCCGGTCGCTGATGGCCCTCCTGACCCTTGGAGTCGTGTTCGCTCACTTTTTCCGCAGGGAAAGCCTCGCCCTTCAATGCCTGCTGGTGGCATCCACGATTCCAATCGCCATCGTGGTCAATTCGCTGAGAGTCGCGCTCACCGGAGTTTTGGCCCATGAATACGGCCAAGAAAGCGCCGGCGGCTTCATCCACGAGTTCCAGGGCATGATTACCTTCAGCCTGGCTTTTCTGATACTTCTGGGAGAGTCCAAACTCATCGACCAGTTCATCCGCAGACCAAAACCCGTGGAGACCGACTGATGGCCAAACTCGGAGTAGCTCTGCTCTTCATCCTCCTGAATCTCTACACGTACCGCTATTTCGCCAACGAAGATTTCATCCCCGAGCGAGGCGACTTCGCGAACTTTCCCCTCCAAATCGAGGCCTGGAGTTGCACCAACGTTCAGGAGATGTCCGATGACATTCTGAGGCGTCTCGGCGTGACCGATTATCTTCTCTGCGACTTCGTCAACCCGGAACTCGAAGCCGTAGCCAACGTCTATGTGGGCTATCACCAGAGCCAGACACGGGATACGGGCGGGAGCGACAACGTTATTCATCCGCCAGAGCATTGCCTTCCAGGCGCGGGTTGGGACATCATCAAGAGCGATGTCGTTCCCCTCGACATGGGCTTTGGGGGAGAGGCTAGGCGCGTCATCATCGCCAAGGGAAATAGCCGCAATCTCGTCTACTTCTGGTATCAATCACGAGGGCGGGTGATCGCTCGAAATCACGAAAAAGTGCTCTACATGTTCTTGGACCGGGCCACAAAACGCCGCACCGACGGATCCCTTGTGCGATTCACGATCCCGGTCATCCACGGCGACGAAGCCGCAGCCGAGCAGGTGTTCCAGTCCCTAGCCCAAAGCATCACTCCGTTCCTTCCAGACTACATCCCCAATTAGGCGTCCCTCCCGGGACGTTCGGGAAGCTCAGCGTGCGGATCTTATTTGTTAGCCACTACTTCCCGCCCGAGGTCAACGCCCCGGCCAGTCGCACCCACGAGCACTGCCGCCGTTGGGTGGCCGAAGGCCATGAGGTTACCGTGATCACCGGCGTACCGAATCATCCTGCCGGCGTCCTCTTTGCCGGGTACCGCAATCGATGGATCCGCGAGGAGGAAATCGACGGTATCCGAGTGATCCGAACTTGGATGTTCCTCGCGGCCAATGCCGGCTTCGCCAAGCGAATCCTGAACTACGTACTTTTCGCTGTAACGGCAGTGATCGCGTCCAAGCGGGTCAGGAACCCCGACCTGGTCCTGGCAACGACCCCCCAGTTCTTCTGCGGGCTCGCGGGAGCCGTGATCGCACGAATCAAACGCCTCCCCTTCGTGCTTGAAGTCCGTGACCTCTGGCCGAAATCCATCGTCGAGTTGGGGCAACTGCAACAGGGATTTGCCCTGGGATCCCTTGAAGCACTTGAGCGATGGCTCTACATGAGTTCGGCGGGAATCGTCGTTAATACCCGGGCCTTCATCGACCACATCGCCGACTCCGGCTATCCACGGGAAAAGATCGAACTCATCTACAACGGAATCGACCCCCGTCAGTTTCGTCCCCAGCCCGCATCCCAGAAACTCCGAACTGAATATGCCTTGGAAGGCCGAACCGCCGTCGCCTATATCGGAACGCTTGGCCTTGCCCAGGGCCTGGAATGCGTCATCGAGACCGCTGAGATCCTTCAGAGTCGACGCGATATTGCGTTCCTGATCATCGGTGACGGAGCCGAGCGCGCAAAACTCGAAGCGATGATCCAGGAGCGGGGCATCACCAACGTTCGTTTACTGGGGCTCCAGCCCCGGGAACTGATGCCCGATTGGATCGCAAGCGCGGATATTTTGCTGGTCTGCCTGCGGGATCTACCGGTTTTCGAAACGGTCATCCCATCGAAGATCTTCGAGTTTCTCGCCCAGGAAAGACCCGTCATTGTCGCGGCTCGGGGCGAAATCCGCCGCATGACCGAAGAGGCCGGCGCCGGGTGGGTCATCGATCCTCAGGATCCCCAGGCCATGGCCGATGCCGTGGAGGCTATCGCTCAGCAACCCGAGGAGGCCAGACGCCGGGCCGCCGCCGGGCGCCGGTGGGTGAAAGATGAATTCGTGCGAGATACCTTGGCACTCCGGATGCTCGATTTCATGACAAAAACCGTACGGAGCCAGCCTTGACCCCCTCATCCAGGCCCGGGAGGCCGTCTTCATGATCCGCGTAGGCCTCGCCCGCGGGCCCGACCACTACCGGGGCCTGAGCGCTCCGTGGCACCCCGGCTTTGAACCTCCGGAACTCGCCGGGCGACTCGGCAAAGGGTCGTCCCCACCGGTCAACGGCATATTTGAGGCGGTGCGGAGCGCGCTCCTCGCCCTCGGTCTGGACGCGACCCGCGCCGGGGATTCCCAATGGAATCCTCTGGGAAGCCTTGTGACACCGGGCCAGACCATCGTCCTCAAGCCCAATTTCATCCGACATTGGAACCCACGTTCCGAGATCGAATCCGACGCCAGCGTGGAAAGTGTCATTACCCACGGCGCAATCCTCCGAGCCGTTGCGGACTACGCCTTCCTGGCGGTGGGTCCGTCGGGCCGTGTGATCGTCGCCGAAGCGCCTCAACAGGACTGTGACTTCGAGGCAATTCGAAGAATCGCCGGTCTGGACACAATGCGCGATCACTTCCAAAAAGCTTTGGGCGCCAACCTCGAAATTATCGACCTCCGACGCGAGGCCGTCATTTTCGAAGACGGGGTCATTGTTTCCCGGCGGAGCTTGCCGGGCGATCCCCGGGGCTACCGCGCAGTCGACCTTGGGAGGCAGAGTTTCTTTGAGGGATCGGGCCTGGACTCATCGCGTATGCGCGGTGCCGACTACGATCCGGCCCCCACATCGGAACACCACTCCCACGGCCGCAACGCCTACCTGCTCTCCGAGACCGTTCTCTCCTCGGACCTCATCGTCAATCTGCCCAAGCTCAAGACCCACAAGAAGACCGGAGTGACCCTGGCACTCAAGAATCTGGTGGGAATCAACGGGGACAAGAACTGGCTCCCCCATCATTGTGCAGGATCGGTATCAGAAGGCGGCGACGAATTCCCGGGCGGAGCCCTGGTTGACCGCACCCGCAGCCGATTGACCGAATGGGGGCGAGCCCTGCTCGCAAGGAACTGGGGCAAGACCCTAATCAGGGCCTACCGACGAGCGGAACTCAAAACCCGCGGTGACGATTTCATTCGGGCGGGCAACTGGCACGGCAATCAAACCACCTGGCGGATGTGCTGCGATCTCAACCGCTGCGTCTACTACAGCGACGCTCGGGGGCAACACCTGGAGGCGGAGGAACCCGTCCGCCGGGTCTTGACCGTCCTCGATGCAGTCGTCGCCGGAGACATGAATGGGCCCCTGGCACCCCGGGATGTACCCCTGGGGGTAATCCTGGCTTCTCTCGACCCCGTCGCACTGGATCTGGCCGCGATCCAGCTAATGGGCTTCGACGCGACCCGTGTCCCTAAGGTCCAGGAGGCCATGGCCACCTCGACTCTGCGCGTCACCCGGGTGCGACGCGCCCAGGACGTCGAAATCGCCGAAGCCGGCCGACCCGCCAAGACGGTTTCCGAATCGGTTCGCGTGTACCCTCTCGACGAGCTTGAGTCGCCCCGCCCATTTGTGCCCCACCCGGGCTGGCTCAACCATATCGAGGCGGCCGCCGATAAGAACGTACCCGGAGCGACGGGATCCAAAGAGGTCACGACGTGAAACAGATCCTTCAGAGTGCCCGCAGCGGGGAACTTCAGCTCGTTGATGTACCCGCCCCCGCCGTGGGGCCGGGTCAGGTTCTCGTTCAGAATCACTTCTCCGTGGTCTCGCCGGGAACCGAGAAAATCGCCATGGACTTCGCGAAGAAGTCCCTCCTGGGCAAGGCCCGCAGTCGGCCAGACCTTGTCAGCCAGGTCCTGCGGAAGGTTCGTCAGGAGGGACCGCTTCCCACCTACCGGACCGTGGTCAACCGCCTGGATTCTCCTCAACCCCTGGGATACTCGTGCGCCGGTGTCGTCATGGGCGTCGGCGAGGGCGTGAGCGACTTCATCGTGGGCGACCGAGTCGCCTGTGCGGGAGCAGGCTACGCAAACCACGCAGAATGGGTCAGCGTGCCCGAGAACCTTGTCGCCCGGGTGCCCGACGGACTCGATCTCGACCGGGCCGCGTTCGCCACCCTGGGCGCCATCGCGCTCCAGGGAATTCGGGTGGCCGGGCCTGCCCTGGGCGAAGTTGCGGTCGTCGTCGGACTCGGATTGATCGGCCAGATCGCCGTTCAATTGCTCGTGTCCAACGGCTGCCGAGTGCTGGGAATCGACATCGACGAGCGCCGAGTAAAACAGGCCCTTGAGCAAGGCGCCGAGTGGGGCGCCCAGCCCGATGGGTTGCCTCCGGGCTGGAAGGACGAGGCAACCGGTGGCTACGGCGCCGACTTCGTCCTCGTCACCGCTTCGGCCAACGACTCCGCTCCCATTCAACTCTCCGCAGAACTCTGTCGGCCCAAGGGGCGAGTCGTCGTGGTGGGCGCCATGCCACTGGAACTCGACCGACGAACCTTCTACGAGAAGGAACTCGAGCTTCGACTCAGCATGTCCTACGGCCCCGGCCGTTACGACCGGCGCTACGAGGAACTCGGTCTCGACTACCCCCTTCCCTACGTGCGCTGGACTGAAAATCGAAATCTCCAGGCGGTCCTTGCCCTGGCCCACCGCGAGGCCATTCATATGGATAAGCTCGACGCGGAGATCGTCGATTTTTCCGAGGCCGAGACCGCCTATGTCCAACTCGCAAAGGGCGAACGACCGAGCCTGGCTGTCATATTTCGGTACGACGCATCCTCAAGCCCCTCGCGGACCCTCTCGCTTCGCTCCACGTCACCGCGAAAGGCAAAATCGGATATCGGCGTGGGCTTCCTGGGCGCCGGGAATTATGCCAAGGCCGTTCTCTTGCCACATCTCTCTGGGAATGCCGGCCTGCGTAAAACCTCCCTCGTGACAGCAACCGGCCCCTCAGCCCAACGAACCGCCGAACGCTTCGGCTTCGAGCGATGCGGGACCGACCCGGCCGATATTATCCAGGCTGACGATGTCGATCTCATCTTCGTCGCGACTCGTCACAATCTGCACGCTCGCTGGGCAGCCGAGGCCCTTCGCGCCGGCAAGGCCGTCTGGCTCGAGAAACCCCTGGGGCTGACTCCGGCTGAAGTCGATGAAGTCGCCGCGGCTGTTCGCGAAAGCGGAAGCCTGCTTGCCGTAGGCTACAACCGGCGGTTTTCCCAACACACGCGTGCGTTCATCGAGGCCTTCGAGAACCGATCCGCACCGCTCCACATTCAGTACACCGTGGCTGCGGGCCCCACACCCCGGGGCACATGGATCACCGATCCCATGGAAGGCGGCGGACGAATCCTCGGCGAAGCCTGCCATTTCGTCGACCTCTGCGGGCACATCGTGGGCCAACCCCCGGTTCAGGTCTTTGCCAGTGCCCTCTCCAACAATTTCGAACTCGACGATTCCATCACAGCCCTGATCCGGTATCGCGACGGTTCCGTCGCCAATATCCACTATCTCGCCCAAACCACCAGCGAACTCCCGAAGGAGCGCTTTGAGGCTTCCGCCGGCGGCATTACCGCGACCTGCGAGAATTTCAAAAAAACCCGAATCATGGGGTCGAAGAACTCCGAGGGCGTCAAGAACATCAACCAGGATAAGGGACAGGCCGAGGCCCTACGCGAAGTACTCAGCGCAGTGCGTTCGGGTGGCGAAGGCCCCTTCACCCTGGAACAGCTGATTGCAACGTCGAGAGTCACCTTTGCGATTCTCGAATCCATTCGGACCGGAGCCCCGGTGGCTATCAGCGAAGCATAATAAGCTCCAGTCCATCGCCCAGCGTGTCGACGTTCCCTGGGCCAGGCGCTACCTCTCTATTTTGTTCTTGAAAGGGCCTGCGGGGCCAGACTCTCTACGGTTGGAGCGAAATCGGCATGTGCGGAATCGGGGGTGTCTGGTATGCCGACCGCCGCCGCCCGGACGAGGCGGCCCTGTCCCGAATGTCCCTCGCTATGGCGAGCCGTGGCCCGGATGACCATGGAGCCCTGGTCGAGCCCGGCATCGGCCTAGTCCATCGCCGCCTCAGCATCCTCGATCTCAGCGAGGCAGGTCGATGTCCGATTCCGAACGAAGACGGCTCGATCCACGCCGTGCACAACGGCGAAATCTACAACTTCGCCGCTCTCCGCGAGCAGTTGATCGACGCGGGGCATCACTTTCGCTCAAACTGCGACAGCGAAGTCATCGTCCACGGCTATGAGCAATGGGGAACCGACCTCTTCACCCACCTGGACGGAATGTTCGCGGTTGGGATCTGGGATGCCCCCCGGCGAAGGCTCGTGGTGGGCCGAGACAGAATCGGCGAAAAGCCACTCTATCTACTGCGAAAGCCCGGCGTATTCGCCTTCGCTTCGTCGTTGAATGCACTACGCGAAATCGTCAACGGTGAGCTTGAGGTCGAGATGGACGCCGTCGAGTGCTTCCTCTCCCATGCCTTCATTCCCCATCCCCACACAGTCTGGAAGGGCGTAGAAAGCCTGCCCCCCGCTCATTTCGCCGTGATCGAAGGGCGCTCGGAAGCGTCCCTCGAACGCTACTGGAACTTTCCGGACAAACGTCCCCGACGCATGGCCCTGGGAGAGGCCGAAGAACTCATCGAAGAGGGCCTTGAGCGGAGCGTAAAGGCCCGCCTGATTGCGGATGTGCCCATCGGAGGTTTCCTCAGTGGCGGCGTGGACTCGTCCCTCATCATGGCCATCGCGGCGCGTCACAGTCCGAGCATCGATACGTTTTCAGTCGGCTTCGAGGAGCAAGCGTTCAGCGAACTTCCGTTTGCGCGAAGCGTGGCCCAACACATCGGCTCAACACATCACGAACTGATCTTCCGGGCCGACTCGATCCTGGAGATCCTTCCGGAACTCGTCTGGCAATACGGCCAACCCTTCGGAGATTCGTCGTCCATCCCTACTCATCTGGTATCTCGCATGGCAAGAGAAAGCGTCAAGGTCTCTCTTTCCGGGGACGGGGGTGATGAATCGTTCGCGGGCTATTGGCGTCCCGCATCCCTTGTCTACGCCTCGCTCTTCGGCCGAATCATTCCCGAACCCCTGCGCCAGAGGGCAGTTCCCCATGTCGCAAACATCATGGGGCGCTTAGGTGGCGAGGGGCTCGCTCGGCGTCTTTCCGCCATGAATCGACTTTCACTCGCGACACCGGGAGCGGGTTACACCAACTCTCAGAGTTGGTTCGACCATCGCGAGACTCTTCTCGGGAATGCTTTCAAAACCGTGACGACCGACCACGATGTCGTGGCCTGCCGAACTGGAAGACCTCTCTCTTTGACCAAAGCATCGGTTCTCCAACAGGCTCTCTACGACGATTTCGAGGTGCAACTCGCGGACGACTACCTAGTCAAGGTCGATGTCGCCAGCATGGCCGCATCCCTGGAAGTTCGGCCGCCAATGCTCGACCATCACTTCGTCGAATCCGCATGGACTCTGCCCGATGACTACAAGTTGCATCGGGGCACCCGGAAGTGGATTCTCAAGCACATCGCGGCGCGCCAGGTCCCACCCGAGGTCATCTACCGCCCCAAACTAGGCTTCGCCATGCCCATGAATATCTGGTGGCGTGGTCAACTCGCGACTCTGCTTCGCACGCTGATGCGCGACAGTCGCTGCGCCGCGATGGGCTGGATCAATCCGGAGAGCGTCGAACTCTACCTCGCTGAGCACTGCTCCGGAAAAGCCGAACATGACACCCGTCTCTGGCTGATCCTGTGGCTTGAACTGTGGGTAAGAATTGTCCTGGAAGGCTCCATGGGGCGAAACGAATCCCTCGCGAAGATGGCCACGGAATCCTGAAACCGCTGCCCCCGGTGCCGCAGCCATGGATTTCGTGTTCAACCTTGATGAATCACGTCTTCAAGCAATGCGATGACCCGATCGGCAGTGATTTCCCAAGTGAAATCCCGGGCGCGCACGTGGGCGGAGTCAACGATTTTTCTGGCCAGTTCAGGATTGGCGAGCACTTCCCCTATCCCGTCGGCCATTGCCTTCACATCGAAGGGGTCCACGTAGACCGCTGAATCCCCGGCAATCTCACGAAAAACAGGGATGTCCGCGGCGACCACCGGGAGTTCCGCCGCCATGGCTTCGAGAAGCGGGTGGCCGAAGGTTTCGAGGTAGGACGGGAAAACAAAGAGAACCGCGTCCCGGTAATAGGCAACAACTTCCTCGTAAGGAACAGCACCGACCCAGCGAATGCGCTCGGCAAGGCTTCCCGCTTTTCGGAGCGCCTGCCTCAGGTGCTCGGAATGGCGGGAATCCTGGTCGTCCCCCACGATCGTCAGTGGTGGAAGATCGGGGACTCTTCGCGCCAATTCACAATAGGCTTCCACCAACCGGACACAATTCTTGTATCGATAGACACTGCTCAGCGTGAGAATTCCGACAGACCCTCGACGGGGTTCCCTAGCCATTTCTTCGCGCCAACGTTCGACGTCCACCCCATGATGGATCACCACGCGCTTGTCCGGGACCACCTTCGCCGCGTCCCCCATCCACGCGGCGGAGTCCCGACTGACGAATATCACCCGCGATGCGGATTTTACCGCCGCCCGGGCCAGGTAGCCGAGCAGCCTGAGGCGGGTTTTCTGATAGGGCCCCCAGCCCAAGTCAAGAGTCGTGAAAATGTTGGCATTGCGAAGCGAGACAACCACCGGGCAAGAGGAAGCCCGCGGCGCATACTCGGCCACGGAGAAATAAACATCCGCGCCCCAGCCCTTCGTTAACTTGGCCGACGAAAACACCAGGAAGGCAAATCGGCCGAGTAGCCCCCTGACCGGAAGTACTCGAATCTCAACGTTCTCGGCGGGTGCGATCGCCCGGATCAACGATGGATTGCGAACCAATACAAGGAATGTTGCTTTTGGCGCCGCCGCTGCCAGCAGAGGAACCATGTTCACCAAGTAGGTGTAGCCACCTCCCTGTGTAACCATGGAGGCATCTATCAGGACGCGGCGACCGGCCAGCATCAATTGCCCTCCGGTGGGCCCGGGCCCAAACGGGGAGTGACGGTCTCTTGCACCGAGGTTGACGTTCCCCCCATCGCGACGACGAATCTCAACCCCATGGCCTCCGGTTCTCGTATCCGGCGCCATTATAGGGCGGGCAGCGGAAGCGGGAAGCGGGAAGCAGTATTGGAGACGAGTTTTAGATTTCGGCGACGAGGTCGCACTCTCGAATCTTATGGAGAAGCGTCTTGTAGCTGACGCCCAGCAGTTCGGCCGCCCTTTTCCGGTTCCAGTCCGTCACCCGAAGCGCCAGATCGATGGCCTCTCGCTCGACTTCCATTGCGGCTCGACGGCCCACTTCACGCAGGGGAATCTCCCCGGCCGTGGCCTTGACCTCCTCCAGAAATGCCTCGAATCCAGCATCCGAATCGCGCTGGCTGGCCTCTCGCTCGATTAGTTCAACCAGAACTGAGTCCTCGCCCCCCAGCACCACGATTCTCTTCACCATGTTTTCAAGCTCTCGGACATTGCCTGGGAAAGCATAATTCCTGAGCGCCGTCCGCATCGCGCTGGACACGCCTTTTGTAGGACGACCGTATTTACGTCCATAGCGGTCAAGGAAAGTATCAACCAAGTCATCGATCTCTTCGCGCCTCTCGCGCAAGGGGGGGATCTGTATATTCACCACATTCAGACGAAAGTAGAGATCCTCCCTGAATGTATTTCCGGCAACCATTTTCAGGAGCGGACGGTGGGTCGCGCAAACGATCCGAACATTGACATCGACGTCTTTGTTTCCACCGAGCCGAGTAAATTGACGGTCCTGAAGTACCTGCAAGAGTTTTGCCTGTAGCCCAGCGCTCATCTCCCCGATCTCATCGAGAAATATAGTTCCGCCCGAGGCCAACTCGAACTTGCCGAACTTTCGAGCATACGCCCCCGTAAACGCACCCTTCTCATACCCAAAGAGTTCGCTCTCAAGCAAGTCCTCGGGAAGGGCGGCACAGTTGACTTTTACGAAGGGACCGTCGGAGCGAGTCGACTCCTCGTGGACAGAGCGGGCGACGATCTCCTTGCCTACGCCGCTCTCTCCTTGGATCAATACCGTTACATCGGTATCCGAAATTTGCTCGATCACCGAACGTATTTCGGACATCGCGATACTATCCCAGACCGATTCATTCACACCTTCATCGCGTTGGGTGTTGAGTTCGTCTTCGCTGGAGATCGGCACGAAACGATCCAGCACCTGATCGATATCTTCCTCTTCAAAGGGCTTACTAATAAAGTCAACCGCACCAAGTTTCATGGCATTAACGATTGTCGGAGCACGACCCACCACGGAAATCATCGCGACGGACAGACCGGGCATGATCGTGCGGATTCGGCGCAGAGTCTCGACTCCACCCAATCCGGGCATCATGATGTCGAGAAACACAAGGTCTGGCATCGCGGACGACTCTTCGAGAATAGCGATGGCCGCCTCCCCGCTTTCAGCGCATGTCACCGTGTAGCCGCGAATCTCAAGGAGATTGGTCAGGTATCCCCGAATTCCCTCTGAGTCGTCAACCACTAGGATTTTCGGGCGATGTTCGTCGTTCATTCCAACCTTCCGTCCAGTGCCGAACGAATGCCTTTTTTTCGGGAAATCAACCATTTTCCATCTCCTCCTCTTCTTCATCGATCCCAGACACGACGCGTGGCAGTGTGAAGGCAAATCGACTTCCACCACCGGGTTCATCTTCCACCCTGATCGAACCGCCATGGGCATCGACGATGCTTTTACAGATTGCCAGCCCCAGGCCAAGCCCAGAATCGGCCGATTGGTCACCGCCCCGGACATAGGGCTCAAAAATTCGATCTCGCTCGCCGCTCTCGATTCCCGCGCCGTTGTCCGCCACGAAAACCTCCACGAATTCGTCCTTACGTCTGTCTCCCAGACGAGTTCCGACCTCTATCCGTCCACCGACTTTGCTAAAGCGAATGGCGTTTCCCAGCAGGTTATTGAGTACTTGTCCGACACGAATTCCATCGAAGACGGCTCGCTGGGCGCTGGGGTCGACTTTCATTTGACAGGTCAGTGACTTCTCTTTGAAGAGGGGAACAAGCGCGCCGTAGGATTGGGAAATCGCTGTCTCAAGACACCTGGGCTCGAGTGCCAAGTCGCCCTCCACCATTGCCATCGGGGACACTTCCAGCAGGCTTTCCACGAACTCATCCAGCCGCTTGCAGCTTTTTCGAGATTCCGACAGGTAATGCTTCTGAGCGGTATTCAGGGGGCCGACCTCGGGCGACAAAAGCAGCCGGCTATAGCCTCCGATCACCGTGAGGGGCGTCTTCAGTTCGTGGCCAAGGGCGGCCAGCAGGTCTTCGTGCTCGGCCTGTTGCCGCTTCAACTCCTCGCGCAAGCGAGTGACCTCACGGTTGGACTGTTCGAGAGCTCGATGGGTAAACCTTTCCAAGGCCCCTTCGGATGCGTCTTCATCGAGGGCGCCCACCAGCCACAGTTCTCCGGCGCGAACCGGAATTCGGTGCACCTGCAACGAGCCAGAGCTGCCCTCGGAGCTGCCCAGGGCACAGCGAACGCCAGGCCCATTCAGGCGCGGGAGACCTTGGCCCGAGTCCCTCAGGCGGTCCATCATTGACTCGCCCATCAGTGAATCCGGCGAAGCGCAGCCAAGCAGGACCGCCATTCGGTCCGAGGCCCACCAGATTCGGCCCTCTCGACAGAGGGCCAGACCCTCGTCGACAACATCAGCAATGGATGCGATTTTCTCCCCCGGAACCGCTTTCATTCTCGCTTGCTCCAGCCAACTTTCGTCGACTCAAATCGCCTTCTCTCTGCTGCCAGTAGGCGTGGTATCTTTCCTGTCCGCGCCAGGTCGGGCAGCGAACTCCTAACTAACCCTCTCTATCGCCCTTTTGAAGCGCGGACTTTAATTGGGTTCTTCTTCAGGAACGCATATTTGGCGGATTCCGAACTCGAAAGCCCAGAGCGCCGAATCAAGGCCCTCTCCGCCGAAATCCAGCGGCACAATGCCGCCTACTACCAAAACGATCGTCCCGAGGTCAGCGACGCCGAGTACGACGGGCTCCTGCGGGAACTCCGCGCATTAGAGGAGCAACATCCGGAATTTCAGCGACCCGAGTCTCCCACCCAGCGGGTGGGCGCCCCGGTTGTGGGAACGGGATTTGCCACCGCACCCCACAAAACGCCGATGCTCTCCCTCGACAACGCGATGGATGCCGATGAGTTGCGTGCCTTTGACCAGCGAATCCGGCGAATGCTCGGGCGCGACGACCCCCTCGACTACGTGGCCGAGCCCAAACTCGACGGGTCGGGGGTCGAACTCGTCTACCGGGACGGCCGCTTCAGCCACGGGCTCACCCGAGGAGATGGCCGAGTCGGCGAAGACGTTTCTGCCAATCTCCGGGAAATCCCTTCGATTCCTGAACGGCTGAGCCACCCCGGCAACCCCCCGCCCGAGTTTCTTTCCGTACGCGGTGAGGTTGTTCTTCCCTTGGAGGCATTCCAGAATCTCAACGCGGGGCGTCGGACCCGCCAAGAGGCGTTCCAGAAGCTGAACGCCGGACGCCGTGCTCCCGGACTCGAGCCCTTTGCCAATCCCCGAAATGCCGCCGCCGGCTCACTTCGCCAAATCCATGACATCGACCACAACCGATTGCGCTCCCTTGAATTCCGCGCCTATGCCCTGGCCGAGGGCGCCCCCCCTGGGAGCACCACCCAGTGGGAGAACCTGGAAGCACTCGGCAATTGGGGATTTCTCGTATCACCCGAATGCCGAACCTGCCGGGGACTCGAGAGCGTGATGGACTTCTACGAGGAACTGCTCGCCGGGCGAAGCGCCCTTGATGTGGAGATCGACGGGGCCGTCATCAAAGTCAACCGCCTCGATCTGCAGGATTCCCTGGGCAGCCTCTCTCGATCGCCGCGCTGGGCCATCGCCTACAAGTTTCCCCCCGAACAAGCCCGCACCCGAGTCGAGGAAATCGATGTCCAGGTGGGCCGCACCGGGGCGCTGACCCCCGTGGCCAAGCTGGAGCCTGTCCGCGTCGGAGGTGTCACCGTTTCCAATGCCACGCTCCACAATCAGGACGAAATCAATCGCAAGGATATCCGGATCGGCGACACAGTGGTCATTCAGCGGGCCGGCGATGTCATCCCCCAGATCGTTCGCGTTCTATTGAAGGAGCGCGAGGAGCGCCTCCAAGCAGGCCATCGACTGAAGCCCTACAGCCTGCCCGAGGCCTGCCCGATCTGCGGCGGATCGACCATTCGCCTCGACGGTGAGTCCGTCACACGCTGCCCGAACCTCGATTGCCCCGCCCAACTCAAGAACAACCTCCGACACCTGGCCGGGCGTGGCGCACTCGATGTGGATGGCCTGGGCGAGAAGATTGTCGACCAACTGGTGGAAAGTGGCCTGGTGGGCAGACTTTCGGATCTCTTCGCCCTCGAGGTCGAGGCGCTCCAAGGTCTCGAACGGATGGGCGAAAAATCGGCCGCCAACCTGGTCGCCAGCTTGGCCAGCGCCCGGGAAACCAGCCTCCCCCGCTTCCTCATCGCCATGGGGATCCCCCACGTGGGCTCGACCATGGCCGAACTCCTCGCCGGAGAATTCGGTGACCTCGACCCCCTCATGGCGGCGAGCGCGGGCGAAATTGAAAAGATAGAGGGTGTGGGAACCGTGATCGCCGAGAGCGTGGTCCGATTCTTTGGCGACGACGGCAACACCGACGAGGTCAATCGCCTGCGTGCATTGGGAGTCCGGTGGGCCCCCGCCCAACCCGTCAAGATCGATTCCTCGGGCGCCCTGGCTGGACTGAGCTTTGTCCTGACCGGCACCCTGAGTTCTCCCCGCCCCGACTTCAAGCGGCGCATTGAAGCCGCCGGGGGCAAGGTGCTCGGGTCGCTTTCCCAAAAAACCCGTTTTCTTGTAGCGGGCGAAAACCCCGGCAGCAAGCTCCAAAAGGCCCAACGCCTGGGCGTGGAAGTCCTGGACGAAGCGGGCCTGGAGGCGCTTTTCTAATCGGTTCCGGGTCCCGGCTCAATCCGCGAGGACGAAGCGCCAGGTGCCCGACTCGAAGGCCGCGGCCTCGCCTACAAGACAGGCGCGTGTGACCTCTTTCCCGAATTCGGGGTAGTAGGGGATTCGTTCGATTCGCCAGTCCACTCCTACGGGCAACGCCACCCGGAGATGTCCGCCTTGGGGCAAGTCGAGGTGGGCCTGGGCAGCCCCGTCCGAATCCTGGTTGAGGCGCGGCTCGATGCCCGGGGCCAGGGGCAGGCTCAGCACAGCGGACTGAACCTCCCCTTCCAACTCGTCCCTGATCTCGAGCACGCCGTCCTCCAGAACAAAGCGGCGCCGGTGAAGCGTGCCCGGGGTCGACCACGAAATGCAGGTTCCCTCGAGCCACTGACCCGCCCGATAGTCGACCACCGCCACCTGGGGGCGGCCACCCACCCGATGGGCTGCCCATATTTCCGCCTGCTCTTCTCCCCCGATCTCCAGCGTCGCGTGGGAGCGAGTGGCCCGCGCGAGGGTCCGGCGTTCGCCGGGTAGATAGGCATAGACCCCGGTATCGCAAACCACCCGCTGGCCGCGACATGCGAGTTCAAAGGCCAGGGCATCGCAGTGCGCGTGTCCGGGCTGGTGGGCCGGCGCAGGGCCTCCCAGGGACACTGCGAGTGCGAAGCCGCCCCCCTCGAGGCGAGCAAAGCCCGCCGCCTCGAGCAGGCCTGGCGTCCCGAGTGGCCGCGGAGTCAGACCCAGGACACGTCCATACTCCACAAGCGAATCCGGGGCCTGAGCGATCCCAAACGCCGAGTCACCGAAAAGCGCAATCTCGCCATCGGGATGCCGCCAAACCGAAAGTGCGCCCAAAGCTGCAGCCGCGGTCGCTTGGAGGGCCTCCAAGAGACCATGGGGCACGCGCTCGGGCCGAGCGCGGGCGAGATTCAGAAGATCAA
>DUCT01000142.1:14261-20375 GCA_012959665.1 Myxococcales bacterium | reverse complement strand
ACTTTCGATGCCACTGCAGCCGCGACCCATCCCCGCATGAAAATGCGGCCGATTCATCGACCCCCAAGGCGCTCGGCCGATTCGAAGCCTCATTGTCGTTGGTCGGTCTTCATCGACAACGAGAGCGTGCCCTACCAGCAGCATCCCAATCTCGAAATCGTCGCGGCGTCCCAACTGGCAAGCATCGGGATTGATGTTCCCGAACTGGATGGAGAGCCCGGAGGTTGGGCTGACTATTCGGGTCTCTTTGACCCGGACTTCCAACTCGAAGACCTCTCTCACCGGGCCCTGTTGACCACAAACCAGGAGTTCGCGGTTCAGAGCCACCTGCTCGCCCGAGCCTTTATGCTCAGCGTCTCCCAGCGGGTGGGTGATGAGGCGTCCAGTGAGCTTGGACGCTCTCAATGGGTAGGAATCGCGGCGCTCACTGCCGAGCGATTGATTCGCGCCATGAGGATTCCCGGCGACGGAATTGAAGCGATTGCAAAAATTTTTCAGCTGCACCCGTGCTTTCACCCTCGAACCTATTCGGATTTTTCGGTGGAAATCCTGGGTGCCGAACGGGCCCAATTGACTATTCGCGATTGTCCTGCTCTCGCCGAAGCCGATCCCTACTCGTGGTTCGCGGGCTTGGGTGAGGCGCGCCATCCGGCACTCGATGCCATTGCGGGCGCTGTGAATCCAAGGGCGCGCTGCCACCCGGCCCCAGCGCCTTCGGGAGGAGGGCTCGCCTGGGTGGTGGAGATCGATTCCTCTTCGGATCCCCAGCCCGTGCCCCAAGAACTGAAGTTGGCGAAAATCAGCCGGGGAGCCACCTTTGAATTTGAGCAGCGACGCGTCGGGGTTCTCTGATCGTCGCCTGCTCTGTTCTGGAGCAATATTTCTAGCATGCATGTCCTTGTCACCGGCGCCACGGGTTTTGTCGGGTTCCATGCTGCGCTCCGGCTTCGGGCCGAGGGTCACCGGGTGCGTGCGCTGGTGCGCAGCCATGCAAAGGGCGAGGGAGTGCTCGGCCCTCTGGGCCTGGGCCCCGATGATCTGGTCGAAGGGGATATGACCGATGAGCGCGCAGTTGAGTTGGCTACGCGGGGCTGCGACTCGGTGATCCACGCCGCGGCTGCTGTCTCGGTAACAACCGGTCAGACCGACTTCTCGGCTAATTTGCGCGGCACTCAAGTCGTGATGGGAAGAGCCTTGGATGAGGGGCTCCACGCGGTTTTCATTTCGAGCGTCACGGCAATCTTCGACCCCAATCGCCCAGCCACCGAGGATTCACCGCTTGTCCGCGGCCGCACCCATTACGGTCGCTCGAAGGCCGAATGCGACGCTTGGGTGCGAAACCGTCAGGCCGAGGGAGCAGCGGCGGCCATCGTGTATCCACCGGGGGTCGTGGGCCCCGACGATCCGGGCTTCAGCGAATCCGTCAAGGCGTATCGATCTTTCTTGCGGGGAACTCTCCGCAGCGAAGGGGGCAATCAAATGCTCGATGCCCGAGATCTCGCGGCCCTGCTCACCCGGATGGTCGAAGAACGGATCTGCGGCCGGGTCGTTGCAGCGGGGCACTATTTCAACTGGGATGAATTCACGGCCTTGCTCGAAGGGGTCACGGGCGCCCGCATTCCGCGCATCTCGGCTCCGGGCTGGGCGCTCCGACTGCTCGGCCGCGCGATGGACGGAGCGAGCCAGCTAACGGGCAAGCCGATGCCCATGACGGGCGAGGGCCTGGAGATCGCCACTCGTTTTCCTCGCATGCAGGATTCCCCGCAAGTGGCCGAACTAAACTTGGCTTGGCGGAGCGCCGAAGAAACAGTGCGAGATCTTTTCGCGTGGTTTGTGAGTGCAGGCAGGCTTCCGGCCAGCGCGGTTCCGAAGTTGGGGGCGCCCAAAGAGCCGAGCTCCCCGATGGCCCGCACTGAGACGAGTGGTTGATGAGCATCTGGACTGAGCCGAGCCCCAGCCGGCGGCCTCATTTTTCCGTGCACTGGATTGGCGCGAATTGATGGGGAGGGAGTCAGGGTGTCGCCGGCAGCGGGGCGGTCGAGTTTTTTTCTCGGGCGATTACGCTCGGGGAGGCGGAAACTCCAAAGAACGAGCTCGGGCAGAGGAGAGTTCGAAACGGTCCGCAAGAGGAACCGGGGGGAGAAGATGAAAAGGGTCATGGTTTGGGCGCTGGGGGCTTTTCTGCTGATTCAAATTTTTCCCTATGGGCGTGACCACACGAACCCGAACGTCGTCGCCGAGCCCAGATGGAATTCGGAAATGACGCGCGAGCTATTTTTTCGAGCTTGCCGGGACTGCCATAGCTACGAAACGGTTTGGCCCTGGTACAGCACGGTGGCGCCGATCTCTTGGTGGGTGGTGCACGATGTGGAAGAGGGACGCTCGCATTTCAATGTTTCGAATTGGGGGCCCGAGAGCGAGCATGGGGAAGACGCAGCCCAGGCGCTGGAAGAGGACGAGATGCCGCTTTGGATCTATCGGCCACTGCACCCCGAAGCCGGGCTTTCAGATGGGGAACGCCAGCAGCTGATCCAAGGCCTGCGCGCCACATTTGGCGAACCCCCAGCGACTGGAGGCGCCCATCACCACCACGAAACCCATGACCACCATGAGCACTGACAACGATGACCATCATGACGCCCATGACCATTGAATTTGGCCAGAGGTAAGCGGCTGAAGAAACAGGTTCGGGAATGGGTGCGAGCCTTGACCCGGTTGGGTCCATAGGGTAGGCAATTCGCTGTATTCTCAGCGCAGCCCCATCGCGATCGACAGGAAGAGGAAGAGGAAGATGGAGACGGACCCGACGGGGCCCATTGACGACGACGCCCTGCCCTCCCCGGCATCGGGTCGAAGCTGGATTCGAAACCTGATTCCCTGGTTGGGCGCGCTGGCCATCTTCGCCTACCTCTTCTGGGAGGTTCCCTTCGAGGAGGCTTGGCTCGCGGCTCGCGATGCGCGGCTCGACCTCTTTGTTCCGGAGGTTCTCGCGGCTGCGTTTTTCTGGTTTCTAATCGATTCCCGGACGCTTTCGTATTTGTTCACCCGCTTCAATGCCCCAGTCAGTTGGTCGGAAGCCCGATCTATTCGTGGGGTGAGCTACCTCCTGACGGCTCTGAACTGGAATGCCGGGACGGCTGGAATCATTGTTCACCTGCGACGTTTTAAAGGAATCCCCGCTCTCGAGTCGACGGGATCCATGCTCTTTTACCAAAATTTCGACGGCTTGATTCTCGTGGGTCTCGCGTTGCTCGGGGCATCGGCGTCCGCGGAGTCGGCCACGCTGGAAACAATTCAGCGAGTGACTGGCATCGTCTTTGCAGTTCAACTGATGATCCTTGCGATTCTGACAACTTCCTATCCGAGTTGGAATTGGCTCTCGAAAATTCGGCAGGCGAAGATTCTCAAGCCCTTTCGAAGCGCGAACTGGGCCGACGCCGCCTTTTTCCTGACCATCAAGCTGGCCTACTTCATGGTTTTTATCTGGATCTTCTGGGTCGGGAGCCATGCTTTCGGAGTTGAAGTGCCTTTTGGGGTGGTGCTTGCGTCCGCTCCCGCCGTGATGATGGTGGCGACCATTCCCATTGCGCCGGCGGGGCTGGGAACCCAGGCCGCGGCGATGCTTTTCTTTTGGTCGGAATACGGCGAGAAGGCCGAAATCCTCGCCTTCGGACTCGTCTTTCCCATCGCCCTGGTTCTTGCGCGATGTCTGCTCGGACTGTTCTATCTTGGAGATCTTCGCTCTACCCGCGGTTCAGACTAGAGACGAGAGCTCTTCGTCTCTTTGAGAGGACTAATCATGGTCGCTAAGCCGAACTCCAGCAAGACAAGCATAATCCCTTCTCTTCGATTCGCGGACGCCCAGGCCGGCATCGAATGGCTTTGCATGGCATTCGGTTTTGAGAAGCAGTTGGTCGTGCCGGGGGAGCAAGAGGGAGATATTGCGCACGCCCAGCTCACGCTGGGGGGGGGCGATGATCATGCTCGGGTCGTCCAGTTCCCATGGAGGGAGCGCCTTTTCTGAACGAGTGCGGCCAGCGGGCGAGTTGGCTGGGCGGACCAACCAGAGCATTTATGTGGTGGTCGAGGACCCCGACGCCCACTGCGCCCGGGCGACGGCTGCGGGGGCTGAAGTTCTTATGGATATCGAAGACCAGGATTATGGGGGGCGCGGCTATACGTGCCTCGACCTAGAGGGAAACGTTTGGAGCTTCGGTAGCTATGACCCATGGAATTCCGATGCTTGATCGGATTTCTCGACCCTGCTCTCGACCCTCTAAGCGCGAGGCCGAAGTTCTCGCCGGTTGATGCCTATGGGGAGGGAGCGCGCTCCGTGGGCAGTTGGGCGCAACCCGGCTCAAGGGTCGAGTTGCCGGATTGGGAGCGCCGCGCTCTTTTGAACGGTTCGCAGTGCGAAGCTCGAGTGCACTCGGGCCACGCCGGGCAATCGGGTTAGCTGCTGGCTGTGAATTCGTTCGAAATCTTCGGTATCCGCGACAACGACCCGGAGCAGGTAGTCAAACTCACCGGTCATCAAGTAGCAGTCCATTACCTCGGGCAACGCCCGAACGGCCTCCTCAAAGACCCGAAGCTCGTCCTGATCCTGGCGTTCGAGTGTGATGCTCACAAAGACAATGCCCGAGAGTCCAACCTTCTGGGGATCCACCCGGGCCGAGTAGCCCTGGATGACGCCCTGGCTTTCCAGGGTTCGGACGCGCCGCAGGCAGGCGGATTCCGAGAGGTGGACCCGCTCGGCCAGCTGGACGTTGGCAATGCGTCCCTCTTGCTGAAGCACAGCAACCAGATCTCGATCGAAAGAGTCCACTGGAAGCAAGATTACACCATTATATTGTAGTTTAAAGACAGGAAATGTCGTTTAAGGTCATTTTATGGTCGTGTTCGCAAGAAAAAATAGCTCCAAATGGAATAAACTTGTCCTCGTCTCAGTCTCGAGATCACCCTGCGAATGAGGAGAAAGCCGTGAAAATCGGAGTCCCGAAGGAAATCAAGATTCATGAATATCGGGTCGGCGTCATTCCATCGGGGGTGCGAGACCTGCGCGACGCGGGCCATCAGGTCTGGGTTGAGACCGGCGCCGGCGAAGGCATCGGCTTCTCGGATCAGGACTATGAAAAAGCTGGAGCACGCATCGCGCCCACCGCCGACGAGGTTTTCTCGACGGCCGAACTCATCGTCAAGGTCAAGGAGCCGCAACTCGAGGAGTGCGCGCGCCTGGGTCCCCATCAAGTGCTGTTTACCTATCTCCACCTGGCGGCGGACCCCGAGCAGGCAGCCGCGCTTTGTGAGTCTGGGGTCACTGCGATCGCGTACGAAACAGTGACGGCCCCCGACGGTTCCCTTCCCCTGCTCACACCCATGAGCGAAGTGGCTGGACGCATGTCGGTACAAGTCGGTGCGGCGAATCTTCAAAAGGCGGCCGGTGGCATCGGTGTTCTTCTTGGGGGCGTTCCCGGAGTCGACCCAGCGAAGGTTGTGATTCTTGGTGGAGGTGTTGCGGGCACAAATGCCGCCGAGATCGCGGTGGGAATGCAGGCTGACGTAACGGTTGTTGATCGTTCTGCCAAGCGGCTGCGCGAGTTGGCCGCGCAGTTCGAGGGCCGGATCAAAACCTCCTACGCGGGAGCCGATGCGGTGGACAATTTCGTGGTGGCTGCTGATCTTGTGATTGGTGCTGTTTTGATTCCAGGTGCCGCTGCTCCCAAGCTGGTTACCCGCGACATGGTGAAGCGAATGAAAGCGGGTTCGGTTCTGGTGGATATCTCAATCGACCAAGGTGGGTGTTTTGAAACCAGCCGACCCACTTCCCACGCGGACCCCACATATGTGGTGGATGATGTGGTCCACTACTGCGTGAGCAATATGCCGGGTGGGGTGCCACGAACTTCCACATTTGCACTGACCAACGTGACCCTGCCCTTCGTTCGGGCTCTGGCGGACTCTGGCTGGGAGAAGGCCTGCGCCGAGGATCCGCACCTTGCAGGGGGTCTCAATGTTCAGGCTGGACGTATCACCCATGAGGCGTTGCAGAGCTGAGCCCATAGGCGACGGCCAAACACGGCGAGTCGATTCGATACGAGCCCATTCGATACGAGC
>DUCT01000142.1:7307-14214 GCA_012959665.1 Myxococcales bacterium | reverse complement strand
CCCATCTGCTGATGGATGGCGTTGACGGCTTGAAGCGGTCGCACCATGACGCGGAGCTCGACCAACTTGCCCTCGTCATTGCACTCGAAGATATCGACGCCGTTGATGTACTTGCCGTCGACGGTACTTTCGAATTCCAGCACGGCTTGATTGCCCGAGAGAATTTGTTTCGTGTAACGGAAAGTGCCGGAATTGGAAGCATCCGCATCTCCCGAGCCCGCTTGGGCGGGCGCCTCGCCTCCGAGGGTATTGCCTGCGGCATTCAAGTAGAGCTTGGTAAGCTCACGGCCCTTCTGGGGGGTGTAGACCACCGGTGAGTAGAAGGTGACGTTCTCGTCTAGGAGTTCATCCAGGCCCCCAAGTAGCTGCCCTTTCAGGTGCTTATGCCATTTTTCTATAAATTGCTCGATCATTGACATTCTCCCTCCGCGGCCGGATCCACGGACCCCGCGCGATTTCTTCCCGGTCGCCCGGAATTTTCTTCAGATGCCCGGTCGTCGCGTGACCCGCGACTGCGTGGCCCAATGGCCGGGCGGCCATGCTACCCCAGTTGCCAATGAGTCGGGTTAGCAAGGGAGTCCGGATCGGGCGCATAGTTTTAAGTGCCTCGTGGTTCGAGGTCATTCTCTTGGGCACGGTCGTCCGTTCCTGAGCGGTGAATGGCGCTCGGCTTGTTCGCCCCCTTCGCCCCCTTCGCCCCCGAGCCGACGATGACGGATTCGAGGCAATGATGCTTGTCCGATTCGAAGAGCTGACACTGAACCGGGAAGTGGAGTTTCTGGTGGCGGTTTGAAGAAGCTCTGGATTGTTCGAACGTATTGTAGATCCTCCTGCCGACGGCCCAAAATATCGCGCCTACGTGGAGCGCTCCCAGGGGCCGAGGTATGAAGTCAGGCTGGCGGTTTACCGTACGTCGGATGAAATCGTGGGCTTGATCAATACGACGAGGTCATCCGGAGTTCTCTTGAAAGCGCCTAGCTTGTCTATTGAGCGATTTCTCCCCATTCTGATCGAGGACAGAAGCGCGATGGGTCGAGGGCCATGGCAGACCTCGCCATTGGCTGCTTTGCTCTCCAGCGATTGCAAGCGAATGTCCAACTTGAAAATTCGAAATCGATTTCTCTGGTTCGCGATGTGGGTTTTCGCCTGGAAGGATTTTCGCCCGATCATTTTAAAATTTCTAGTTGCTGGCAATACCATCAGCATTGGGCTGTTCTTGTCGAAGATTGGAAACGGAGCCAGTGAGAGGACAGAATGATTCTTGAATCGGTGATCCTAGACGTCAGGGCCGGGGAAGAAGAAGCGTTTGAGCTTGCCTTTGCCGAAGCTCAGCGCATCGTTGCTTCGATGCCGGGGTATTGTTCGCATGAATTGCTTCGCTGCGTAGAAGCGAATTCGAGGTATTTGCTTCAGATTCGCTGGACCAGTCTCGAGGCGCATACCGAAGGTTTCCGAGGTTCGTCCGAGTACCAGAGTTGGAAAGATCTTCTGCATCACTTCTACGAAGTTTTCCCAACGGTCGAGCACTACTTTGGCGTGCTCGAAGGCAGTTGAATCAGTTCGGACTCTGGGGTGTTCGCAGAAATTTCTCCGTGCAAACAAGAGCGGGGCGAGCCCAAGTACGAGGGCCCAGCTTGCACGGACGTGTTGTCGGCGCATCGGTTTCGAGGAATACTCGTTCCGACCCGCACGACGACTGAGAATGGCAACCCACCCAAGGAGAACAGCATGACGGAGACCCCCCAATCGATTGAGTTGCCCGGATGGATCCAGGACCACGTGCGGCGCTATCTGGCCAGCGACGGGGAAGATGGCCACATGTGGGATGCGTCTTCGGCAGGCGGAGATGGGGTATTCCCCACGCTCCTGCTGACCACGACCGGTCGTCAATCCGGGGAGCCGCGCCTTCTCCCGCTCATCTACGGGACCAGCGAGTCGGATCACGTGATCATTGCCTCCAAGGGAGGGTTTCCCCAGCACCCGGCCTGGTACCTGAACCTGGTGGCCGAGCCCAGCGTGGATTTGCAGGTGGGGTCCGAGAAATTCCGGGCCCGGGCGCGCACCGCCCAGGGCGAGGAGCGCACCCGCCTTTGGGACGCGATGGTCTCGGTCTATCCCCCGTATGCGGAATACCAGGCGCGGGCCGGTCGAGAGATTCCGGTTGTGGTGCTGGAGCGAGTCGATCGGTAGTCGGCGCAAACCCGGCCCTGTGGGTACTCGCTCCCCTCGACCGGGACTTGTCCCGGTGAGATTGGCTCCGCCCCCTTCCCTGCCTGTCTTTTTCCTCCACCCTATTCCCTTCTGGCTCTATCCCCCTCCACCCTATTCCCTCCAGCCCTGTCCCCCTGCCGGTTTTTCCCGGAGTCTTGGGCCCGGATCCAGGGTGCCCACCCCGGTCGCGCTGGGTCGGCAGTTTGCGATCCTTCCGCGGTCTTCGCCGGGATCAGATTTTTAGAGGAGTCCAGATTGGAGTTCTATCGCACCCCGGACAGTCGTTTCGACGCCCTTCCCGAGTATCCCTTTGCCCCCCATTATCTCGACCTTCAAGCGGAGTCGGGTGTACCCCATGCCCTTCTTCGGCTCCATTACGTCGACGAGGGAGACCCCAGTGCGTCGCCCGTTCTGATGCTCCACGGCGAACCTACGTGGTCATTTCTTTATCGTAAGATGATCCCGGTTGTTGTTGCAGCTGGCCATCGGGCGATTGCTCCAGACCATATTGGTTTCGGAAAGTCGGATAAACCCATTGAGAGATCCGCCTATTCGTTCGAAGCCCATGTCGACTGGCTTCACGCATTCGTCCTGGCTTTGGACCTCCACGACATCACTCTAGTGGGTCAGGATTGGGGGGGGCCCATCGGACTCGCGGTGTTGGCGCGCGAGCCCGATCGTTTTGCCCGGGTGGTGGCTTCCAATACGATTCTTCATACGGCGGACCCCGAGTTAGCCGGCCGCCTGGCTTGGGCAAATCACGGTACCGGGATGCGCGAGGTCTGCCTTGCCGAGGAACTGCTGGATTGGATCACTTTCAGTCAGCGCTCCCCCGTGATGGAAGCGAGTTGGGCAGCGCAGGGCTCGACTGTGAAACCCCTCTCCCCCGAGGCGCTGAATGCCTATGATGCGCCGTTCCCCGAGGAGCGGGCCAAGGCGGGAATGCGGCAGTTTCCCATTTTGATTCCCCTCACGCGCAGCGATCCGGGCGCGGCCATCAACCGGGCCACCTGGCGAGCGCTGGAGTCCTTTCAAGGGCCTTTTCTGACGGTTTTCGGTGATTCCGATCCCGCCACCCAGGGTTGGCAGACGATCTTTCAAGAACGAGTTCCGGGCGCTGCCGACCAGCCTCACGCGATTCTGGAGGGGGCGGGCCATTTTCTGCAGGAGGATGTCGGCGAAGAGTTGGCGCGTCGAATCGTGGAGTGGATGAGCTGATTGCTCTCGGATTTCGCCGGAGTGAGCGGACGCGCGTGAGCGCGGTAGTCTGAAGGGGCAGATCAATGGAACTCGGGGGGGGGATGGAAAATTTGACGCCCGAAGAGATCGATGAACTTCATTCGGAGTTGTTGGAACTGAACGAAGAACTGCAACTGACTGCCGATGTTTCCGAGGCAGGGACTCGCCCTGTTGATCTCGACGAACCCATCGGCAGGCTTTCGCGCATGGATGCCATTGCCCAGCAGAATATCAACAAGGCGAACCGGCGTTCGGTCCAGATGAGGATCCAGCGGATCCAGTCGGCGATTCAGCGGATCGCCAACGACGAATACGGGGAGTGTCTCAGCTGCGGCGAGTTGGTCGGCTTGCAGCGGCTGAAGGTTCAGCCCGAAGCGCCCTTCTGTATTTCCTGCCAAAGCCAGCGCGAATCCGGGCGTCCGGCTTCGGTAGTGCGCCCATCGGGGAGCGGCTGATTGCATCCCCCTGAAGCCAGCGGGTGTTTCCCGGAATGAATCCAAGCGTGAAGCGCGCAGTTTTTATGGTGCCGGCGGCCATCGCCTTTGTCTACGCGGCGATTCTCGCTGTTGAGGGAATCTATATCGGCCTTATCGCGGGTCCGGAATTTCTTGTCGGGTACGGTTTCGATTCCCAATCACCCGAGTGGCGATTCCGATCCCGAGGCCACTTTTTCTGGTACGACGCCGCCGTCGCGACGGTCTTTGCGGTGGTGGGCATGCTCTTGAGGCGCTTGCTGGCAGACTCGGTCACCCGGCCCTGAGCGCCCAGGGGTCTTCGCCCAGATCCTCTTGGGCCTAGCCAGCATTTTCCGACCATTCTCTCAGCACGGCACGATCCTTCTCGTCGAGCTGCGCCGGGGGGTGGAAGGGGGTATAGAAGAAGGGAGGCATTTCACCTTCTTCAACTTCCTCCCAGACTTCTTCGATCATGTCTACCTGTTCGTCTTCGTCGTACTGGTTCCAAGTCGAGAAGTTCATGTGGTCCCGAGCTTCATCGATATCGTAGGCGACCAGCCAAGAGGTGGGGGCGATGTAGCCATACCAGGGCCAGCGGCTTTCGTTGGAGTGGCAGTCGTAGCAGGCTCGCTCAAGGACCTCACGAACCTCCTCTGGCGCGCTGACTTCCGATTCCACGGGGGGGTTCTCCCGGTCGATCGGTACCAGTTGAAACGCCAAGAAGGTGATACCGATTCCCGTCCAAAATTTCTTTTGGGTGCTCATGGTCACTCATAGTAGAGAAGTCAAAATTATTTTCCTCGTTAGAATGTGGGTTGCATCGTGTGGGCGGTGTCTCGGGAAGGCGTCAATCGGTCGGGGTACTGGCAAGCTGGCCTCCGGCCTTCATCCAACTCTTGAAGACGGCTTGTCCCTCGGCTGGGTTGTAGAGGTCCTCCTGGTAGGACCAGAGTCCGTCGCCGGCGTACTCAAGGATGGTCACGCAGCCGAAGCGATAGCTCGAATCCCCGCCCGTGGGGTCTGGGAGGACTTGCCAGGGGTAGTAGACGACGCGGTGACCTGAGATGGCATGCCACGCCACGGGAAACTCCATCATTGGGACGGGCTGCATGACACGGAGAATGGTTTCGCGAATGGCCTCACGGCCGTGAAATGTGCCCAGGTGGTGCTCGACCCAGATGCAGTCCTGGCTGTGCAGATTGGCCCAGGAGTTCCAATCCCCGCTGTCGCCCACTTCAACGAAGTGCCGCCAGGCCGACTCAATTTCCTCGTGCAAGCTTTCAGACAAATGCATGCCCCCTCTGGGTTTAGGCCGGTGCTAAGGATTTCACCAGTAGCCGCGATAATTTCAGACCCATATTCCTGCGGAACAAAGAAAGCGGGGTCTAAAACACCGTAAAATATGATAGGGTTTTGTCATGCCCCCCAGGCAAAATTCTAGTCCCAAATTCTGTTCGAATTCAGCGGCGCCCCCCAGTTGTTTCGTGTGCTCTTGGTGCGGAGATCTGATGGCTTCTCCTTTGGAGTCCAGTCTTGCCAAGAGGCCCGGGCTCAGTGCCTCGCACGGGCCTCTGTCCCCAGAGTCGTCTCTGTCCACTTCGTCAACACCCGCCTCACGGCTGGACGCCAAGAACTACGGTATTTGTCCGAGTTGCCTGACCCCGGCCCTCGGTCGGTTGGGTGCCAAGGGCCCGGGCCCGAGTACAGCGCGCCGAGTTCGCCGACCCGCGCAGATAGCGGTCGTCCCCGGGAGCTGAAGTTCTCAGTGGTGGTTCGGTCAGGGCGATGGCCACGGCGTTGTGTTTGGCTTGTGTCCGAATCGGTAATCGGCTTCGTGCGCTGGGGACTCGTTCTCGGTTTTTCGGGATTTCTGGTTTCCTGCACGAGCGCGCCTCCCGGGAACTTGGCGGAAACGGTTGCGGGACTTTCGACTTGTCCCCCGTCGCCCAACTGTGTTTGCAGCGACGCGCAGCAAGGAGAGCACTTCGTCGAGCCCATTCGTTTCGAAGGCGATTCGGCGAAGGCATGGGCCGCGGTCCAGGCCGCGGTGAAGGCGATCCCACGGACCCGCATCGTGCGCCTGGGGCCCGATTTTCTTCGGGCCGAGTCTCGCAGCGCGATCATGGGCTTTGTCGACGATCTGGAACTCCAGCTTCGCGCTCCCGAGAAAATCATCGCGGTTCGCTCGGCTTCCCGCGTGGGCTGGTCGGACATGGGGGTCAATCGCAGCCGTGTGGAGTCTCTCCGTGCGGCAATGCTGGTCGCGGGCTTCGGTCGGTGACCGGGTTGTCTGGATCAGCGCTGAGACCAGATCGGGCCAATTGTTCAACCACTCGCTGGGGGGGGCCAGCACCCGGCGGGGACGGGAATCGCATAAAGTGGAGACCGCTTTAGCAGGGAGTGGGGGTGGGGCCGTGATCGGGGTCAATCGCGGTATGCTCTTCACCACGGAATGCTGGGAGGAAGGGAAATGATGATTAACGGGTGTTCAAAACACTGGGTCTTCTTTTTGGTCTTGTTCTTGGCTTTGTTCCCGGTGGGCGCCAGCGGTTCCGAGCCCATGAGGCCGGGGAATCAGCTGGCGCCATTTTCACTGGAAGATCAGCACGGCCAGGAACATGAGTTGGGCTCGACTATTTCCCTGATTCTCTTCGCTCGTAACCGGGCGGGTGCCGCAGTGATGACCGCGTCCATGGAGGGGCGCGATGGCGAATTTCTTTCCGACAGGGGAATCGCCTATATCAACGACATCAGCGGGATGCCTTCTTTCGCCGCAAGCCTCTTTGCCTTGCCCAAAATGCGCCGTCGTCCCTACGATATCTTGCTCGATCGAAATACCGAAGCCACAGCAAGCTTCCCCGACAAGGCTGGGTCGGCCACACTGATTTTTTTGCGAGATTTGGTAGTCCGGAATGTTGAATACGTGTCGGATGCCGAAGCCCTAGCCAAGCGGCTCGAGGCGATGCCGAAGAAGAGATAGTCAGGGCTCGACAGGTGCAATC
>DUCT01000142.1:0-7096 GCA_012959665.1 Myxococcales bacterium | reverse complement strand
CGAGTACGGACGATTGGCTTGGAGACTGACTTCTCCATCCCGGGCGGCACCCGGCCCCTGACCGCCGGGTGAAGAAGTTTTTCATTTTTTGGTAGGGTTGCCCCTGGGCTCGGAGACGGGCAGGATAGGTCGCGGCCGGATCGTCCACCCCAGGACGGAATATCGCGACGCTCGAACGCGACCCAGGCGGGAACCGATTCGGAAATACAAAAGGAGCTGGAACACAATGGCCGACACGATGAAGGTTACTTTCGATCTCACCGAGGACGACCTCAAGTATTTCCGCCGGGTGATGAAGGAAGTTCGTGCAAAACACAGCAAATCCAGCGAAGGGGAGATCATCGGAGCCTGTCGTTTGCTCATCGAGGGCATCGGTCAGACAACCGCGCCGGACTTCGTTCAAGAGCGAGTGCAAAAGCTCGAAGTACTGATCGACATGCTCGAAGATGCGGAGTGGGGATTGTCGGGGAGGGACCGCGATCGCGTACTGCGCGGAATGGCGTACTTCGCTGAGCCCGATGACATTATTCCCGACAAGGTCCCGGTTCTTGGTTTTCTTGATGATGCCATCATGGTTCAGCTCGTGGTGGTGGAGCTGGAACACGAAATTGAAGCCTATCGGGATTTTTGTGAATACCGGAATGCTCGCGCTGCCCGGGTTGGCAAAGGCAAGAAAGAAGATCCAGCAACTCGGGCAGAATGGGTCAATGCCCAGCTTGAGACGCGCAGGCGGGCTCTGCATAGCCGGATGCGTCGGCGACGAGCGCGTCGGCGGAGTGGTGGGTCGGGGGGCGCTCCCCGCATCATGCTCTGGTAGCTCTAGGGTCTGCTCTGGCGAAGGTTCCGGGGCGAAGGGTTTTTGTGCGTGTGGGGGATGTCGCGCGGCCGGGCGCTCGGGTTCCTCTAGGCGAGAAGATGATCGAGCATCCGATCGCCATCGAAGAGGAAATGTCCGCAGACGGTCTGCCCGGCGAGCACCTCCGGGAGCCACAGGAGATCGTCCGCCCACATCTCGTCGTAGGGAATCGATCGCAGGGGCGTCCAAAGTGGGATCGCCTCATCGGTCTCCTGAGTCCGGCCCCGGTATCCATTTGCGGTGAAAACGTGGACGTGAATCGAATAGCCGTCGAGGAACTGGAAACGTAGCTCTCCCCTGGGTTCTGGATTCAGCGGGGTAATGCAAAGTTCCTCTTCCACCTCCCTCACCGCGCACTCCAAGAGGGTCTCGCCCTTTTCGAGGCGACCCCCGGGGCCGTTGATTTTGCCCGCTCCCAGCCCGCGCTTCTTTCGAATCAGCAGCACTTCATTCCGCTGAACCACAAAGGTCAAAGTCGCGGTATCCACGGCTTGCCAATGGGCCCAGGGGATGTCCGTGACTCGCCGGCATTCGGCGAGCCCGAGTGGCCGAGTCAAGGCGCGGGCCAAGGAATTGGTTTGCGAACGCTTGCCGTTCGTGGCCGAGCACTCCAAACTGCTCGGGGACCGGTCCCCAGAAGCGGGCCGGTGGCAGGGGGGGTAACCACTTGTTCGATCGAAGGATCTGCGCGAGATCTTCCAGACTGTTTTTTTTCGGCCGGAGACTGGTGCCGTGGATTGCGCTGGGCCTCTTGCTCGGGATGGGCTGTTCCTCCCCCCCTCCGGCCCCTGAGGGTCCGACGACCGAGGTGGTGTATGTCCCCGTCCTTGAAGTCATTGATGCCTATTCGGACCAGCATCCCGTCGATTTCGAAAATCCCGCGTGGAAACTCCGAGTACCCCGACCGCCGATCGTCAAGTTCGACCCATCCCGCCATTATTATTGGTACCTCCATACCACCGAGGGCGTGCTCAAGATCGAACTGAAACCTCAATGGGCCCCGCGTCGCGTTGCGGCCATCCTCTACCTGACACAACTGGGATTTTACGATGGACTCGTTTTTCATCGTATCATTCCGAAGTTCATGGTGCAGGGTGGTGATCCTCTGGGCACCGGGGGCGGCGGGCCGGGTTTCCTCTATCCCAGCGAGTTTCATCGTAAGGCGAGGCATTCCAAGCGGGGCATTGTGGCAATGGCCAATTCCGGTCCCCGCACCGAAGGCAGTCAGTTCTATATTCTTCTCGACAAAGCGGACCACCTCGATGGCCGGCACACGGTTTTCGGCCAGGTTGTCGGTGGGCTGGGAACACTGCGTTTGCTCGAGAGTTATGGCTCCGAGTCCGGAAAACCGCGTAAGCCTGTAGCGGTCAATCGTGCCGAGGTTAGAGAGGAATGAAGGATTCTTGAAGAGTCGGCTCCCTGTCGACAGCTGTAGAATTTTCTCGTTTGATGCCGTCTCTTCATCGCCGCTTCATGATCTGTAGTGTATGATCGTAGTTCCTTGGGGAGGGAAGAGGGAGAGATGGATGATTGATTCGATCTTCTTGCTTCGATGCGTTGAATGCGATGCGACAGGTGACTTAAGCCGCCTCTGGATTCGGGCGTCGATCGACTTGGAGACGCGTCGACGAGGTCAAATTCTTCATTATGTCGAGTGTCTGAATTGTGGCGCTCATATGAAGAGCCAGCATCGAGATCTCATGGAGGTCGTTGGCGACGATGAGTGGGGCCGCTGCGTGGGCGATGACATCGAGAGGGGCACCACGGACAGGGGCACCACGCCGCCTCCGGAGATGCAGCGCCTCAACTAGGTGAACGACTGCCTGTGATGTCTAAAATTGGGCGGCGGCCAACCTACCGAACCTACCCAAACTGGACGCGGGGACCTCTCGGCCTCGGCGGGTACCGGTTTCGTTGTCTCGCTGAGCGTTCTCGGGTCGGTCCCCCCAGGGCAGCAGGTTGATCATGGGGGCGCCCGAAACCTACTACTTCGATCACGCTGAAGGGGCCCTCAACCCAAGCCCCCCCTATTGCTCAGGCGAAGCCGGATTTGTCTGGATTAACGAGGTCGACGAAATCAGTTTCGATTGCCGGTTTGAAATATCCAGCAATTCTCTTCACGCCCTGCAAGGTCATGGTGAAGTGAATCTCCTGAACGCGCTGGACCTGACTGCGGGTCCCATCGGAGGAGGGAGGGAGGCTGCTCTGGCTCCGGGTGCCTCGGAAGAAGCTTCGCGGATCTTTTACGCCGCAGACGGGATGACCTACGGCGCGCAGCATGATCTGCCTGTGGCCGAGTGGAAGGGCGTTGACTATCGGATTGTCGTGGACAATCGGGAATACCAGCGGACACTGTCGAAACTCCAGTTTCTGGCGACAACCGCTTCGAGGCAGGGCCACGGAATAAGGCTCCGGCTCTAGCGCTGATCAGGCTGACTCTTTGGGGAGTATAATTTTCGACGATGAGCATCCTGCAGCGAGTCAATCATTGGCGCCGAAGTCTGCGCGCAGTGGACCACCACGTTCCCCTGGGCAAGGCGCTTCGAGATCATCTGGACTCTGGAGTGGGCCGGACCGTCGATGTTTCTCGCAGCGATGGTCTTCTGTACTCGATTGAGACCGAAGAATTCTTTTCGCTGAAAGGACGCCTTCACAATTTGGATGAGACCGCGCTTACCGCCGCACGCGGCAGGATACTCGATGTGGGTGCGGGCGCGGGTCGGCACGCCCTTGCTCTTCAGCAACTGGGTTGTGAAGTTGTTGCCGTGGACATCTCGCCGCTCTGTGTGGAGGTGATGCGGGCGAGAGGAGTCAATCAAGCCCATGTGGCCGACGTTTTTAGCATCGGCGGGGGAAAAAATCTGGGCGAATTCGATACGGTTCTCTTCCTGATGCAGAGCATCGGTATAGCGGGGAGTCTCTTTGGTCTCGAGCAACTGCTTGACCTTCTTCGGCCGCTTGTCCGCCCCGGCGGACAGTTACTGTTGGATTCGAGCCCGCTGCTCCGGGTTCCCGGGGGCTCATCTGATCTCTCCGAGGGGATTGACGTGTCCTTCGCATATGAGGGGTACCGGGGCGAGAGCTTCAGCTGGCTCTATCTGGATGAGAGAATGTTGGGAGAGGTCGCCATTCGCCGAGGCTGGAACCTGGAAATTTTGGGCCGAACCTCGGCATCGGAGTACTTGGCTCGTCTTCGCCCAGTGGTCGGCTGACGGCGGGGTCGGTGAGGGAGCAGAGGTGTAGGGCAGGCGTCCGAGGGGGATCGGTTTCAGATCTCTGGAGGCCAGCGGGCATTGGTTCAGGGATTGGAATGGTTGCGCCGACTGGCTCGTTCCACCACTTCATCCAGGGTCACCGTGTCCAGGGAAAGGAGGACGAGGTCAGCCGAATCCATGGATACGCTCCCGGTCACCCGGTCGGGCACAGAAATGCAGTAGAGGCCCGCGCCCTTGGCTGAGCGTATCCCTCCCGGAGAACTCTGTACCGCGATGCTCTCGTCGGGTCGGACATCCAGGGCATCGCAGACCGAAACGTAGAGCGCCGGGTCGGGCATGGCCTTGTCGACGTCCTCCGCGCATCGAATTGCGTTGAAGCGTTCGCGCATCACGAGTCGGTCAAGAGAGCCTTCGGATTGCTGCCGACTGGAATTCGAGGCGATTCCTAGCATCAGGCCGATTTCCGTCGCCCGCTCGATAAAATTTGTGATTCCGGGGAGTGGGTTCTCCTTGGCGAGAATCGCAGCCTTGCGCTGAGAAACTTGATGGCGGACCTGGGTCCGGTCCACGAGTTTACCGAGTTGTCTCTCAAGCCGATCGCAGGGATCACGCTCGTCCTCGGCCGGAACGTCACCCTCGGGAAAGTCGCTTGTGCGCAATTGCGTTCCGTAGGCGAGGTAGGTTTCGCGCCAAGCCTGACGCTGGGCCGCGTCGCTGCCGACAGTGAGCCCATCCAAGTCGAAGACGAGGGCACGAATGGAAAGTTCTCCTCTCGAGATCTGCAACCCGCAAGTGCAATCAAATTCAAATTTACTCTAGCGCTCTCTTTCGTGGGCTGGCCAGGGAAGCTAGCCGCTCCCCCCTCTCGGTGATCGTCGACGCCGATGAAGAAAAGAACGGAGAAATTCGGCGATTGGCCGCTGTTTCGATTCCTCTTGAATCGCCTACTCTCGTAGTGAACACCCACGGGAGGGTGCGCGATCTCAATTACGTTCATGCTGCTCATCGCTGTGGCAACGGTTTCGGCCATCTTCTTCACAACCACGCGCGGTCGCCGTTGGCTGAAAGCCACGGGTCTCTCCGGCCTTCGCCGAAGCCGAGTTCCCTCCGAGGATTTTGAATTCATGCTCGACGCCTGCGGACGCGACCCCGCGGCGGTGTCGAAGCGCCTGGACGCTGAGCGAAATCGGTTTCCGGGGCTCGATGAAAGTCAGCTCTATCGCAAGGCGATCCGAACAGAAATCAAGTCTCGCACTGCGAAGCGGGGCGAGTTCCAGGTGCCGTGACTCCACGACCGGATGAAGAAGGGGAGATGACGAAAATGCTTTTCGCACGGATACTGCTTTTGGTCAACGGGGCGGCCTTTGCGCTCTATGGGCTGGCGTGTGCCCTCTCTCCCACCCTTGTCTCCGACTACGTCGGGATGGTACTGCCCGGCGCCAGCGCACTGACCGAGGTGGTGGCCATGTACGGGGGACTGCAGGCAGGGGTTGGCATCCTCTTCCTGTACGCTGGACTGAGTCCGGAACGCGCGCGCGGGGGGCTAGCCGTCATGGTCATCCTGATCGGTAGTCTCGCATTGGCGCGCACCTTCGGACTGCTGATGCACGGGACCTCAGCGTACAATCTCGGTGCTCTCGCCTACGAGAGCGTGAGCGCTCTCCTCGCCTTCATCGGGATGCGGCGGTTGAATGCTCCAGAGGCAGGGAGCTGAGCGTGTTTTCGGACGTACCCCAAGGCACTTGTCCCGGATGTTTATCGTCGTGAATGGATGGATTCGATACCCGAAAATCGGGCGGCTTGTTGCCTGGGTGCTCCTGAGCAGCGTGATGGCGTGTGGTCACCCACTGGGCACCGTAAATGCCCAGGCGCAGGTTTCCGCCACGGCGGAGTGGCACGCGAGCAATGGTCCCCTTCTTGCCGAGTACCTGAAGACTCTCCCCGAGAACGCCGTTGGCCAGCCCCTCAAGGGGATTCGCTTGTCGGGCGACAGCGAGAGTCCGCGTTGGCTTGAAGGGCAAGTCTATCGGGGCGTACCGAGCGGGCTCCCGGAGGGTTTGGGGGTGCGGCTGGTGGACGATGGCCAGCGGGTTCTGGCCTTTGTCTGGCTCGAGAATGGGGCGTCTCCGTACGAACTCCAGGCGTGCGAGTCCGGGGAACAGAAGGGAATCCGCGCGAGACTGGCCGGTGGCGGCGCCTACGCCTGGATGCGTGTGCGCCCGGAGCATGGCGTGGTCTATACCGCGTGTCCGCCCGTAGAGTGGTTGCCCACCGAGGGGTCTTCGGGCCCAGTGGCTCCTCCGGCCCCCCCGGCTGAATTCAGGGGCTAGGGGTCCGCTCGGCACGGTCGCGAAGAATCTGGTCGGAAAAGTCCATGAACGAAGAGAGCGTGCCCGCAGGCATGCCCTCTCGGCGGGCCTGTTCCACCAGCATGATGAACTCGTTCTCAGCGCTTCCCCGCTCGGCTTCGAGAAAAATAACCCGATCGCGAATTTCGAACAACGGTTCGCCTCTCGGGTAGCGCCGAATCCGAGCCTTGGTGAGGAGCTGTTGGGCGGTGGCCACGTTGTGCCATGCCCGCCGAACTCGCGCTTCGCCATTCTCCAGCAGGGCGACCACGGGAGTCCACCCCGGTCCTTCGATGGGAATTTGCTCTCCGGGTTCCATCCAGGTGGGGGGAGGCTGCGGCTTGGGGATGCGGGAGCCCAGATAAGGGTCGGCGTATACGCTACCAGCGAGAAACGCGACGAATAGGAACGAGTTCACGGGGAGTGCGACACCTCGGCAGGCGAGTGCGCGGCGGTTTCTTCGGGTCCGGGGGATCTGGGGCATGGCTGGAGTCTCCTGCGTTCCGACTGGCTCCAAACAACGATCTCGTCTATCGACTTGGGCGACTCGGAGGCGAACTATTCGGGGTGGGGTCCCTTCGGGATTCTTTGTCCCATCGTCAGCGATCGGGGGCGGGTTCTCGAGCTCCGACACCGTCTCACTCGGGGTTCGAAAAAAGGAGGTGCGACGAATCCAT
>DUCT01000141.1 GCA_012959665.1 Myxococcales bacterium | reverse complement strand
GTATCTACACCACGCAGGTGGAAGCCGTCGTCGTTGGCCCCGGTCACCATGCCCCGGCAACCCCGCAGCGCTTCGTCGGCAATGACGAATAGGTCCTTCACCCCGACGGCACCGAGACTTCCCGGTTGAGCACCAAGGGCCGCCTGGATCTCTTCCGCCGACGCCGGGCGAATCGCCTCGGCTTCGACATTGTCCATGAGCTTCTGCTCCACCAGGGAATCGTCTCCCCGAAGAAGAACCAAGACTATTTTTTCATCCACCGAGTAGACCAGGGTCTTGATCTGGAGCGAGGCGGGCGCGCCGCCGTCCATCTGGACCAGGTCGTCGATGGTGCGAACGTCGGGGGTTGGGAATTTCTCCGGGGCCGGAAGGGCGCCGTTCTCCTCGGGGGCCGCAACCCGGCTGACGGCTTTTTCGAAATTCGCCGCGTAGCCACAGGAGCGACACGCGGCGACCCAGTCTTCCCCCGCGTCGGTCTGAAGCATGAACTCGATGGACTGATTCCCCCCCATCGAACCCGAGGAGGCCTCCACGGCCACGGTATCCAGGCCAAGTCGCTTGAAGATCCGACGGTAGGCCTCGAAATGTGCCTGGAAGGCCAGGTCGAGGCCCGCTTCGTCAACGTCCATGGAGTAGGAGTCCTTCATGGTGAACTCCCGCACGCGAAGCAGTCCGCTCTTGGGTCGAGGTTCATCCCGGAACTTGCTCTGGAACTGGTACCAGATCTGAGGGAGTTCCTTGTAGGAGCGCAGTTCGCTGGCGAGATGCGCAAAGACTTCCTCGTGGGTCATGCCCAGACCCACCTCGGCCCCGCGACGGTCTTCGAACTGAAACATCTCGCTGCTCATCTTGGACCAACGCCCGCTGCGCTCCCAGATCTCACGCGGATGCAGGGAGGGCAAGCGGAATTCCTGGGCATCGATCCCGTTCATCTCCTCGCGGACAATTCCCTCGATCTTGTGCAGAACACGATGGCCCAGGGGAAGCAGCGAATAGACCCCCGCCATGAGCTGACGCATGAAACCCGCGCGCACCAAGAGTTTATGGCTCTTCGCCTCAGCATCGGCCGGGTCGTCACGCAGGGTGGGAATGAAGGCCTTCGACCAGCGCAATAGGTTCTCCTTCGATGTCGGGCCGAACAGCTCAACGGCTTACTGGCCAGAGTAGCCGCCAGCAAGCGCCCTGGCCCGGGCTGAGGTGAATTGCCCGGAAGCAGGCAAGATTCCGGGCCGCTACCCGATGGGGGTCCCGTGGTCCAAAACGAATTCGGCGAAAGCCTTGAGGATGCGTTCGGTGATCGGGCGCCCCCCGGTGATCGGATCACCCAGCGGTGCCCCATCCAGGCTGGCCACCGGGACGATACGGGCACCACTTCCCGTCAGAAAGACCTCGTCGGCGGAAAACAAATCCATCCGGCCCAAGGCGCACTCCCGTGTCTCCATACCCAGAGCCGCCCCGATCTCGAGCACGCTGGCCCGGGTGATTCCGGGCAACCCGCCTTCGCTGGGCGGTGGTGTCATGAGCACGCCGTCCCGACAGACAAAAACATTCGCGACACTCGCCTCGGCGATGCATCCGCGCGCATTCAGGATCAGGGCTTCGTCGGCACCGCGAAGCCGCGCTTCGCGCTTGGCGAGCACGCTGTTGAGATAGTTCAGGCTCTTCACGCCCGGGTCCACGGCGTCCGGCGCGGGCCGGCGCAAGCTCGAGGTCACCAGATCGATTCCCCGGGCAATTTTATCCTCCGGGTACAGATGGATCCGCGTCACGATGCAAATCGTTTGGGGATTTTCACAGGTTGTTGGGTCCACACCCAGTGCTCCCCGGCCCCGGGTGAGGATCAGGCGGATATACGCCTCATCGCCCCCATAGGCCCGGGCGGTTTCGAGCACGATCGCCCGGATCGCCTCTCGGCCCCCCGCCAAGGGAATTCCCAGAACCCGGGCCCCGATCTCGAAGCGGCGCAAATGGTCCTCGAGCCGGAATACCGCTCTCCCATAAACCCGCATGCCCTCGAACACGCCATCGCCATAGAGCAAGCCGTGATCGAAAACCGAGATCTTGGCGTCCTCGGCCTCCACGATACGGCCCCCGATCCAAACCTTCGTGCCATCCCCGTCCACCACAGCGAAACTCCCCACCGGCCCCTGGGCCGAACCTGCCTAACGCTCAAAACGCGCGAAAACCCCTGAATAGGTATGAAAAAGCGGAACCCCCTCCAGCGGATCCGGGGCCAGCTGAAAGGCACCCATCATACCGAGCAGGGGCGCACCGCCCAAAGTCCTGGCCAAGTAGCCGCTCTCGAGGCCGGCGTGCTGAAAAAGGTTTTCCCCCCGACTGCGGCACGAGAAGTACAGGCCCAGGCCCGCCTGCCCCGGGCCGAGTTCCGCCAGACTCGCCCCCAGGTCTTCTCGAGCGGCGACGGAATCCATCCGCACAAAGCAGAGCCCATCGCCCTTGGAAGGGGCAACCGGGAGCGCGAAGCCTTCGCGGTCGGGATCGATCCCCGTGAGGTTGCGGACCACAGGGCTCCCCGGCGCATCCCCGGCTCCGGACGCCCGGAGCCGGGCCAGCACGCTCCGGGTGAGCGCGCCGGGTTCCAAGGCGCCCACCGCGTCCCGCAAGCGCGCCAAAGCCGGACAACCGTCGAGACCCAGCACCCAATGCCCCCGCACCCGGGTGATTTCCATTTCCTCCCCCACCGCCCGGGAGCCGTCGGTCACGGCGATTGCCGGGGAGCGAGGCGCCCGAATCCAAAGCCCCGCACAGCCTTTTTCAACGAAATCCCCGGCGCCCCAAATCTGCGGTGCCCCCCCTGGCATCTCGCTCGCCCCTAGGCCCATGATCCGTGCGGGGCCCGCCACCTGGGCCAGCGCCGGAATCAACGGCCCCAGGGCCAGACCCATGGAATCAATAAAGACGATCAGCAGATCCCCGGCCTCGGGAGAGCCCGAGAGTTCGCCGGCGATTTCGGCCGCCGCTTCGGCCTCGCGCCCCGGGAGGTTCTCGCAGCTAAAGGATTCGGCGCGAATCCCCGAGACGGCGACCACGGCGAAGCCCGGAAGCCGGACGATTTCCCGGTCGGCCAACAGGAGCCCCTCGGCGCTCGCGGCGATCCAGGCCGCGCAATCCAGTCCCGCCCCCACCCGGTCGATCAGGCCGGGCAGCGTCCGGCTCCCCAGAGCGGCCGTCCCCGCCACAATGACCGCGTCCGGGGGGGCGCCACCGAGGCCGGCCAGGGCCGCCTCCAGCGCCTCTTCCACCCCTCCGGCACCCTCTGGCCGTATTGAACTTCCGATTCCTGCTCTCACGGAGCCAGAGTCTCCGGAAAATCCACCGAAAGCGCCAAGATTTGAAGCGGGGGCCGAGTGCGGGTGTCGATGCACCCTGCCCTCGGCTAGCATCC
>DUCT01000140.1 GCA_012959665.1 Myxococcales bacterium | reverse complement strand
CCGATGAAGAATCACCCCATCGCCACACCCGAGCAACACGAACACGAACTCGAAGCGCTTGCGTTAATCGAGCACCCCGTTGTCAAGGAAGCCTACGCCCGGGTGAAGGCCGATTGGCGGGAGAAAGCCAACCCGAGCCCCGCCATGCTCGAGTGCTTCGACTGGGCCTTCCACGAGGTGATGTTCTCGGCTGCGGTCTGGTCCTCGAACCAGGACCCCCTGCGGCCAAAGGTCGTCACCATTAGCCGACTCGCTCACCCGGTGGGAGACGTCAGCGTCCCGGGTTCACGTTGGGGCATCGACAATCCGGATTCGATCTACCGAGTCATTCCCATTTCGGGGGACGAGGAATACCGCATTCACGGGCGCGTGGGCGAGAACCGCATGACCGAGAACTATTTCACGCTTTGGGACGAGAACATGAACACGGTTGATGTTCTCTCGGGTCACGACCTGGTAGTCAACGAAGACCGAACATTTACCATCAGCGTAGACGCCCAACCCGGGAACGGCCGTCCGAACCACGTCCAATCTGCCCCCGAGGCCCACGAGTTCTACATTCGCGACGTGATGCTGGATTGGTCGCGCGATGAACCCAACGAATTGAGGGTCGAGCGCCTGGGTGATGCCCCCAGCAGTCCGCCGAAAACCCTCGATGAACAGGCCCAGTTGACGGCGAAATTCATGGCCCACTACGCCGACTTCACCCATCGACTCAGCCAGGGTTCGCTTCACGGCAAGCCCAACCGGTTCAGCCTCGGTTGGTCCGCCGATACCGGCGGAGCCCTACGCAAACAGGTCTATGTCGGTGGCCATTTTCGCCTCGAGGAGGACGAGGCATTTGTGATTCACGTCAGCGATGGTGGCGCGGCGTATTTCGTTGTTCCCATTGCGAACATCTGGGGCACGACCCTTAAGATCGTCGACCGCACCAGCAGCCTCAACAAGGCCCAGTCCATGGCCAACGCGGATGGCACCTATACCTACGTGCTCTCCCGCAACGACCCGGGCGTGCACAACTGGCTCGACCCATGCGACATGGACGAAGGCATGCTGACACTGCGAATGGCTGAATTTCCCGAAGGCGGACCGCGTGAAGACCTCTCCGCTCGCGGAGAGGTTCTAAAACTCGCGGACCTGCCCTCTCAACTGCCCGAAGGAACAGTCTTCGTGGGATCAGGAGAGCGAAGCGAACAGCAGGCCCAACGCGCAGCCGGGTACAAGCGCCGGCTACCGGAGGCCTGACATGACTACCCAGCCCAGAGAAGACTCGGTCTGGCTCATTACGGGGTGCTCTACCGGCTTCGGGAGAGAAATCGCCCTCGCCGCCCTGGCTCGTGGCTACCGAGTGGCTGTCACCGCGCGCAACCCCGAAGCCGTCGGCGATATCGTCAAACGCTTCCCCGACCGCGCTGTGGCTGTCCCCCTGGACGTGACCGACCGAGCCCAGATCGCGGCGGCCGTGGACATCACTCGGGATCGCTTGGGGATACCCGATGTGCTCGTAAACAACGCGGGCTACGGCTATATGGCCGCCGTAGAGGAAGGTGAGGATCACGAGGTTCGGCGTCTCTTCGACACCAACTACTTCGGCGCGGTGGACCTCGTCAAGGCGTTGCTCCCGGGAATGCGAGAACAGGGCCGTGGGCATATCATCAACATCTCGTCCATGACAGGGCTCGTCACCAACCCGCCAAATGTCTATTACAGCTGCACCAAGTACGCGCTGGAAGCATTGACCGAGGGCCTCTCCAAGGAACTCGAGCCCTTCGGCATCCGCGTCACCGCCATCGAACCCGGCGCCTTTCGCACGGATTGGGCCTCTCGATCCATGCGCGAGACAGCCACGCCCTTGAGCGTCTACGACGAGACGGTGGGCGCTCGCCGTGAACTCATCAAGGCCACCGCCGAAGTTCTTCCCGGTGACCCTCGGCGCGCAGCGGACGCGGTCGTCATGGTCAGTGAACTCGAGGCCCCGCCCCTTCACCTCCTGCTCGGGCGCGATGTGCTCAGCGCATTCCGCTCGAAGTTGGAGGGACTCACCGCGTCCATCAATGAATGGGAGTCGGTGACCAAAGACGTGGGCTTTCCCGGGAAATAGACCCCACCCGGCTCCAACGACAGGCACCGCCATCCTTTAGCGCCTAGGGAGCCAGGTGCTGCTTGCCCAAGAGCAAGGGCCGTTCGATCCAGCGATACGTCACCGCGCTGACCGCCCACGAGACCGGGAAGGCCAAGAAAATCGCCGGGACCAACACGGTCGCCGGACCCGAACGCATCCCGAACGCATCCGGCGCGTACTACTCGATATACCCCATGGCGCGCAGGGCCTCCTCGGTTTCCGGACGCAGTTCAAGAGGCGCGGGCTCGGGGTAGAGAGGCGTTTTCTCAGCCTGCAGGGCGGCCAGTCGGGCGACGAGTTCGGCGGCGAGTTCGGGCTTCCGGGTCAGCAGGTTGTCGAGTTCCTGGGGGTCGGCCTCGAGATCAAAGAGTTCGCTTTCGCCCCGGGAGGAGTGAATCAGCTTGAGGGGCGGAACCAGCAGTGCGATGACGTCGCGGTCGAAGAATTCACCACCAATCCGAATATTCGAATCGCTGCGATGCACTTCCAGCACGATTTCCCTCTGGGTCTCATCGGGGCCCGGGAGGGGGGGAGCCCAGACCGGCCGGGCCAGGCCAGCGGCCTCCAGGACCGTACCGAACAGCGCATGATTCTGGACCGGCTCGCGGATTCGGCGCTCCGCTTCGCCCCCGGGCCGGCGAACCAGCAGGGGAACCCGCACGTTGTCCTCGTACAGATGCGCACCATGGCTCAAGAAATGGTGTTCGCCGAAACTTTCGCCGTGGTCGCCGGTAATGATCACCCAGGTGTTTTCCCCAGCGGGTAAGGCCTCAACGGCGCGGAGCAATCGGCCCAGGTGAAAATCCAGGTACGCGATCTCGGCGTCGTATCCCGCCCGCATCCGGCGAAGCTCGGCGCGTTCGTCGGCGGCCATGGCCTCGCCCTCGGGCGCGGGAACCCCTTCGCTGAGTCGGTGGAGATAACGGACGACAAGGGGTGGCTCCATGGGCGCTTCCGGTGACGCGGCCGCTGGGGGCTCTGCGCCAGGCACCCGCGACCCATCCGCGGCGGTGCCCGGCGGCGCATAGGGGGCATGGGCGTCGAAATAGTTCACGAAGAGAAAGAAGGGCTCATCGCCAAAGGTCTGGATCAGTTCCAAGGCAAGGTCCGTCGTCTCCTCTGCCCTCTTCCCGTGGACCCGTTTCTCCGGCCCCTTCAGATCATCCTCGTAGAACTCAAAGCCCTGGGCGGTGCCGAGCTCCCGGCTGAGCGCCGGACCCGCAACCACCGCCCCCGTTCGATACCCCGCCCCGGCCAGGATTTCCGCCAGGGTCAGGAATGAATCGGAAAGCGGCCGCAC
>DUCT01000139.1 GCA_012959665.1 Myxococcales bacterium | reverse complement strand
CTATGCCGTGGAGCCCTTTCTCGAGCGTTTCCTCGATATGGCGCCTGCGCCCGGGGCGCGTCTTTCGGACCAGGGGCTCATCGAACCCACCGCGCATCCCTTCTCGGGTTTTGTCTTCAAGATCCAGGCGAACATGGATCGCGACCACCGGGATCGCGTCGCCTTCCTGCGGGTCTGTTCGGGCCGGTTCACCAAGGGGGCGACGACCCAGCACGTGCGCACGGGGCGACCGCTCCGCCTGGCCAACTCGACACTCATCATGGGGAGCGACCGACACGAAGTCGAATCGGCCTATCCGGGCGACGTAGTCGGCCTCTTTGATCCTGGAATTTTTCGGATCGGCGATACGGTGAGCGACGAGGGCAACTTCTCGTACGCGGGCATTCCGAGTTTCTCCCCGGAATCGTTCATGCGGGTCGAAGTCGCCGCCACTTTGAAACGGAAGTCCTTGGAAAAAGGCATTGCCCAACTGGTTCAAGAGGGCGCAGTGCAGCTCTTCGAAGCCCATGATGCGGTGGTGGTGACTTTGATTCTCGGGGCCATGGGCCCGCTGCAATTCGAGGTCATGCGTCATCGCCTCAAGGGCGAGTACCGCGTGGATCTGGAATTGACGAGCCTGCCCTTCAAGTTGGCGCGATGGCCCCAGGGCGATTTCGATCCGGACATCTTCCGTCACGCCGAGCGGATCAAGGTCGTTCGCGACGCCCAGGACCGGTTCGCGATCCTGGCGCACAACCAGTGGGATGTGCAGCGCGCGCTGGAACGCCACGAGGGTCTAGTCCTCTCCGAGACGGCAGACCCGGAACTCTTCGACGGCGCCCGCTGATCCGCTTGGACTCAGGGGGTGGGGCCGAGTCTCTTGGTCATGCTGCGGTGGGGAATTCCGGCCTCTTCGAAGGGCCCCCCGGAAATCTCGTAACCCATTGCTTTGTAGAATGAAATTGCCGATTCCTGAGCGTTGAGAACGACTCGGTCCACGCCCTGCTCAAAGGCCCAGGACTCAAGGGCCCGCATCAACTTGTCCCCGATGCCCCGGCGGCGGAATGCGCGAAGCACCGCCACCCGCTCGGCCTTGATGGCCGCGTCCACCCGCCGAGCCCGCGCGGTTCCTACGGGTCGACCCGCGCATTGGGCCAGCCAGGCGGTGGCTTCGCCGTCCCGTCCGTCGAGTTCAAGGGGTTCGGGTACGCCTTGCTCTTCGATGAAGACACGTCGCCGAATGCCGAGATAATCCCCTCGGTGAATGTCGCCGACGCGAAGCACTTCGACCTTGCCTGGGTGTGGGTTGGACGAGCCCATGGCGAAATTCATAGCCCAGCGGCCGTCGCCGGACCGCTGGTTTGGGTGTGGGAATGGGAACGGGGGAAGGAAATCAGCCGAGATGACGCGCAGGTGTTAAGCTGCGCGTGCGAGAACAGTTTCGGACGCGAATCCGCGCCATTTATCCGTGCCATGAATCCGCGCCATTAATCCGCGCAATGAATCCACCGGATCACCGCGCAAATCGAACGGGGAAGAGAACGGACAGCTCAGTGATACGCAGGCGGAAGATCGGGGGCGGGACTTGACGCGCTGGCGGTTCGCCCAGGGAGTGGCGGCTCTCGCGGCGGTTCTTCTGTTGGTGGCTCTTTGGGCGGGCGCGCCCGAGGCGCCGGAGGCGCCCATTGAGGCGCTTCCCATTGCCGATGTGGTCTCCGAGCGGCTGACCACTCTGGGCAGCGTTGTCGGCTTGGCTGGGTCCGGGGACAGCCACGCCTGGCTGGGAATTCCCTTTGCGGCGCCGCCCGCCGGCGAACTGCGCTGGAGGCCTCCCCGCCGGCCCGAACCCTGGACCGATACTTTCGATGCCCTGGCGTACGGATCGCCTTGCGTGCAACTGGCCAGCGGATTCGGAGGTGTGTCGGACCAGGACCCCGGCAGTTTTGCGGGGGATGAGGACTGCCTCTATCTGAATATCTGGTCGCCGCGCTTCGATGCGGCCGAGGTGCCCACGGGTGATGACCGGATGCCCGTGATGGTCTGGATCCACGGGGGAGGCAATACCATCGGGTACGCGGGGTCCTTCTACGAGGGGTCGCTATTGGCCACACGGCACCGGGTGGTGGTGGTGAGCGTCAACTATCGACTCGGCGCCCTGGGCTGGCTCGCGCACCCCGCTCTGCTGGCGGGGGCGGAAGAGGGAGAGCCCAAAAGCGGAAATTTTGGAACCCTCGATCTGATCGCCGCTCTGGGTTGGGTGGGAGAGAACATCGAATTTTTCGGCGGGGATCCGGACAGCGTGACAATTTTCGGCGAGTCGGCGGGGGGCAAGAATGTTCTTAGCCTGCTGGCTTCACCCATGGCCGCGGGTCTATTCCATCGGGCCATTGTGCAGAGTGGTGCGGTGGACACGGTTTCCCTGGCATCGGCCGTGAACTACACCGACGAAGAGCCGCCCGGCGATTCCTTCAGCGCCAAGGAGGTGGTGCTTCGTCTGCTGATCCGAGATGGGTCGGCCTCGGACCGGGCGAGTGCACGGTTCTTCGCCGAAGGGCTTGAAGACTCGGAGATCGCCGCTTATTTGCGGCGCAAGACCGCCGAGGAAATCCTGTCCGCCTATCGCGATGAGCCGGACTCGGCCGATATCCGTCCTCCCCGAGTGATCCGGGACGGTGTCGTGCTGCCCCATAGGCGCCTACTGGATCTGTTTGCCGAGCCCGGGGCCTTTCGGGGTGTTCCTATCATCCTGGGCAGCAACCGAGATGAGATCAAGCTCTTCTTGTCCCAAGACCCCGCATGGGTCAGCCGGAGCTTGGGCGTGGTCACCCGGGTGCGGGATGGGGCCCGGTACAACTTCGTCTCGGGGATGCACAGCGATCTCTGGAAGGTTTGGGGGGTGGACGAGCCCGCTGCGGCGCTCTCCCGGAGCCAGGAAGCCGGGGTCTATGCGTATCGATTCGATTGGGATGAGGAACCCGTGCGAATGGGGACCGACTTGGGGATGCTCCTGGGGGCTGCGCACGGGCTGGAGATCCCGTTCGTCTTTGGCCATTTCCGATTCGGCGACGAGGCCACGGCCAAACTGATCTTTGACGAGGCCGACGAACCCGGTCGACGCTTCATCTCCGATGCGATGATGTCCTACTGGGCGGAGTTCGCCTATGCGGGTACACCGGGCCGAGGGCGCAGCGGGGGATTGCCCGAGTGGTCCGCATGGGGGAGCGACGTGGGGCAGTTCTTGGTGTTCGACACCGCGGCGGACGGAGGCATCCGCATGTCGACGGACACCCTGAGTACCCAAGGTCTTTTGGCCCGGCTGGAAGGCGATACGAATCTGGATCAAACCGAGAAATGCGAACTCTATCGCGACCTCTTCGAGGGATCGGCGGATTGGAATCAGGCGACTTACTCCGGTCTGGGAGATCGGGGCTGCCCGCCCGAGTCGCTGAACACCGCTCGCTCCGACTAGGCGGGAGCGGCTCCGCTCGTGGCCGAAATACCATGTCCCTCTGCTAGGCTGAAGCCGCTTGGGCGCATGGCACGGGGGGAAGGGAAGATGGGCGAGGCTGCGACTCTGGATCGGTTGTTTCGTGTCATTGAAGCGAGGCACCGCGAGCGTCCAGCGGGCAGCTACGTGACGGAACTTCTCGAGGGCGGTCTCGACGCCATTGCAGCGAAGATCCGGGAGGAGGCGGAGGAGACCCTCGAGGCGGCGGCTTCTGGGGATGGGGAACACACTGCCCGGGAGGTCGCGGATCTGCTCTTTCATGTCTGGGTTCTGCTGGCCTCCACCGGTCTGAAGCCCGACGATGTTTACGGGGTTCTCGATCAACGCTTTGGGCGGGGCGGATTGGAAGAGAAAGCCGCCCGGGGAGGGACCGATGCCGGATGAAGCGCTCGAACCGGGTCTGCTGATCGCCGCACCTTCCAAGGGGCGCCTGCGGGAGGGGGCAATTAGCGTGCTCGAGCGGGCGGGCCTCCGTTTTCGGATTTCGGGCCGCCGACTTTTTTCCGATTGTCCCGAGACCGGGGCTCGCATTCTCTTTTGCAACGTGGCCGATATTCCCGTGCTAGTCGCCGAGGGTGTTGTGGACCTTGGCATCACCGGAAGCGATCAGGTCGAGGAGAAGGGGCGTCCCGTCGAGATTCATCGCCGCCTGGGTTTCGGCCGCTGCCGCTTGGCGGTGGCCGTCCACAAGGACGCGCCCTACCGGGTGCCGAGTGATCTGAGCGGACGGGTGGTGGGTGCAAAATTTGTCGAACTCGCCCGAGCTTATTTTGTCCGCAACAACGTGGCGGACGTCCACGTGCTCGAGATCCAGGGCGCTGTTGAGGGCATGGTTCTGCTCGGGTTGGTCGACGCCATCGTCGAAATCGTCGAGACCGGCAGCAGCCTGGTGGAAAACGACCTAGTGGAAATTGATCAGGTTCTTTCGGCGGAAGCCGTGCTCATTGGTCACCCGGCGCCCCGTGAATCCGAGGCCTGCCGGCGCTTGATCCGGCGCATCGATGGGGTTCTGGCGGCGGATCGGTACTCCCTGTTGGAGTACAACTGCCCGGTGGCGCGGATCGATGAAGCCCGGTCGATTTCCCCGGGCTTTTCCTCGCCGACGGTCCAGCCTCTCCACGATCCCGGTTGGTTCGGCGTCAAGGTCATGGTGGAAAAGAACGAGATCCAGCGCGTTGTCGACGCTCTTGAAGCGCTGGGTTGCGTGGCGATCCTCGAGACCGAATTGCGTCACGCTCGGCTCTAGGTCCCTCGGGATTGGGCTGGGCCGGGTGGTGGACGCGCAATGCGTCTGGAAAGAAATCGCACTCGCTTTTGCCGTACGCTTGAGTAGCCTTAATGCGGCCCGATCATTTTTCAAGATTCCCGAGGAGAGAAAACATCATGTTCGCCCCCCACGCCCCCCACACCCACGTCCCCGTCTTTTCCGCCCCGGCACTGGATCCGCGACGACCCAAGGGCCGGTGGCTGCAGCGGCCATCCGCCGTGAGGTGGAGTGGGGCGGCGATGGCATTGGCTTTTGCTTTAGGGGTAGGGGCCTTTCCCATGCAGGCAGATGCCGAGGGAGAAGGGGCCGTAACGAAAACTTCGCTGGAGTCCCAAATCAAGGAACGCCTGGCGGAAATGCCCTCGGGTGAAGAGGGGGTCAACCAGATTTTGTCCCAACTCGACGGGCGTCTCAGCTTGTCGGCCGAGCAGGAAAAGGATGTCCGCGAGGTCGTGACCCAAGGGGTCGCCGAACTCGAGAAACTGACTGCGCGTTTCAAGTCCGGAGAACTGACCGCGATGGCCCTGGGCGTCCAGATCCAGATGAACATGCAGAAAATGGCGGTTCTCATCGAGCCACTCCTGGATCAAGACCAGCAGAAGGAATACGCGGTCATGCGCCAGGAGCAGCGCCGGGAGATGATGCAGGCGATGCGGAAGCAGCGGGCTCAGTCGGCGGGGGCGAAATAGTCGCGATTGGCAACTTGCCGTGGGCTGCACGGTCCGGCGACGGTGGGTTTGGCCAGCGCGATTTCCTAGCTCTCTCCCGTGCCGGGTTCGGCCTGGGTAAACTTCGCCTGAACCTCCTCCAAGGTGAGCCCTAGGGTTTCCGGGGCGTACCGGAGTACGGCGATCGCGCCGAGAATGGGCCCGACCGCGACAATCGCGATGGCCGCCGGGATGTCGTTGTGGAGGGGCACGAGGAGAGCGCCGATGAGCATGGGCGTGATGACCTCGGTGATGCGTCCCAGGAAGTTGGTGGTCCAGCCATAACCCGTGGCTCGTATCTCGGTGGGAAAGAGTTCCGAGGCGTATACGTGGGTGGCTGTCATCGCCGCGCCAAAGGAGAAAACCGTGGCAATCATCCAGATGTATTGACCGAAGACGGTTGGGTGGTGGTAGAGCCAGAAGATTGAAATCGCGGCGGCCACGTAGAACCCCGCGCATGTGCGCTTTCGCCCGATCACGTCGATGAGCCAACCGGCGACGAAATGCCCAGCGACCCCGCCGCCGTAACCCCAGAAAACGATGTCCCCGACCTGTGCTGTGCTCAGGCCCAGGTCCTCCCGAGCGAAGATGACCCAGTAGACCACCGAGGGTGCGGTTACGACGTGGGCGCAATTCCAGAGTAGGGCGACGATGGCGGTGCGTCCTCGGTACTGGGGGGTCCAGGGCAGCAGTGCATCCCGCCAATGCTGCCGCCAGGATGATTCATCCGGGCTGTGAACGGTTCGCTCGCGGCTACTGGCTTCAAAGCGCCGAGTCTCGCGCACCGTGAAACGCAGGCCGATGACGAAGACCAGGGGGAGAGCGCCCAGGGCGTAGAGCGAGCGCCAGCCTTCTGTGGACGGGGAAAGGCCCATGAGGTCCTGGCCAAAGAGAACGATCTGAAGACCCAAAGCATGGAGCCAGCCACCGGTCTCGCCTTCGGCGATGAGAACGTGGGGCTGAATCTTTGCCATGACCATGACGCCCACGGTGGCCAGGCTGGTTAGGATTGCGATGGCGCGGCCACGAAAACGGGCCGGGTACTCTTCGCCAATCATGATCACCGCCAGTGCGTACTCGGCAGTGAGGAAAATTCTCGCGAAGAACTGGGCGACGATGAAGCCTTCCTTGGTGGTCACGAAGGCCGTCATGCCATTGGCCACCGCGAAGCCGATGATGGTGATCATCATGACCGTTCGGCGCCCAAAGCGATCCGCCGAGAGAAGGAAGAGGAAGGAGACCATGACCCCCATGCGGGTCAGACCTGAAACGAACCCCCACTCCTCACGCGTGATGCCCAGGGTATCGCGAACATCCGGCGCGGCGAAGCTGAGCATCGCGGAATCAAAACCGTCGAAGAGAGTCGCCGTAGAGAGCAGCGCGAAGAGGGACGCGAGGTAGGGCGTGATACGGTCGGCCTCGAGTGGGTTGCGCGGCGCGGGGCTCATTCGTCGGGTTCCGTTTGGAGTGGTTCGAGTTGGAGTGCTTCCGGTGGTAGTGGTTCCGGTAGTAGTGGTTCCGGTTCGATCTCGGGCCCCGTATTGAAAAGGGTTCCCAGGGCGGTCGTCTTCATTCTTTCCCCCACGCTTAGCAGGCTTGTTTCCCTCGGGATAGGGGGAGATGGCAAGCCGGCCACCGGCTAGAATCGTTTCTCGAAAAGGAGTGCCGACAATGACCGACCCTGCAATCGATTACTTGCGCGACTACGTCGCGATTCCCTCGGTCAACCCCATGGGCCGGAGTGATCTGCCTGGGGAAATCGTCGGCGAAGCGGCGTTTGCGTCGCATCTCCTCGAACAACTCCGGGGTCTGTCGGTGGATGCGGTTCAGGTGGGGAGCCCCGAGCGACCGAGCGTGGTGGCGGAGGTGCAAGCTCAGCAGGCTGGCGGCGATACGGTTCTGGTGGCTTCACATCTGGATACCGTTCCCGTGGATGGGATGACGATTCCACCCTTTGATCCGCAGGTCGAGGGCGGGAAACTGTATGGGCGCGGTTCCTGCGATACCAAGGCAGGCATGGCGGCGCTCGTGGCGGCCCTGGAGAAGGTGCTCAACCGCGGCGTTCTGCGTCGCAACTTGATCTTGGTAGGAGAAGCCGACGAGGAACTGGGAAGCCAGGGGGTTTACGATGTGCTCACGAACTTGGCGGGTCGGCGGCCGGACTGGGTGCTGGCCACTGAGCCCACGGACTTGCGGGTTGTGAACGCCCACAAAGGCGTCGTGCACGTTCGTATGGAGGCCCGGGGGCGCGCTTGTCATGCTTCGAACCCCGATGAGGGTAAGAACGCCATCATCTTGCTTTCCCGAGCGGCCCTGGCTTTGGATGCTTTGGCCCAGGAGTTGTCCGCACGAAGGCATCCCGAGTTGGGCCCGGCGACACTCTCCGTGGGAATCTTGAGCGGAGGCCACGCGCCCAATATCGTCCCGGATCATGCGCATCTCGTGGCGGACCGCCGAGTGCTGCCCGGTGAAACCTTGGAGGGTGTTCGGGCCGAGTTCGAAGAGGCCCTGGTGGCGGCAGGGGTCTCGGACGCCGTCGAGGTGGTCTCCTGCAGCCTTGAAAAGCCGACTCTCTCCACGCCTGAGGACCACCCCGCGGTGGTGGGTTGCACCCGGGCACTGGCCGCGACCGGACAACCCGGAGAGCGGTCGGGCGTCGCCTTTGGGACCGATGCGGGCGTCTTCGAGGCGGCGGGGCTGCCCGGGGTTGTCCTGGGCCCCGGTTCGATCCTCCAAGCCCACACCGCGCGTGAATTCGTTGAAATCGACCAGGTCGAAACGATGACAGCCTTTTTCGTCGAATTGCTCTCGGGGGCCTGAGCCCGCTTAAATCCGTCGGACCTCAAGCCAACTTTCCCCTGCGCCGATGTTCCCCCCAGGACGACAGTGTCCGTTGGGCGCCGGCGTCCCGAGGGAGGGGCATGAGACAGGGTTTTCTCGGTTTGAGTGGGGTTCTCTTTTTGGGGGCCGGGTTGATGGCGTGTGGACTCGCGTCCGGTCCACGGGATTCCCTGGAGATGCGCCGTCCGGGGCTTTCAACGACGCCCTCCTCAACCACGCCCTCCTCGATCACGTCCTCCTCAACCACGCCCTCCTCGTTGTGGGATGTCCCCGCCGCCGACTCACCAGCGGGGTCGGCCAAGGGCGGAGCGAAACCGGGGGCAGAATTCAATGGGCCCGTGGCGGTCGCGATGGGCGAGATTTCCCTCCCGGTGGCTGGGGAGAATTCCTACTGCCAGGCGAAATTCGGTCAACACGCCGTGGCCTTCGAAGGCTGCCAGCGATACGCCCAGGAGTCCTTTCGGAAACTCGAACCGGTTTTTCAACGCGCCAGCGCGGATTCGATGGCGATGGAATCCAAGCGTCTCGAGGGGTGTACGCGGCGCCACGACGGTTCACTTGGGGTGGACTGGGTGCTCGTTGAACATTGTTTTTCACGAGGCGTTCGCTAGCCGGTCGGGTCCGAGGAAGAGATAAACCATGTTGTCGGGTCATGTTCATTCGGAGTTTCTGCCCATGGCACGGAGCTTGAGCCGGCTGCTTCCTCAGGACGGCGAGGGCGGCGCGGCGCTCTGCGTTTACCATCATGGAGAGTGCGTGGTGGACATGTGGGGCGGAACCCGGGACGACCAAGGGCGGTCCTGGAACGAGGATACGATTGCCCTTTCCTGGTCCACAACCAAAGGCGTCCTGTCGACCCTGCTTCACGTTTTGATCGATCGCGGCCTGGCCGATTATGACGCACCGGTCGCCCGCTACTGGCCCGAATTTGCCCAGGCGGGAAAATCGAAGATCACGATTCGACAGGTTCTGTGTCACGAATCAGGGCTCTATCGCATCCGGGACTTGGTTCGGCATGCCCGGGAAATGTTCGATTGGAGTCGTATGGTCGGTGCCCTGGAGCGCGCACGTCCGATCCATGTTCCGGGTGAGGCCCACGGGTACCACGGGCTGACCTACGGTTGGCTCGTGGGTGAATTGATCCAACGGATTTCGGGGGTCGAACTCTCCGGGTTGCTGGCGAGGGAACTCGCCGAACCGCTCGGGCTCGATGGGCTCTACCTGGGACTCCCCGATCACGCACGTTCGCGTTGTGCCGATGTTCTCGGGGCCGGGGGCCGGCGAGCCTTTCCGGGCCAGGATCTCCCGGGCCCGCGCGATGCCTTGCTCAAGCCCTTTCTTCGCCACAGTCGTGGCCAGGCCGCGCGCGGCGAGGCTCAAACCTGCGATCTCAGCGAACTCGAAGCGGCCTTTCTACCTACGGGTTTTGAAAGCCTCGATTGGAACTCCGAGGGATTGCGCTCGGCGAGAATTCCCGCGCTCAGCGGTTATTTCAGTGCACGGTCCCTGGCGCGAATCTATTCGGCCCTCGCGTGTGGGGGGCAGCTCGATGGGGTTCGACTGATCTCTGAGAAGACCCTGATCGAGGCGACTCGGGTGCAGAGTCGCCGGCCCGGTCGTGTGATTCCCATGCCCATGGACTGGCGACTGGGTTATCACCGGATCCCCGTGGTTCGAGCCAAGGCGCCCAACGCGTTCGGACATTTTGGGATTGGAGGCTCCGGGGCATGGGCGGATCCCCAGCGCGGCCTGGCTGTAGCCCTCGTGCTCAACTCGGGGATGGGGACGCCCTTTGGCGACACCCGCATTGTCCGGGTGAGTTCGAACGCCGTACAGGCCGCCGACGCGCGGACGGGAGCCTGTTCCTAGACCATTCGCCGGTCGTTCGAGCGCACGGCATTGGCGTAATTCTCCTGGCTGACAGAGCGCGGAAGGATCAGCGGGTCCTCGGTCTCGGCCGGGGGATCTGGCCGTTCCATATGCAACCCGGTCAGGCGGTAAGTGTTCGAAACGCGACAGTCGAGTTCGAAATCGACGCTCTCGTAGGCGTGTCGGGCGTTTGAGGCGACGCCGACCTCCGGCATGCACTTTGCAACATATTGGGCTGCCGGGTCGGCGCTCGGACTTTCCGTGGGGTTGAAGTGGGCGCCAGAGGCTGTGAGAAGGAACCGAGAACTCTATCGGGCTCTTCGAGACAAACAAGGCGAACCGAGGGACAGCTTGAGGGCTGTCCCCGAGGGAAGAGGAGGGCGAAACAATGAAGCTCAGCCAGAAAGAATTCTATAGCGCCACCGGAACCTATAGCTACTTACTGGGCATGCCGGGGGTGCGAGGCAAGATTCTGATCGATCCCACCGAGGATTGTATTGACGACTACTCGGCAAGCTTCGGGCGGGTGGGGCGCGACCGGGTCTTCATCCTGGAGACCGGGGCCGTTTCGACTTCCAGCCGGGGAGCCGAGGCGATCGCCCGCCGCTGGAGAACGCGAAGGATCGTCCCCTGTGATCTGGTCCAAGGGCCGGATCTGATGGGGGTGGGCCACGGGGACAGGTTCTGCATCGGTGGCATGACGGTCGAGGTCCTGGGCCGGATCGGACGACTCAATGAGGCCGTCTCCTACCGAATCGCCGACCGCGCCTTCGTGGGAGACCGATGCGCCCACCAAGAGCCGGAACTCATGATGCTCCCCGTTGAGACCCAACTCTTCCGAGCCCATTCCGCACACGGCGACAATCGCGATTCGCTGCTCAGCGCTCGGGGAGTTTTGGCCGTCTACCCGAGGGAGTGGAAAGAGACAGCAATGCCCATCGGACACGCCCCCAGCATGGCGGCCGAAGCCGGATTTTGAACTTGAAACCCTCGGCCCGATGGGGCGAATTCGTCTCTTGTCCGTTAACTTCAACCGCCAGAAAGAGAGAACAATGATTCGAGAGAATCTGAGAGATAGCCCTGTCCCGAATCCTGCGACCCCGCTCGGGGTCGGCGAGAGTCGTAGTTCGAGTGCTTGGCGCGTCCTGATCGTCGACGACGACGAAATGGTTCGACGTGTTTCCTCGCGCATGCTGAAAGAAAGTGAAATCCTGGTGGCCGAAAGCGGGGCCGATGCCTGCAGGGTACTCGAGGAGCACGAGGGCCAGGAACTGGATTGCGTGGTCTTGGACATGAGAATGCCCGGGCTCTCTTTCGAAGAGTCCTTCAAGAGTATTCGCCGGATTCGCCCGGACCTCCCCGTGGTGGCGTGTAGCGGAAACGGGCCGGACGCCGTGGGACCGGAGTTCACCGATACCCCGAGGACCGGTTTTCTTGGCAAGCCCTTCACCCGCCAAGAACTGAAGGATGCCATCGGTCACGCCATGGTTCGCGCCGCTCCCTGAGCCCGGCAAGCGCGGGGGACAAGGGAGCCGAGGCCATCGATGCGCCGTCGAATGGCTCGGGATTGCTCCGGGCCACCGATGGCCCAGGGCTGTGAACTTTCCCAGCCTTGCTTGCATTGCGTGACGCTGCTTCGTAACGTCGCTGCTGCGCCCGCAACCCCGAAGCCCGAGCAAGGAAGCCCATTCGATGAGTACGGAAAAGCCTCAGGCGGTTCTCCGCGAGGACTATTGCCCCCCCGACTATTGGATCGACCGGGTCGATCTCAGCTTCGATCTCGGTGAAGAGGAAACCCAAGTTCGGAGTCGTCTGGAGGTCCGCCGCAGGGAAGACCTTTCGGGGGATTTGCCGCCGCTGATTCTCGTTGGCGAGGAACTCGAGTGTCTGGGTGTGTGGTTGGATGGCGAGGTTCTCCCGACCAACCGATATCACGTGGGTCACGAAGAACTTAGAATCGATGCGCCTCCCGCCCGTTTTCAGCTCGAAACCTTGGTGCGTATTCGGCCTCAGAAGAACACGGCGCTCTCGGGTCTCTACCGGACCAGCGGAAACTTCTGCACCCAGTGCGAAGCCATGGGTTTTCGTCGCATCACCTACTTCCTCGACCGACCCGACGTGATGTCTCGGTTCACCACCACCATTACGGCGGACAAGGCGAGTTGCCCCGTGATGCTGTCCAACGGAAACCGGGTCGAGGAGGTTGATCTCGGCGAAGGCCGTCACCGGGTGCGCTGGGACGATCCCTTTCCGAAACCCAGTTATCTCTTTGCCCTAGTGGCGGGGGACCTGCGCGCGCATCGGGGCTCCTTTACCACCCGAGGTGGCCGTGAGGTGCTGCTGGAAATTTGGGTCGAGCCCCAGAATGTCGAGAAGTGTGAGCACGCTCTGTCTTCCCTCCAGCGCGCCATGGCGTGGGACGAAGAGGTCTTTGGCCTCGAATACGACCTTGATATCTACATGATTGTGGCCGTCAACGATTTCAATATGGGGGCGATGGAGAACAAGGGCCTCAACGTATTCAACTCGAAATACGTGCTGGCGCTGCCCAATACCGCGACGGATACCGACTATGAAGGCGTCGAGCGCGTCATTGGGCACGAGTATTTCCACAACTGGACGGGGAATCGCGTGACCTGTCGCGATTGGTTCCAGTTGACCCTCAAAGAAGGCCTGACGGTTTTTAGGGATCAGCAGTTCGGGGCCGACATGACGTCGGAGGCGGTAACCCGAATCGAAGACGTCAAGATTCTGCGAGCGGCCCAATTCGCCGAAGATTCCGGGCCCATGTCCCACCCCATTCGTCCAGATTCCTATATCTCGATGGACAACTTTTATACCTCTACGGTCTACAACAAAGGGGCCGAGGTTATCCGCATGTATCACACCCTGTTGGGGCCCGAGGGCTTCCGGCGCGGTATGGATCTCTACTTCGAGCGGCACGACGGTGAGGCGGTTACCTGTGATGACTTCCGGGATGCCATGGCATCGGCGGGTGGACTGGATCTCGAACAGTTCGGACGCTGGTACAGTCAGGCCGGCACACCGCTGGTGGGAGCCAAAGGTTCTTTCGATGCCGAGGCGGGTCGCTATTCATTGACCCTCACCCAGTCCTATCCCGAGCCCGACCGATCCGCCATGCGGGATATCCCTCGAGAGGCACTGCATATTCCCATGGCCATGGGCCTTCTGGATGCGTCGGGGAATGCTCTGGCGCTGCAACTCGAGGGCGAACCGGCTCCCGGGGGCGAGGCGACACGGGTACTCGAACTCACCCAGTCCGAGGAGACTTTCCATTTTACCGGGCTGAAGCAAGAGCCCATTCCTTCCCTGCTTCGGGGATTCTCCGCTCCGGTGCGCTTGCGAGTGGCGCGCACCCGGGAGGAATTGGCGTTTCTGATGGGCCGGGATTCGGACCCGTTCAGCCGCTGGGACGCTGGCCAGCAGTTGGCGACAGACCTGCTCCTGGAACTCGCCGGGGCATCCGCCCGGGGCGAGGTCCTCTCTCTGGACCCACTGTATGCCGAGGCCTTTGGGCGAATTCTGGGCGACTCGGGTCTTGACGGTTCCCTCAAGGCCTTGGCCCTGACGCTCCCGTCCGAAAAAGTTCTGGGCCAGGAAATGGAAGTCATCGATCCAGATGCCCTGTTCGCCGCCCGGGAATTCATGCGCCGGGCCCTCGCCCAGGTTCACGGCGAAGCCCTCCGGGAGATCTACACGGCAGGAGCCGCGTCGGGTGCCTACTCCAATGACAAAGAGTCGGTCCATCGGCGCAGGCTCAAGAATTGTGCGCTTGCCTACTGGATGACCCTGGGCGACGGAGAGGCCACAAAGGCAGCGGCTGGCCAACTCGAAACCGCCGACAACATGACCGATACCGAGGCGGCGCTTGTGGTGCTCGCCGATACGGTCTCCGAGGCCAGGGACCAAGGCCTGGCCGACTGTTACGCGCGCTGGGCCGATGATCCGCTGCTCGTGGACAAATGGTTTGCGATCCAGGCGGGTTCCCGGCGTCCGGATACTTTGGATCAGGTTCTGGCACTCGCCCAACACCCGGCTTTCAGTCTGAAGAATCCAAATCGCATGCGTTCGTTGGTGGGGACCTTTTGCTCCGGCAATCCGGTTCACTTCAATCGCTCGGACGGTGCCGGGTACCGATTTTTGGCGGACAAGGTGATTGAATTGGACCCGGCCAACCCCCAGGTGGCTGCGCGAATGGTGTCGATCTTCAATCCGTGGCGCCGATTTGATCTCCAGCGCCAGGCCCTGCTGAAGCGGGAGATTGAACGGATCGAGGCCCAGCCCGGACTTTCCAAGGATGTGTTCGAAATTGTGACCCGCGCCTTGGCGGATTGATACCAGACGGATTGATAGCGGTATGGCCCGTGGATGAACGCTGAGGAGGGAAGGGATGACCGGCCTTTTTGCTTACGAGATGATGGACATCGATGGCGAGATGAAGTCTCTCGCAGACTTCGAGGGAAAGGCGGTCCTCGTCGTCAACGTCGCCTCCCGTTGTGGGTTGACTCCGCAGTACGAGGGGTTGCAACGCCTCTACGATGATTACCGGCGCCGGGGTTTCGAGGTACTCGGCTTTCCCTGCAACCAGTTTATGGAGCAGGAGTCGGGCACCCACTCCGAGATTCGCGACTTCGCCCGGATTCAATTTGGAGTCACATTTCCTCTCTTTGAAAAAATCGAGGTGAATGGTGCGAACCGGGCTCCCCTTTACGCCTGGTTGGTGGGTGCGGGATCGGACCCCCGTTCCGAGAGGGCCGAGGACGTGGAGTGGAACTTCGAAAAATTTTTGGTGGGTCCGGACGGACAGGTTCGCCACCGTTTCGCCTCCCAGTTGGAACCCTGTTCGGCGGAAATCAGGGCCGCTGTGGAAGAGACCCTTCCCGACTGATTTGTCGATTTTCGCCGCAGGGTCCCCGGCGCGCTACCAATACGCACCCTGCTTCGGGCGCGGGGAATGAGGCGCTGTAGATCGCACCCGGGCGGAGTTCTTTTCCGGTCATCTCGGACCGACTCGGATGCATCCGAAGAATGAGCAAACCCGTCCAACAGGGCGGAACCAACAGGAGCAGCCATGAAGGGCCTGAACCCGGGTCAGCCAGTTCTCAACGCCAGCCATATTCGGCGCAAATTTGGCGATCGGGTAATCCTCAACGACGTGAGCTTTAGTCTGCAGCCCGGCGACCGGGTCGGAGTCCTCGGTGTCAACGGAACGGGAAAATCCTCCCTGATGAAGATCGTGGCCGGGCGGGATACCGAATTCGAAGGCCGAATGATGATCGCCGGGGGCGCCTCGGTGGGATACGTCTCCCAGGAACCGGAGTTGGATCACTCGAAAACCGTGCGTGAAAACGTAGAGGAGGCGGTGGCCGAAACTCGAGGCTATATCGCGCGCTACGAAGCGATCCTGAAGCTCTGGGAAGATCCAGAGGTGCTGGAGAGCGAAGAAAAGATGAATTCGCTGCTGGCCGAGCAGGGTGAGGTACAAGAAATTCTGGAGCATCGCGACGCGATGGACCCCGCCCGCCTGGATGCGAAGATCGATCAGGCCATGGAGGCCCTGCGCCTGCCCCCGGGCGAAAAAAACGCAGGGGTGCTCTCCGGGGGGGAGAAGCGGCGCGTCTCCCTTTGCACGGTTCTGCTGGCTCAGCCCGATCTGCTGATCCTCGATGAGCCCACCAATCACCTCGATGCCGACACCATCACCTGGCTCGAGAATTACCTGGCCAACTACTCCGGCACCTACATGCTGGTGACTCACGATCGATATTTCCTCGATCGTGTGGCGACTCGAATGCTTGAGTTGAACAACGGCAAGCTCAAGACCTACGAGGGAAACTACTCGGACTTTCTTGAGGCCAAGGAAAAACAGGGCGAGGTGGAGAGTCGTACCGATGCGAATCTCTTGAAGGCGGTGGCGCGAGAACTCGAGTGGATCCGCTCGACCCCTCAGGCCCGTCGCACGAAATCCAAGGCCCGTATCGCGGCGTACGAGGATATGGTCGAGAAGGCGGCACAGATCATTCCTGCCGATGAGTTGGATTTACGAATTCCCTTTGGTCCGAGATTGGGCAGCAAGGTTCTGACTCTGCGCGGATTGGCGAAGGGATACGATGGAAAGACGCTTTTCGAAAATATCGACTGGGATATGCCTCCCGGCGCCATCGTGGGAATCACCGGGGCCAACGGACTCGGCAAGACTACTCTGGTCAATATCATCACCGGTCGCGAGAAGCCCGATGCAGGCGTGTTGGAGGTCGGGCAGAACACTTCTTTCTGCTACGTGGACCAGACGCGCCAATCCCTAAATGATGAGAAGACCGTCTACGAAGAAGTCGCAGAAGGTTCAGAGGTGATCGCTTATGGGGACAAGGAACTTTCCATTCGTCACTACCTGGCCCGCTTCCTTTTTACGGGAGCGATCCAGCAGACGCCAGTCGGTCGCCTCTCCGGAGGGGAGCGCAATCGGGTGCAGCTTGCGAAGAGCCTGCGGGTTCCGTCCAATTTCATCATTCTGGACGAACCGACCAACGACTTGGATCTCATGACCCTTCGCGTACTCGAAGAAGCTCTCTCGGAGTTTCCCGGTTGCGCGATCGTCATTACGCATGATCGCTATTTCCTGGATCGTGTGGCCACCCACATCATTGGGTTCGAAGGAGACGGGCGCGTGGAATTCTGCTCGGGTGCCTGGGACTTCTACGCCGAGCAGCGTGCGAAGCGCGAAGAGGCGAGAGGGCCCGGCGCATCGCGGTCCTTCGTCCATCGGAAAATCGAAGGCATCCGGTAGGCAGTCAGACCGGCGGTCGGGAAAGGGTCTGTTCTGGCCAGAAAAGCAATTATTTAAAGGAACTTAGGGCGTCTTTCTCCAAGTTGAATCAATTTTCTTTGCGTGATCTCACCACACGGGTATCGCTCGGACCACTTCTCAGGAAAGAGCCCGAGCCGGCCGCGTGGACTGCGGTATAGGCTGGGGCAGGTAGGGTGGGGCTGTGTTCATCCAAAGAGACTCAGGGCGACTGGTGAAGCCTGGAAATAAGTGGGCGCCCGGGTGGTCTGGCTTGTTCGTGCTGCTTGTGGGGACGGGCCTCATTCTGGGCGTCGGCAATGCCCGGGGGCAAGAAGTTACCGACTCGGAGGCGGGGGCTCGGGGATTGGGGACTCCGGCTCCCACCGGCCCGGCGGATGGGTCTGGGGGAATCCCTGGAACTCCTGAAAGTTTGAATCTCGTGCCCCGCCTCCCGTCGGATGTTTCGAGTGAGGCCGTAGTGAGTACCGAGCCGGGCCGTTGGGGGGGAGGCTCTCATCAAGCGGTGGAGAATTTCGATTACGCTGGCCTGCCCGGCCGGCTCTCCAACCCGTCCCTTCGCTCCCTTTGGCGAGAGGCATTGGATCTCGAACGTCGAGGCCATCTGCAGGAGTCGGCGCGGCGTTACGAATTGATCGTGCTTTCAATCCCCGAGGAAGCCTATACGTATTGGCGCCTTGCGCGAAATTATTGGCGCCTTGGGGAAAACCTTCCCCTCGACCTCAAGGTGGAGCGAGGTCGCTATTTCGATCTGTCCGAGGAGTGGGCAGGGCGCGGGCTCGAGGTGGATTCGGATTGCGCGGCCTGCATGCTCTGGAAATTTGTTTCCATGGGAAGGCAGGCAACCACACGTGGGCTGCTGACCGCCGCGGGCGATGTGCGCGAGATGGACGAACTGCTGCGTCGCGGGATTCAATTGGCACCGAGCCATCGGGACAACGATGGAAATATGACCATGGGGAATCTCTATTACGCGGGTTCGGTCTTTTACCGCGTGGTTCCCGAGTGGTGGTGGCTCAAATGGCTGGTCGGTGTCCGCGGCGACAAACCAAAATCCCTGGACTACGCGCGCAACGCGGTCGGCCTCGCCCCGGTACGAATCGACTATCGGGTGGAACTCGGGGCGAGTTTGCTCTGTCTGGGGTTGGATCGAGGCGATTCCGATCGAATTTCCGAGGGCAAGAAAGTCCTTCGGGCGACCCGGGGATTGGGCGAGTTCCTCAGCACCGACCAACTCGACAAGCGGCATGCCGAGGTGCTGATGGAGTTTCCCGAGCGTGCCTGCGGCTACTCGCGGGATGGATTCATCGATGTCGAGGGTCTGGGGAAACAGGTCCGGACCGGGGGGTGAGGTGCGGGCTTAGAGCAGGCCCGGGTAGGCGCCACCGTCCACCGGAATCGCTGCGCCGTTGATGAAGCGCGCGGGATCCGAACAAAGGAAGGCCGCGACCTGGCCAAAATGCTCGGCCTCGCCCAAGGACCGGGTGGGAATGCCTGCCGAGAGTGCCTCCAGGGCTCCGACGTCCAAGGCGCCCAGGCGCGCGGTGCGGTGAAGGCCCGGCTGAATCGAGTTGACCGTGATCCCGTCCTGGGCGACCTGATTGGCCAAGGTCTTGAGAAAGCCCGTCGCCCCGGCTCGGGCGGTGTTCGAAAGAATCAAATTGTCGAAGGGCTGGCGGACGGTGATGGAGGTGATGGCGAGAATGCGTCCCCAGCCCTGGGCCTGCATGCTGGGCAGGCCGGCGGTGCACATGGCCACCACCGAAAGCAGGTTCAAGGCAAGGGCTTGTGGGTATGCGCTGATATCGGTGGAGGCGAAATTCCCCGGCGGCGGGCCGCCGGCATTGGTGACCAGAATGTCCAACCCGCCCAGGCTCTCCATGGCTGCTTCGACGAAGCCCGTGGCACCCTCCACTGTGGAGACGTCGGCCACCAGGGGATGGGCGGCTTGTCCCAGGGACTCAGCCGCCGCGGCCAGGCGCTCGGGGTCGCGACCGCAAATCGCGACCTCCACGCCCGCTTCCACCAGGGCTCGGGCCGTTCCGAGTCCGAGGCCCGCCGAGCCCGCGGCCACCGCGGCGCGCTTGCCTTTGATTCCTAAATCCAACTAGGGCCTCCTTCTCTTCCGGCGACTCATTCGGCGGGGGACGAGCTAGAAATCGAGCTGGGCCCGCATCTGGAAGATGTTGGCGTTCCCGTCGAAACCGTCGGCCGTGTTCTCGACGTCGGAGTAGATGTAGTTGGCCATCATTCGGAAATTTGAAAACACGTACCAGTTCAGGCCCAGGGTGATATCCCGGATGTTGCCCGCGCTCACGCCAACGCTATTCATGAGTTGGAGTCGCGAGAAGCGTGCGGCAATCTGCCAAGCGCCCCAACCTTCACCCAGGGGTTTGAGGATGCGGTTACGGGCGAAGGCCCCCTTCTTGCGGTTGTAGTTTCGGTGTTCACCGGTCAGGAAATAACTGGCCTCGAAATAGGCTCCCCAGGAGCGCGAGGTGCCCGCTGCTCCCAGGTTCGTCCAGGCATTGGTGTACTCGGCCTGGAAAGAAAGAGGGCCGGCGACTCCGGCGAGCTCGACGTTCAGCAGGTCGGCGCCGTCGCTATCGAGATTGCCGCTGTTGGCCACGGTGGGGGCCAGATGGGATTCGGGCCGAGCTTTCCACTTAAGATCGGCACCGCCGCCGATGTCCCGGTACTTGTGGCTGTAGGAAACGCCCAGATGGAGAACCTGACTGCCGCCCTCGTTGTAGATGGGGACGCCCGTCAAGCGGCCGGTGAGCTGGTATGCAAGGGAATCCGAAAAACCTTCCGCGCTGCCGAAGTTGTCATCCATTTCCCGGAAAAATCCGACCGCCCAGGTGGCGCGTTGGCCAAAAGCCTGGTCGTTGATCTGGATACCGGTATTCCGGGAGGGGCTGAAGGTGATGGCCAGGCTGCGCTCCATGAAGGTGATGAAACGCAGGCTGGTGAGTTCTTCGAGGGAGAAGGGTTCCTTGAAATGACCGATCTTGATGTTCCCGACCACCGGAACCTTCTTAAAAGCGATCCAGGCGTCCTTGATCTTATCCGAAGCAAAATCGTACTCGGCCTTCCAGGCGAGTCGGCCGTACGCCGTGCCCTTGGTTTTAAGGCGCGCAGCGCGGAATTCCACCCCTGTGCCATTGCCTCCGAGGGTTGCCTTGAGGGCATCGGTCTCGCCGATCGCGGCGAAATCCAGCAGGATCCGGCCACCGAATTGCGTGGAGAACTGGCCGTCTTCGCTCTTCCATGAGAGCCCATTTTTCCAAGTGGTTTTCCAACCCGGGTCGTCCGAGGAGTTGGCGGCGGCGGGCCTTGTACCCGGGAGAAACGCGAAGCCGAGGGTCGCCAGGGCGATGGCGAAAATGCGAAAGGGGCGTCGATAAATGTGCATTGATGTTCTCCTTGAAATGTTTGGGCGGATCATGTGACGGACCGATGCGATTGGCATTTCAATTGGGCGACGAATCAGTGAAGGAAAAGGGGCGCGGGATCCCCTGTCTCTTTTGTGGCGGACTAGAAATAGAAGTCGGCGAGTAGGTAGCCGGTGGTGGGCGCATCTCCAAACTCCGAATAGGGG
>DUCT01000138.1:3154-3465 GCA_012959665.1 Myxococcales bacterium | reverse complement strand
GCCCGCCGACAGCTTCAACCGTGTCTCGAGGCCCGTGGTTTCGGCGACCTCCGCGATGCGGTCGCGCTGGGCGCCCGAAAGCCTCGAGAGCAGCGAAGGCCAGACGCCCTTGCCTCCAGCCAGGGCCAATTCGAGATTCTCGAAAACCGTGTGGTGCTCGAAAACCGTGGGCTTCTGGAACTTGCGGCCGACCCCCATGCCAACGATCTCGTTCTCGCTCATCCCGATGAGATCGATGGTCGTGCCAAGGAACACGGTGCCCGAATCGGGTCGGGTCTTGCCCGTGATGATGTCCATCAAGGTCGTCTTGC
>DUCT01000138.1:0-3062 GCA_012959665.1 Myxococcales bacterium | reverse complement strand
TTGAAGCCGTCGAAGGAAACCGTCACCCCTTCCACGTAGAGGATCGCGCCGTGACTGGTGTCGAGTTCGCCGGCCTTCTGGACCCGGCTTCCTGAAATCGCGCTCGCCATGTTCATGCGCCCGGGCCCTCCCCTTCCTTGGATTCCGCGGAGCCGGATTCTTCTCCGGCTCGCCGCCCTGCTCGGCTGCGCCCGGGCAGGCGCAGCCCCACCACGCCCCGGGGCAGCCACAACGTCACGGCAATGAAGGTCCCGCCCAGGACGTAGAGCCAGAGTTCGGGGGCCGCCACCGTGAAGTAGCTCTTCATGGCGTTCACCAGCCAGGCCCCCACCATCGCCCCGCCCAGGGTGCCGCGACCGCCCACCGCCACCCAGATCGCCATCTCGATGGAGTTGGCCGGCTGCATCTCGCTGGGGTTGATGATTCCCACCTGGGGGACGTAGAGGGCGCCGGCCAGGCCACAGATGGCGGCCGAAAGCGTCCAGACGAAAAGCTTGTATTGCAGGGTGTCATAGCCGGTGAAGAGCACCTTGCCCTCGGAATCCCGGATCGCGGCCAGCAGGCGGCCAAGCTTGGATTTCACGATGAAACGGCAGAGCAGGTAGACACCGGTCAGCGCCAGCACCGAGGCCAGGTAGAGCGAAATGCGCGTGGTGGGCAGGTTGATGGGAAAGTCGAGGATCCGCTTGAAGTCGGTCAGGCCGTTGTTGCCGCCGAAGCCCGTATCGTTGCGGAAGAAGAGCAACATGAAGGCGAACGTCATGGCCTGGGTGATGATGGAAAAGTAGACGCCGGTGATGCGCGAACGGAAGGCCAACCAGCCGAACAGGTAGGCGAGAACCGCCGGCACAAGAATCGCCATGGCGACCGCAAAGGCAAAGTGATCGAAGCCGTACCAGTACCAGGGCAGCTCCTTCCAATCGAGGAAGACCATGAAATCGGGCAGGTGGCTCGAGTAAACCCCTTCCGCCCCAATGGAGCGCATGAGGTACATCCCCATCGCATAGCCCCCCAGCGCGAAGAAGGTCCCGTGACCCAGGCTGAGAATGCCCGTGAAGCCCCAGATCAGGTCGATGGCCAGGGCCACCATCGCGAAGCAGAGGTACTTGCCCAGCAGGGGGATGAAGTGATCGGGCACGTGAAAGGGTGATTCGGGATCCACCCCCAGGTTGAGGAAGGGCAAAAGGATCGCCCCGGCACCCAGCGCCAGGACGAACGCCGCCCATTGGGGGCGCGAATGCAGCGGACGTCGGCCCGAATCGGCCATCGCTCAGATCTCCGCCGCGCGGCCCTTCAGGGCGAAGATGCCCTGGGGACGCCGCTGGATGAAGAGAACGATGAAGACCAGCACGAGAATTTTCCCGAAGACCGCCCCGGTGACGGGCTCGAGCAGCTTGTTCACCACCCCGATGCCCAGGGCCGCACTCACGGTGCCGGCCAGTTTCCCCACCCCGCCGAGCACCACCACGAGGAAGGAATCGACGATATACGCCTGGCCCATTTCGGGGCCGACATTCCCGATCTGGGAGAGCGCCACGCCCCCGAGCCCGGCGATGGCCGAGCCCAGGCCGAAGGTCCACATGTCCACCCGGCCCGTGGCGATCCCCATGCAGGCCGCCATCTCGCGGTTCTGGGTGACCGCCCGCACCTGGAGGCCGAGGGGGGTCCGCTGGAGCAGGAGCCAGACCGCGGCGACAGTGGCGCTGGCAAAGAGCACGATGGCGATCCGGCTCCAGGGAAGCACCACGCCCTCGAAGAGTTCGAAGCCGCCGGAAAGCCAGAAGGGGTTGGCGACCTCGACGTTCTGCGCCCCGAAGAGAAGTCGCACGGTCTGGATCAGCAGCAGGCTGATTCCCCAGGTGGCCAGCAGGGTTTCCAGGGGCCGGCCATAGAGGTGGCGGATGATGCCGCGCTCGAGCCCCATGCCCACCAGGCCGCAAACCAGGAAGGCCGCGGGAATGGCCGCTAGCACGTAGGCGTCGATCCAGCCGGGCAGGTACTCGAGAAAGAGGATCTGCACCGAGTAGGTCGCGTAGGCGCCGAGCATCAACATCTCGCCGTGGGCCATGTTGATTACCTTCATCAGCCCGAACGTGATGCCCAGGCCGAGGGCCACGAGGAGCAGGATGCTGGCCAGACTCAGCCCGTAGATGAGGTTGCCCGCCATGTCGACCAGATCGGTGCGCAGCTCGATCCGCCCCAGGGCGGATTCGATCGCCCGGCGGAGAACGGGATCGGCCTCGCCGCCCTCCCCGGGGTCGGTCTCCATCAAGAGATCCCGGAGGTTCGAAGCCGCCACCCGGCCGCCGGATTCCCCGAGCAGCTCGACGGCGGCCAACTGGCGCTGGCTGTCCCCGGACTGGATGTCCGTCCGCGCCAGGGCCAGCTGCAGGAGTTCCCGGATTTCCGCATCCTGTTCGCTCTCGGCCGCCCTACGGACCGTGGGCACTTCCTTCTCGCTCAGGCGATCCGGCAAGGCTTCCACCGCCATGCGCCGGATCGCGGGATCCGACGAGCCCAGACGAAGCTGGGCGATGGCCGGCCCCAGGACGCGGCGCACGGCGTTGTTGATCCGGGGTTTGCGGAGGGACGCGGGGGGTGAGGCCACCGGCTCGCCGCCGGGAAGGCGCAGGACCTGCTCGCTGCCCTCCACCCATTCGTAGAGGCGGCCTTCGTCGTCGGCCCGGAGCCGCTTCTCGAGCAGCGCGGTCAGGGCCGGAAGGGCGCGCGGATCCCCCAACTCGGCGAGCTCCTGGATGCTCGCCTTGATGTGCTTGCGGTTCTTCGAGCCCAGGCCCGAGAGGGCATCGTCGAAATCCGCCGCCACGGCCAAGAGGGGAACGGCAAGCAGGAAGCCAAGAACCAGGGAAAGCCAGGGGCCGATTCGAGCGAGCGATGGAATAAGAACCGTGCGCATCGCTCCCTGTTCCTGCTCCCTGTCCAGGTTGGGGGTAGAGGAAGCCGCCCCGGCAGCGGGCTTCTCGGGTTCCGGTGGTCTCGCGGCCGATCAGCATACCGCGTCTCCCGCCGTCGCGGCACGGCGACGGCGGGAGGGCAGCAGG
>DUCT01000137.1:19708-20902 GCA_012959665.1 Myxococcales bacterium | reverse complement strand
GTGGCCGACCTGGTGGACGCGCTGGCGGCGCGTTGGCCCGACCTTCGCGAACACCTGATGGACGAGGACGGACACTTGTCGCGCCGGGTCAACATCTTTGTCGGGGGCCGCAACGTGCGCTGGCTACAGGGACTCGAAACCCCCCTGGAACCCGACCAAACCATCGACATCTTTCCCCCAGTTGCCGGGGGCTAAGCGCTGCCCGGAGACAAGCGCTACCGGAACTAAGCGAACGATGCGAGAGGTGTCCTAGGCGTTTCGCCTTCGTCGCATCCCCAGCACGGCCAGCCCGCTTGCCAGCAACAAGAACGTGCCGGGTTCGGGGACCAGAGTTGCCTGGACCGTGAAGTTCGTGCCCGAACTGATGGAAATATTGACGGTGTCTCCCTCGGCCAGGGCCGTACCCTCCGGGCTATAGGTCACGAACAGGTTGGTCGTGGTTTCGCCGGCCACCAGGGTGTTGGAGACGTATTCGAAAACGGCCTTCAGGGTCGTAAAAGAGCCCACTGCCACAGAGTCCGGCAATTCGGTCCCGCCCTCGGCGAACGCGCCGCCCCCCATGGGGTTCGGAACGATCGGGTTGGAATCCAATGTCCCGATGCCGATTTCGTCGACCACGCTCGATCCGATCGACAAGGAGAGCGCAAAGACGATGACATCGTTGGTGACGAACGAAGTGTCGCCGCTACTCACGGAGATCACACCGCTGAGCGAACTCGGTACGCCGACGGGCAACAGGGTTCCCACGACGCCGAGGTTGCCGACCTCGGCTCCCGTAATGGCGACCGGGCCAGCCAGTGTGTAGGGAAGGGCCTGAACGGCGGAGCTTCCCAGGCATAAGATCCCGATGAACAGGGCTGCGATGGACAGAGCGCGTGAGGACAGAGCGCGTGAGGACAGAGCGCGTGAGGACAGAGCGCGTGAGGACAGAGCGCGTGAAAAAAGAGGCCTGGGCGCAGCGTGTGCGTTTCTTTCGGTCGCACCGTCACGCTGGCATATGGGCATAGACACTTTTTCTCCAATCTCCCGAGCAACCACCCGGCTGCTCGTTTTCGTCGACGCGGTCCTCATAGTCGACGCGATCTTCGTATTGTGACCGCCAGAGTGGCTGCTGCTGAGAGGCGCCAGGATCGTTTGAGCATCCGGTTGCTCACCGGCCGAGAGCGGTGCGAATTTTTTTAATCCCACAGGGAC
>DUCT01000137.1:0-19630 GCA_012959665.1 Myxococcales bacterium | reverse complement strand
GCCACAAATCGATTTTTCAATTATTTCCCGCGGGGGTTCATGCTGAAATCTCACAGACGCTTGGGGTCGTCTTTCGGCGAGTTTTCGGAGGAATTCAGCCAGGAGTCGGCTGGTGACCCAATTTATCGATTTACTCAGCTATTCACCCCATTCAACCCATCCTTCAATCCACCCCATCCACCAATCCACCCCATCCATCAATCCACCCCATCCACCTACTGGGATATTCCGTGCCAGTATTGGCGTGAATTTTGAGCCCTGGTTGGGCTCACCCTCAGGAGAGGCCGTATGAAATTTGACAATCGCGTGACCCGCATGCTGGGTGTCGATACGCCAATCGTCCAGGCCCCGATGGGGTGGATCGCTCGCTCACGTCTGGCCTCGTCGGTTTCCAACGCCGGCGCCCTTGGAATCATCGAAACTTCTTCCGGGGAACTCGATGCGATTCGCCGCGAGATCGAAATAATGAAAGAGCTCACCGACAAGCCCTTCGGCGTGAATATCGCCCAGGCCTTCGTGCGCGACCCCAGTATTGTGGATTTTGTGGTGGAGCAGGGGGTTCGGTTTGTTTCGACCTCCGCCGGCGATCCGCGTAAATACACCGAAGCGCTGAAGGCGGCGGGCCTGACGGTTTTTCACGTGGTCCCCACCCTACGCGCTGCCCAGAAAGCGGTGGATGCTGGGGTTGACGGTCTCATCGTGGAAGGCGGGGAGGGCGGCGGTTTCAAGGGCCCCCGGCCGGTCTCGAGCCTCGTCTTGCTGCCCCTGATCCGCTCAAAACTCGATGTGCCGATCATCGCCGCCGGGGGAATTTGCGATGGCGCGTCCATGGCGGCGGCGTTCGCGTTGGGGGCCGAGGGCGTCCAAATGGGGACACGAATGGTCTCCGCCGCCGAATCGCCCGTCCACGAAAATTGGAAGCAGGCCATCGTCTCCGCCGCCGAGACCGACACGGTCTATCTCAAATCCGACAAGGGACCAGCGCTGAGAGCCCTACGGACCGCGACCACCGAGGCGCTGGAGGCGGGGGAAGGCCAGGCCATGTCGACCTTGGGGGGGGGCGTCAAGCAAGTCTACTTCGAGGGGAAACTCGAGGCGGGGGTCGCTCTGACGGGCCAGGTGGCGGGCCGAATCGAAGCGGTCCGGCCCGTCGCGGAAATTATCGCCACGACGGTGCGCGAATACGCCGAAGTGGTCGAGGGTTTGTCGAAGCAACTCCCCCGGGCCTGAGCGCGGGGCGCTATCCGGGGATCAGCCCCACGCCGGGGATCAGGGGCAGGTCGCGGGATGTCAACAATCCCGGGGCCGCCGCGCAAACCCGGGGGATGGCATTGACGATGCGGCCAGCGGCGGCGGCGTTTCCGCCCCCGGCATGATTGCCTTGGCTGTCCTCGGCCTCGAAGGTCAGCACGATCTCGGGATGTCCGCTGATTAGAATCTGGTGGCAGCCCTGGCGATCGGGCTTCGGCCATTGAGGCGCCGTTGTGTCGCAGATGCGGGTGATGTGTTCGACCACGAAGCGTATCTCCCCGCGCACGATGGCCTGCACCTCGAAGCGGAAAGCGCCGAGGCTGCCCTTCGCGAAGGTCCCCATGGCGTTGGTCACGGTTTCTTCGAGGGCGTGTTTCTCCACCTGGGTCTGGATCGACTCCACCGGGGCGTCGAGGGCCTCTCCCAATTCGCGGAGAACGCCGCCCCATACCCCTTCCAGAGCGGCGGGGTGGAGCATGGGCGGCGTCTGCTCCATGGCCATTCCCATTCCGACAAGGGTTTTGACTGCTTGGGGTTGGTCGTAGTGGGCGTAGTTGAATATTTCCCGGATCCGAATCTCGCGAATTTCCTGGCAGACCCCCGAGAGCACTACGGGCAGGAGGTCCATGGCAAAGCCGGGATCGATGCCCGAGGCAAAGAATGAACTGCCTCCGCGGCGGCACGCTTCATCGAAGCGTTTTCGAAGCTTCGGGTCGGCACTCGGCGGGTGCATCAATCCGTATAGGCCGACGGCCACGACGTTGATGCCCGCCTCCAGAGCGGCGCAGCATTCGGCGATGGATTCCTGGGGGCGAAAATCCGAATTCACCGCGTAGACCAAGGCATCGGGGAGCAGGGTGTGAAGGACGTCGGTATCCAGGGTGACTCGAAGCCCCAGGGGTTCGATTCCGGCAAGGGTGCCCGGGTCGACGCCGGCTTTGTCGGGGTTGTGGGCGATTACGCCGACCAGATCCAGGGCGGGGTTGCGGGCCACCCCCCGGACTGCGCTGCGCCCCACGTTTCCCGGGCCCCAAACGACAACGCGAAGAGTCATGAATCCTTTCAGGAAGCCTGGGTCAGGCCTTTTCGATCGGGCGTCCCGACGTTTCGGGAACGCTTGGGACGCTTCGTGAATTTGATTAGATCGTCCAGGATTACATAGGCTGAGGGAACAAGAAAGAGAGTGACCGTAGATGCGAACAGCACCCCGTAGCCCAAGGCAATCGCCATGGGGACCAACGGCCGGGCGGGCACCGAGGGCTCGAACATCAACGGAACCAGGCCCAGGAATGTGGTGAGCGAGGTGAGAACAATGGGCCGGAAGCGGGTGGTCCCCGCGTCGATGACCGCATCGAGAAAATCCATGCCTTCCTCACGCCGCCTGTTGATCGAATGGACGAGAACCAGGGAGGCGTTGACCACCACGCCCGATAGGGCAACGATCCCCAGAACCGAGAAGAAAACGATGTCCCAGCCCATGATGAGGTGTCCGAGAATGGCGCCGACCGCGCCAAAGGGGATCACGCTCATGATGATGAGGGGCTGAAGGTAGGATTTCAACGGAATGGCCAGCAGGCAGTAGATCAAAAGAAGCGACAGAGCAAAGCCGCGAACCAGCCCTGCCCCGGCTTGCTGTTGTTCGCGTTGCTCGCCGCCGAATTCGAACTCGACATTGGGGTAGGGGAGGAGGAGTCCGGGAATGTCTTTTTCCAGGTCGGAGAGCACGCGCTCGGGGGTCGAAACGGATCGGTCGAGATCCCCGGTGACATCGACCACCCGCCGACGGTCCGAGCGCCGAATGCTCGCGAAACCGCGCCCCAGTCGCGCGTCGGCGACCGCCGCGAAGGGAACTTCGGCGCCGTCGGGGGTCCGGATACGCATCTCCTCAAGGGCGCCCAGGGAGCGTCTTTCGCTCGCCGGGTAGCGAACCATGACCCGGATGTCGTCTTTCCCCCTCTGGATGCGCTGGGCCTCTTCGCCGTAGAATGCCTGACGGACCTGACGGGCGAGATCCAACTGGTTCAGGCCCAGGGGCCGTGCCTCGGGGAGTAAGGTCAGGCTGACTTCCTGCTTTCCCGCCCGAAAGGAATCGGAGATATCGCTCATGCCGCGGTATTCGGAGAGTCGTTGGCGGACTGCGGCGGCGGCCTGAGTGAGTGGTTCAATCTCCGCCCCGGCGAGTTCAATTTGAATCCCCTCACCCGCTGAAAATGCGTCGCTGACATAGGAGAGGTCGACGGCGTCGGGGATAGGTCCCACGAGCTCGCGCAGGCGGTTTGCGATTGTACTGGCGTCAATGGTCCTCTCCATGGCGGGAACAAGCTGGAGGGATACTTCTGCCAGATGAGCGCCGCCGATCTTGATCGACATGTCCGGCGGTCCATCCCGAGAAAATTGCTTGCCCACTGACGAACTGGTGTAGAGGATGATTTCCTGTCCGTCGAACTCTTCGCGCAATTCCTCGGCGAGTCCCTCGGCGGCCTGAAGAATCAGTTTGACCGATTCCTGGGTCGTTTCTAGGGGAACGCCCTGGGCCATGGTGAGGGAGGCATAGACCACGTCGCCCTCTACAGAGGGAAAGAACTGGTAACGCATATGGCCGGCGGACAGCAGGGCCCAGGTCAGGATCACGACACCCAGGGCGACGCTCGCCGTAGTGTATCGCCATTCGATGCTGCGCCGCAGTGCGTTTCCATAGCCAACGATTGAAAGTCGTTCGAACGCGTTCGAGAGTTTTTGCTGAAGGGTTGACCATCGGAGAACGATCGGATTGGAAACGCCGCGCTTGGCGTGGGTACGTCGATGCGCCAGATGCCCGGGAAGAATCAACTGGGATTCGATCAGAGAAAAGAACAGGCAAATAATGGCGGTGATCCCGATTACGGCGAAAAACCGTCCCATGTGTCCGGGAAGAATCACCAGAGGAATGAAAGCGGCCACCGATGTTAGGACGCCAAACGTGACCGGGATGTAGACATCAAGGGTTCCGTTCAGGGCGGCGTCAATTTGATTTTCTCCCTTCGTTTCCCGGCGATGAACGCTCTCCCCGATCACAATGGCGTCGTCGACGAGGATGCCGAGCACAAGAATGAAGGCCATGACGGTCAGTGTGCTGATCGAGACGGAAAGCGCTGGGAAGAGCATCACGGCGCCCAGGAGCGAAATTGGAACGCCGGCCGTGACCCACATGGCCAGCCGAAAGCGCAAAAAGAGAGCGAGCACTCCGGCGACCAGCAGTAGCCCACTCCTTGCATTGACGAGAAGGGCATCCAGGCGCGCGACCAGATCTGCCGACTGATCGTTGAGAAGCGTCATCCGAATGCCTTCGGGAAGTTGGGGTTCGGTTTCGGAGAACCAGCCCTTGACCTGGTCGGCGATTTCGAGGGTGTCCTCTTCCCCGATGCGTTCCACGTTGATGAAGACCGCGGGGGAGCCATCGAGATAGGCCCGTAGATCGATATCCTCAAAGCCGTCCACGATCGTGGCGATCTCACCGAGCCGGACGTTGGTCCCGTCGGGGTGGGCGATCACCACGATGTCCTCGAATTCCTGGCCCCGGTAGGCCTGCCCTACGCTGCGGAGAAGGATTTCTCCTGCCTGGGTTTTAACCGAGCCGCCGGGAAGGTCGAAAGAAGAGCTTCGGATCGAGTTGGCGACGCCTTGAAGTGTCAGTCCGTGGCGCCGAAGGGTGTCTTCGGAAACCTCCACGGAAATTTCAAAGGGACGCGTGTAGTCGAGTGCGACCTGGGAGACGCCGGGAAGCAGGGCGAGTTCATCGCGAAATTGCTGACCCAGGCGGGTGAGGGTCATCTCGTCCGTATCTCCGGAGAGAGCGATCTTCAGAACGGGTTGGCGGATGATCAGTTTCGAGATCGTCGGTCTCTCGGCGTCCTCGGGAAAGGTGTCGATCGCATCCACCCGGTTCTGGATTTCGATGAAAGCATTATCGGTGTCCGACCCCATGAGCAATTCGATGCTGACGATGCAGGCACCTTCGACTGCGATGGATTGGAGTCGGTCTATTCCAGGAACGCTTTCAACCTCTTCCTCGATGCGGATGCAGAGGGATTCTTCGGTTTCCTGGGGAGTGGCTCCGGGATACTCGATAGCCACGCGAACGACGTCCACTGCGACGCTGGGGAATTCCTCCTGCCGAATGGTTGGAAGGGCCATCAGGCCGCCAACGACCAGGATGACCATCAGCAGATTCGACGCGACCGGGTTCCGGATGAACCAGGCAATGATACTGCTCAAGATTCGTTCCTCGCCGGAGCCATGATGGGCTCGACCCGCATTCCTTCAACCACGACCTGGAGGGGAGAAGTGCAGATCCGCTCCCCCTGGGCAAGCGGGAGCCGGATGAGAACATCTTCGCGATCGATGCGGATGATTTCCACGTCTCTTCGCCGAATCCGGTTGGCGTTATCCACCACCAGTATTTGTGAGTCGTTGCGAAGTGCGGATCTGGGCACAGCGATCACTCCTCGAACCGGGGGGCCGGCGATCTCGGCCTGGACGAAAAGGCCGACTGCGAGGGGAGGGCGCTCGTCCATTCGAGCAGTGCCGCCGCCTTCCAGTTCTGCTTCCGGCGCGCCGTAGGGGTTCTCAACACGCGCGACGACATGAACCATACGGCTGCGCGGGTCGATTTCGCCCTCGGTGCGAACGATTCGGCCGATCCATTGATGCTCCCGGCCCGCAAAGGTGGTGTGCAGGATCACCTCGGGCCCCTCATCGGTCTGCGCCCCCGAGCGGAAGTTGGGGAGATCGATGAAGGCGAGTTGCCGGTCGGCAATGGGCAACCGAATTTCGGCAAAATCCGTCGAGTAGAGCTTGGCTACGGGCCCTCCCCGACTGACGAATTGGCCCACGTCGATATGCTCTTCACGAACCCTTCCTTCGAAGGGCGCAGAAATCGTGGTGCGCTGTAGATCGCGTTGGGCCTGCTCGAGAGAGATCCGCGACACTTCGAGTACCGCTGCAGCTACCCGAGAAGCGCGCCGAGCATTGCTCAGGTGAGAGGGGCTGGTGGCATTGGACTTCGCCAGGCCCTGCTGGCGCTTGAGTTCGGCCCGGGCGTGTTCGTCCTCACCTTCGGCCCGGGCAACGTCCGCCCGGGCTCGGCCGACGGCGGCTTCGTAGTCTCGGGGATCGATGCGAAAGAGAACGTCGCCCCGGTTGAAGAAGCCCCCGGAAGCGAAAGCGGGGGAAACCCAGATCACGGGTCCCGAGACTTCGGGAACCAGATCGCTTTCGGTTCGGGGCGCGACGGTGCCCTGGCTATGGACCCAGAGCGGAATATCCGATGCCTTGCCCTCCATGACCCGGACGGCGGGGAAGGTTTTTTTGGGCGTTATGCTCTCGACCCGGGGTGCCGAGGCGATGAGCCCGAGACCGCCCAACGCCGCAAGGGCAAGAACGGCGCAGGGGAGTACGACTTTCTGCCAATTTTTCAAGAAAAATTCCTCCGATCTGTATCCGCGCCACTGCTTGCAAGCCGGGCCTCGAATATTTTGGTCATCCGGTTGCGCATGTCTACGGCCAGGCTGTAGGCGGCTTCGCTCGCGGCCGGGCCTTCGCGTGCCTCAAAGGCCAGGGCGAGTTCCTTGACCCGTTCCAATTGTTCTCGATTGTCGGTGTCTACAAGAACCAACTCCTCGTAGATGTTTTCCAGAATGCCGATTCTCAGTCCCCGATGGACGAGCATGATGACGGTGTTCCCACTGGCTTGAGCGACCCGCTCTCCGAATTCGACGAAGAGCTCAAATTCCCGAGCCCGAGTGAGTTCGGTCTGACAGAGTTCCCGGAGCAGATTGCTGATCTGCTGGTGATCCTCGGCGCTGGCGCGTTCGAGACAAAGGCGAACGCCCAGGGCCATCACGCCGCTGGTGGCTTCAAAGACCTCGTAGACCACCCGGGGGTCCGGGGAATCCGAGAGGGTCAGCATGTGCCTGACCACGTCCAGACTGGCTTCTTCCAGGGGGTTCACCCGGGCTCCCCCGGCCTCGATCTTCGCGAGGCCGAGTTGCTCCAACTTCTTGAGGGCTTCACGCACTGCGCCACGATGGACTTCGAATCGCTGGGCGAGGTCGCGCTCCGAGGGCAGGCGCTCGCCTGGGCGGTAGCGCCCGCGGAGAATTTCGTCGCGCAATTCGGCCGAGATGCGTTCGCTGAGTGGGGCGGATTTCATGGGGGGGCACCGGGGAGTGAAGTGGGGGGGTGGGGGGGCTGACGAAGCGAGGAGTGACGAAGCGCGGAGCAAAGAAGCGAATGGGGGCAGGCGGGGGGCAACCCGTCCTGTCGATCGAATCAGGCTGGTCCGTCCAAATTGGTCTATCCATTTAGGTACTACCAATTTGGACGGACCAATTCTAGCCCAAATCGAATAGGAATCAACGGGGAGGGATTCGCGGCCCCTTTTGAGGGGCTAGGCTCGCTGGATGCGACCCTCTAAAGCCCTCTCCGAAGCCCTGGGACACAGCCTTGGTTCAATCGGGACTCGGCACGGCTCCGGCTCCCGTTTTTTGTTTTTTCTCGGTTTCGTGGCTCTTGTGGCTCTCGTGGCGGGCTGCCGGGTTCCTCTGCCGCCGGTCCCCGAGCCGCCGAGCCTGGTGCTCCTCGGCGGTCGGGTCGTGGATCCGGAATCGGGTCTCGATGCCGTGCGCAATCTGGCCATCGACGGCGGGCGGATTCGGGCGATTTCCGAAAACGAACTCACCGGGCACGAGGTGATCGATGTCAGCGGCCTCGTGGTGGCCCCGGGCTTCGTGGATCTCCATAGCCACGCCCAGACACCCCTGGGCCAACACTTCCAGGTTCTCGATGGAGTGACCACGGCCCTCGAACTCGAGTCGGGTTCGTACCCGGTAGCGGCTATGGGCACCTACCCGCCCATCGATATCGCCCTCCACCCCCTGATCAATTTTGGTGCGTCAGTTGGGCACGCCTGGCTGCGTGGTCAGATCATCGGAGGCCACGAGGCTCCGACGGGAATCGACGACGTTTACGCCCGGATCCGTCGCGGCGAATCGGCGGCGGCCTTGGACGGTCCGGCATTCACCCAGCCCCTTAGCCCCGAGCAGTTGCCCATGCTGCGGGCTGGGCTGAATCGGGGACTCGATCAGGGGGGTCTCGGGATTGGGTTCCTGCTCGACTACATGAGTGAAGTCGTTACCGACGACGAAATGCAAGTGATTTTCGAAGTGGCCGCATCTCGGAAGGCGCCGATTTTCGTCCATATTCGCCGGGGGATCGCGGGCGACCCCTCGGGCCTGTTGGAGGTCATCGCCTGGGCGAAAAAAACCGGTGCGCCGGTTCACATCTGCCATGTCCAGGCCAATGCCATGTCGGCCATTGAGGAGTTCATGGCCTTGATCCGCCAGGCTCAGGCCGATGGTGTGCAGATCTCCACCGAGTCGTTTCCCTACAACGCCGGATCCACGAGCATCAGCGCCGCTGTTTTTAGCCGGAACTGGCAGGAAATTTTTGACATCACCTACGAGGATGTGGAGTGGCCGGCCACCGGAGAGCGCTTCGATGAAGCCCTGTGGAACCGCTATCGCAAAGAGCAACCCGAGGGCACGGTGGTCCACCACTACAACCGGGAGGCCTGGACCCGGGTGGCCACCCTGGCGCCCGATGTCGCGGTTGCGAGCGATGGTCTTCCGGTTTTGGGTTCGGGATCCGGCGTTCCGCCTTGGGGAATCGGAACTTTTTCGCGGATTCTGGGCAAGTACGTGCGCGAGGAGAAGAGCCTCTCGCTGATGGATGCGGTGAACAAGATGAGCCTGCTCCCCGCGAAGATCCTCGAGGGTTGGGCCCCGGCTCTGCTTCGCAAGGGCCGGGTGCGGGTGGGAGCCGATGCGGATCTCACGATCTTCAACTTGGCCACGGTGACCGATCACGCGACCTTTGGTGATCCGTTGCAAGCTTCCACCGGAATCGAGTATGTCCTGGTGGGCGGAAAAGTTGTCGTGCGCCAGGGAACGCTGGTAGAGAACGTCCGCCCCGGCCAGCGAGTGCTGGCTCCTTTGAAGGACCATTAGGCCTATGGCAGAGCTACCGGATCAAGCGCAGGTGGTCATCATTGGCGGCGGGATTGTCGGTGCGAGCATTGCCTATCACCTGGGAAAGCTGGGGGTCAGCGATGTCCTGCTGCTCGAGCGTGATCGGTATACCTGCGGCACCACCTGGCACGCAGCGGGCCTCGTGGGTCAACTGAGGGCCACGGAGAACTTGACCCGCCTGTGCCGTTACAGTCTCGAACTGTATTCGATGCTTGAGGCGGAAACGGGTCAGGCCACGGGCTTTCGTCAGCCGGGAGCGATTTCTCTGGCCACCACCGCCGAGCGGTTTCATGAACTCAGGCGAACCGCCGCAGTCGCCGATCATTTGGGAATCGAGGCCGAAGTTCTTACCCCCGCCGAGGCCCATGGGCTCTGGCCCCGGATGGAAATCGGGGACGTCGTGGGGGCGGTTCACCTTCCCAAGGATGGGATGGTTAGCCCGGTGGACGTCACTATGGCCTTGCTCGCGGGTGCCCGGCAATTCGGGGTGACGACCCTTCAGAGAATGCCCGTCGAGGGACTGCTGGTGGAGGGCGGCCGTGTGGCGGGGGTCACCACCCACCAGGGCAATATACGGGCGGAGAGCGTGGTTCTGGCCGGTGGGATGTGGTCTCGAGATTTTGCAGCGCGCTATGGCGTGCCCCTTCCCCTGCACGCGGCGGAGCACTACTACGCGATCACCCAGCCCATCGAGGGACTCTCCGAAGATACGCCCATTCTCCGAGACCCGAATCACTGCGCTTATTTCAAGGAGGATGCACGTCGGCTTCTGGTCGGACTCTTCGAACCGGTCGCTCGGCCCTGGGCAATGGATGGAATCCCCGATGTTTCCTTCGCCGAAATTCCGGCGAACCTCGACCATGTGACGCCGCTCCTTGAACAGGCCTATCGTCGGTTGCCCTTCCTGCACGATGTCGAATTGCGGCAACTCTTCTGCGGGCCGGAAAGTTTTACCCCGGACGACAATTTCATTCTCGGAGAAGCGCCCACTTTGCCGGGCCTGTTCGTGGCGGCGGGTTTCAATTCGATTGGTATTCAGGCAGCGGGAGGCGTGGGCAAGGCCCTGGCCGAGTGGATTGTCGAGGGCGAGGCCACCATGGACCTCGCCGAGGTGGACATTCGCCGCTTTGAGCCTTTTCATGCAGGTCGGCGTTTCCTGGCCCATCGTACTGTGGAGACCCTGGGGCTCCTCTATGGAATGCATTGGCCCTTCCGGCAGTACGATACGGCGCGCGGCGTAAAACAGTCGCCTTTTCATGCAAGGCTCGCCGATCGGGGCGCCTGCTTCGGGGAAACCGCCGGCTGGGAGCGTCCAAATTTTTACGCGCCCGAAGGGGAGAAGGCCGAATATCGCTACAGCTATGCGCGACAAAACTTCTTTCCGTGGACCGCCGAAGAGCACAGGGCGACCCGGGAGGGCGTCGGGCTCTATGACCAGACGTCCTATGCAAAGTTCCTTCTTCAGGGGCGAGATGCCGAGACGGTCCTGCAACGGCTATCGGCGGCGGATATGGCGACTCCCGTGGGCAAGGTCGTCTACACCCAGTGGCTCAACGCGTCGGGCGGGATCGAGGCGGATCTCACCGTGACTCGAATCGAGGAGGAAAGCTTTCTTGTTGTCACCACGGCGGCGACGCGCTTTCGCGATTTTCATTACCTGAAAGCGTCAATCGGCGACGCGCGTGCTTTTCTCACGGATATCACCTCGGGCCTCGCCACCCTGGGCATCATGGGGCCGGGCTCTCGCGATTTTCTTTCGCGATTGACTTCGGCGGACTTGTCCAACGAGAGCTTTCCCTTCGCCACCAGCCAGGAGATAGAACTCGGCTACGGAATCATTCGCGCCATGCGGATCACCTACGTGGGCGAATTGGGCTGGGAGCTCTATATCCCCACGGAGTTCGCCCTTCACGTCTTCGACGAAATTACTCGCGAGGGCGGAGCGCATGAGCTCAGGTTCTGTGGCTTTCACGCCATGGCGAGTTGTCGACTGGAAAAGGGCTACCGCCACTGGGGACACGACATAGGCCCCGAGGACTCCCCCATTGAGGCGGGTCTCGGTTTCGCGGTGGGCTGGGACAAGGATGCGGACTTCGTCGGTCGAGAGGCGATCGAGGCCCAGCGCAAGCGCGGCCCGGCGAAACGTCTGCTTCAATTTCAGATCCACGACCCCGAAGTCATGCTCTACCACGATGAGCCTATCTATCGCGATGGGGAACGCGTGGGTCTGACGACATCCGGCGGCTGGGGTCACACCTTGGGTGCCGCCGTAGCCCTTGGGTACGCACGGGGCGAACCCGGTTGCCTGGACGGGGATTGGATTCGCTCCGGGGAATGGGAGATCGAGGTCACGGGCAAACGCTATCCCGCCTCCGCCTCTCTCCGTGCGGGCTACGACCCCAGGAGCCAGCGCGTCCGGAGCTGAGTCCCCCTGGCTCAGTGACTAGCTGTGTTCGGCGAGCCTGCGTTCGGCCAGCGCCTTCCAGTAGCGGTCCAGTTCCTCGCGTAGGGAGGGCGCAAAGACAAAGAGCCCGATCAAGTTCGCGAACGCCATGGCGAAGATCATGGCGTCGGAAAAATCGAGAATCGCAGCCAAGCTCGTGGTGCACCCGATAACCCCGCAGAGGCAGTACAAGGTATTGAACGAGACGCGTACCCAACGGCCGGGGCCGAAGAGGTAGATACATCCGGAAAGCCCGTAATAGGACCAGGAGATCAAGGTCGAATAGGCGAACAGCAGGACAACGACGGAGAGCACCGGTGGAAACCACGAGACGACCTGGGCAAAAGCAGCCGAGGTGAGTTGGACACCATTCACCTCCCCCGTGGCCAGGGAGCCCGGGTCGAAGGAAGTGACGATCACCAGGGCGGTAATCGAGCAGACGATGATCGTGTCAATGAACGGTTCGAGCATGGCCACGAAGCCCTGGGTGATGGGTTCGCTGGTTCGAACCGCCGAGTGGGCAATGGATGAGGATCCAATGCCGGCTTCATTCGAGAAGGCGGCCCGGCGGAAGCCGAGAATCAGAACGCCCAGAGCCCCGCCCTTGAGCCCCTCGGGCGCGAAAGCGCCCTCAACAATGGCCAGCAGGCCAGCCGGAATCCGCTCGGCGTTGGCGGCGATGACAAAGAGTCCGGTGCCGATGTAAAGAAGGGCCATAAAGGGCACGAGCTTGGAAGTCACCCGGGCGATGCTCTGGATTCCGCCCATAATGACCACCGCCACCAGCACAGCAAGGACTCCGCCAAAGAGCCAGCCCGAGTCGGCGAGGAAGCTCTCTTCGCCCCCAGTCGCGACCACGAACTGCTCGTAGGCCTGGTTGGATTGAAACATCGCGCCGACCCCGATGCTTCCGACCGCAATACAGATCGCATAGTAGACCCCGAGCACGCGCCCGGTGCGGGGCCAACCCCTCTCGCGCAAGCCCTTGTCGAGAAAGAACATGGGGCCACCGGAGACCGAACCGTCGGGGTTCTCGTTGCGGTACTTGACGCCGAGGGTGCACTCGGCAAATTTCGAGGCCATCCCCAGGAATCCGGCGACAACCATCCAGAATGCCGCGCCCGCGCCGCCCACGGATACCGCGACCGCGACATGGGCGATGTTGCCAACCCCAATGGTGCCCGAGACCGCGGTGGTGAGCGCTTGGAAATGTGATACTTCGCCCCGGTCTCCGGGTTTGTCCTCCTTGCCCATGACGATTCGAATGGCGTGGCGAAAGCCGCGTATGTTGATGAATCGAAGGTAGAAGGTAAAGAACGCGGCACCGGCCACGAGCCACACAACGATCAGTGGGACTTGGGTTTCGCCAACCGGGACAGAGAAGAAGACCACGTCTGAGAAGACCTTGGCAACAGGCCGGAAAGCCTCGTCGATTGTCTGGTCAATACCCAGGAGGATCTCCCTCTCCGAAAAGGGTGCACGGGGAACTTTAGCGGTGGATCCGTAGGGCACCACGATTTTTATGTTGGGTTGGCGGGCGGTTCATCGACTGCTTGCGCGCTACCTTTAGAAGCGTTTCGGCCAACCTCGGTTTTCGAGCATGTTGCTCCCGGGAGCCCAATTGCTGGAGAGATTGATGGATCTAAAGGTCACCCGCTTTGAGATTGAGGATCGGATTGCGACCCTGACCCTGCACCGGCCAGAACGTCTCAACTCCTGGACCGGGCGGATGCATACCGAGTATCGCCATGGGCTGGCCCGGGTCGAAAGCGATCCGGATATTCGGGCGGTGGTCGTGACTGGGGCCGGCCGGGGCTTTTGCGCGGGCGCCGACACCTCGGCCCTTGAGAGCCACGTTCAGCGCGGGGCCTACGATCCGGGTACTCCAGAGGATCTTGCGCGCCCGGGTTACGGGATACGCCCGGAATTCGATGCGGATTTCGCCTTTCAGTTCGGCATGAAAAAACCTGTAATCGCGGCGATCAATGGCCCGGCAGCGGGAGTCGGCTTCGTGATCGCCTGCTACGCGGATTTGAGGTTTGCAGCGCCTGGCGTAAAACTGACCACGGCTCACGGAAAACTGAATCTACCCGCGGAGTACGGGCTTTCCTGGCTATTACCCCGGTTGATTGGGCTTACTCACGCCAATGACCTCCTGCTTTCCAGCCGGACTTTCCTGACCGAGGAGGCCATGGAACTCGGGCTCTTGAACCGACTTTTCCCGCCCGATGAATTGCTGCCGCGCACTTACGAATACGTGCGTGAACTCATCGAATCGGTCTCGCCCATGTCCTTGGCGGCGAGCAAACGTCAGATTTATACCGACCAGCACCGGGATGTGGGCGCCTCGGTGAATGAGGCCAACGCGTTGATTTCCGAAATGATGAAACAGCCCGATTACCGCGAAGCGGTGGCGGCGTGGATTGAGAAGAGGCGACCGATTTGGCGGGGAGAGTGAAAAAAATTCTCAGTCCCACGATTCGAGCTGTATCCGATTGTCCTTCCAGGGCTAGTAGAGATTTCGAAAAGAGCCCAATCTTGCTATTGCGCTCGTGAACGGAGGTTTTCCCCATGTGCCGATGGCAGAGGGCGCTCGTCGCCCTCCTGATTTTCGTGGGGGGAACTGCAGCGGAAGCAGATTTTCCCGAGTGGGATCGGGTAAGCGATGTTCAGACCATCGAAGTACTGACCTTCGATGCCGACGGAGAATTGCGGGAGACCCCGGTCTGGTTTGTCCTTCTTAATGGCGAGGCGTACCTGAGAACCAGCAATTCGCGTTGGCTCGATAACTTGCGCCGAGATCCCAATCTGCGGTTGAGAATTGAGGGGGTGCTCTATGAGGCCGAGGCCGAGGAAATTCCAGGGCAGGGAATTCTGGCGAAAGTGGATCTTGCTTCGAGCCGAAAATACGGCAAGCAAGAGCAATTAATCCACTTGTTCAGGTTCGGGTCTCCCCAGATTCTACGGATTTTTCCCCGCAAAGGCGGTTGAGGCCGGGCTCAGAACCGGATGGGAACTTTCGCATAGCCGCGCACGGTGCTCGTATGCACTCTCTCCGTGGCTTCCCAATCCACATCCCATTCGGGAAATCGAATCAGGGTTTCTTCGAGGGCGATCCGCGCTTCAAGCCGGGCCAGGGAGGCCCCGAGGCAGAAGTGCAGCCCGTAGCCCAGGGAGACATGTCGGTCGATTTTGCGTCGCACGTTCAGTCGATGGGGATCGTCGTATTCCCGGTGGTCACGCCCCGCCGATGCCGTAAGCAGGAGGAACCGGGCGCCTTGGGGTACCCGCTGGCCATGTATCTCCGTATCCCGGGTCAATCTCCGAGCCTGGACCGGGGACGGCGCTTCGTAGCGCAGGATTTCTTCGACGGCATTGGGAATCCCCCTTGGATCATCGGTCAACAGGAGCCTTTCGTCGGGGAATTCGGCAAGGGCCGTGGCCGACCAGCCGAGGAAGCGCGCAACAGTTTCGTTGCCCGCGCCCGACAGAAGGCCGATGAAGGCGAGCAACTCCGTGTCGTCGAGTTTTCGTATGTCTCCGTCCGGCATCTCGATCTCGGATGCGATCAGCGTACTCATCATGTCATCGGTGGGGTGCTTTCGTCGGTCGGCGACATAGCGAGCGAAATAGCCCCAGAGTTCTTGAGAGATTTCTGCGTGCCGGCGAGAACTCTTCATCTCGCCGGGATCGCGATGCAGTAACTGGTCGGTCCAGATGCGAATCTGGTCGTGATCCTCCTCGGGCACCCCCAGCAGAGAATTGATGACCATGACGGGAAGTTTCGCGCCGAATTCCTCGACGTAGTCAAACCCCCCGGAGCCCTGTAGCGGGTCGAGATACCTTCGGCAGATTTCCCGGATACGAGGTTCCAACTCGCCAATGCGTCGTGGCGAGAAGGCCCGACTGACCAGCTTCCGCAGGCGCGTATGCTCTGGCGGGTCTCGCCAGATCATCATGGGCGAGTGATTGGGTTCTTCGCTCATCAACTCGAGGACCGTTCCGTAGGCCGAGCTGAATAGCTCTCCATCGAGAGAAGCCGTCATGACATCGTCGAAGCGCGAGAGCGCGTAGAAATCCAGGTCCTCGTTGTAGTAGAGGGGCGCTTCATCGCGCAGGCGTTGCCAGACGGGATGGGGGCTGGCATCGATCTCGTAGTCGTAGGGATCGTAGTAGGGGCGGGTGGGTGCTTTGCTCATGATTTCAATAGAACCTGATATGGCCCGGGGGTTGTGGGTGTGTGCGAGAGGATAGCCTCGTCTGGTGTAGACTGCTTCACGGCGGCTGGGAGTCTGGGGCCGTAATGTATGTGGATCCGATGGGCGAACAGGTCGATCGAGAGCCGGAAAATTGAGGGAGGGAAACGTGGAAGTCATGGTGACGGAGCAATTCGCGGCGAGCGGCGAATCGGTTTGGCAACTCTTGCGTGATTTCGGAGGGATTCTGCGTTGGAATACCAACGGAATCGAATCGGTCAGTGTCGAGGGGGAAGGGATCGGGGCGGTTCGAACCATCGGGATTCCCGGAGGCATCCAGCTCCAAGAGAAACTCGAGGCCCACGACGACCCCGCCCGTTCGTTCAGCTACAGCTTTACGGGGAAGCCGGTGATTCCCTTTGAGGACTACTATGCGACCATGACCGTGGTAGACGAAGGTGATTCCGAATGCCGGGTCGATTGGAAGTCAACCTTCGAGCATCCCTCGATGGAAGAAGGTGCGGCGCGTGAACTGATCGAGGGAATCTACCACGCGGGTTTTGCAGCACTCAAGCAGACCGTAGAGGGTTGAACTTCTTTTCGGGACGCAGTTGCAGCGAGCGGACTCGAGTGGAGATTTATCCATGCTGACCCACATCGACCACCTGATCATTGTCACCGATGATTTGGAAGCCGCCCAGAGGAAATGCATTGCCCTGCTGGGTCGCAGCCCGTCATGGGCGGGTGGGCACCCCAGTTTCGGCACGCGAAACGTCATCTTTCGCCTCTCCAACACCTATATCGAGTTGCTTGCGCCCGAGGCGGAGGCCCCGGTGGCCGATGCCCTGAACGCATATCTCGCAGAGAAGGGTCCGGGCCTCTACGCTCTGGCTCTCGGCACGGGGGATGCCGATGCCGCGGTGAACGAGATGCGGGAACGAGGCCTATCTCCCTCGGCGCCGGTGGAGGGTCTGGCCCATGACGATCCGTCCGGGGCTTTTCGACGTTTTCGCAACGTCTGGCTTCCGGAGAAGGATACCCGGGGCGTCCGTATGTTCGTGATTGAGCACTTGTCCGAGCCAGAACTTCTGCCTCTTGCGCTTCCAGTGGCCGGGCCCGAGTCGGCGGTTGACCGTCTAGACCACGTGGTGGTGATGACCCGGGAACCGGATCGGGCGATCGAGTTCTATGGCGAACAACTCGGAATCCGCCTGGCCCTGGATCGGACCTTTGAAAAACGCGGTTTGCGCCTGCTCTTCTTCAGGCTGGGCGGCACGACGCTGGAGATCAGCGCACCGCTTCGGCCGGACGCCGAGTTGGGTGCGGGAGAGGCCGAGGCCGAAGCCGACCGGCTCTGGGGGCTGGCTTACTCGGTTCCCGACGCAGGGGCCGCACGGGCGAGAATGTTGGACGCCGGCCTGAAAGTCAGCGAGATCCGGGAGGGACACAAGCCGGGCACCCGAGTTTTTACGATCAGCGAAAATCCGTTGGGGGTTCCGACGCTTGTGATCGAACCCGTCGCCGACTAGCCGCAGCGATTCGATTATTTTTTTTCGGAGACTTCTTTGCCGCCGAATTCTTGGGCGTCGCTAATCACGCGATACCACTCCCATCGCGTGCCCTGAGGATCAATGGACCAGACCTTGTTTTGTTCGGCGTAGCAACAGGTCTCCTCGTCCTCCACACGGTCCGCCATACCGGCGGCCTTGAGGCGGTCGGTGGCCGAGTGGACTTCTTCATCGCTGAAGACCTCAACGCCCAGATGGTTGAGTCGTTCGTCGGCGTCGGGATTCTCGAAGAGGACGAGTTTGAGGGGCGGCTCGGCGATGGAAAAATTGGCGTAGCCCGGCATGCGCTTGCTGACATCGGCATTGAAGAGCTTGGAATAAAAGATCACCGCTTCGTCGATGTCTTTTACGTTTAGGGCGATTTGTACGCGCATAGTCAGAGACTCCTTGTAAGCCTTGGGGCGGGGGAAAGAATGCTCGGCCCAACCTCGGTGGCAGCTTCCACTGTAGCCGAGATCTGTAGTCGAGATCTGTAGTCGAGATCCATGGTATCGACCGAATGAACCACTCCCTGGGAAGCGGTTGAGAGTGGGAGAGACCGTCGTTTCTCCGGAAAGTTGAAAGCCACGAGGGAATTGGGCACTCTGGTTGACCAACCGGGGAGATCTGAATGAACTGGGTCGATGAGCTCAAGCGCGATGCTAAAACCATCCTACCTTCCGTTGTCGAGTTGCGAAGGGCACTGCACCGAAAGCCCGAGATTGGAAATGATCTCCCCGAAACGCGAGCCCTGGTGTTGGAAGCCTTGTCGGGGTTGGATTTTGAGATCGAGGAGAGCGGGAGTACGACGAGTTTTGTCGCCACCCTGAAAGGCGAGTCGGCGGGACGCTGCGTCCTGCTTCGGGCGGATATGGACGCACTCCCCATGCCCGAGGACTCGGGCGTCGATTTTGCCTCGGAGAATCCGGGGAGAATGCACGCCTGCGGGCACGATGCACATACGGCCATGCTGGTCGGTGCCGCTCGGTTGATGGCGAGCCGCAGGGATTCCCTGGCGGGAGAGATCAAGTTCTTCTTCCAGACCGGGGAGGAGGGGCATTTCGGTGCCAAGATCTGCTCCGAAGAAGGCTTGCTCGAGCGCGGTCGCGAACCCGATGCGGCCTTTGCCCTGCATATCGACCCACGCATGAGGTGTGGCCAGGTCGCCGGTCGAAGCGGGGCGCTATTGGCCTCCACCAGTGACTGGGCGGTGGACATCAAGGGGAAGGGGGGGCATGCATCGATGCCCCACAACGCCCTTGATCCGATACCCGCCGCGTGCGAGATGGTCGCGGCGCTTCAGTGCATGGTGACCCGGAGAATCGATGTTTTCGATCCGGCGGTGATCACCACTACCCAGGTGCACGCGGGGACCACAGACAACGTGATTCCCGAGACCGCGCGTTTGAGCGGAACCCTTCGCGCGACAAGTAAAGAATCGCTCGCGGCCGCCGAGGAAGGGATCCACCGGGTTGCTCAGGGGGTTGCTCAGGCCCATGGCGTCGAAGCCCAGGTGAGCATCGCCACTGGATATCCAGTGACTTTCAACGATGCGGCCTTCACGGAGTTTGCGAGTGCGGTGGCGGAACAGGTTCTGGGTGAAGGGAGCTACGCGGGGATGCCGGCCCCGGTCATGGGGGGCGAGGATTTCTCCTACCTGCTTCAGCGATGGCCCGGGGCGATGTTCTTTCTGGGGATGCGCGATCCGGCGATTCTCGAACCTGCCCCGGTGCATTCGAATCGCATGGTTCTGGACGAAAATGGCATGGTTCCGGGGATGCTTCTGCACGCTGGGGTGGCTCTCGAATTCCTCAAGGGCGGCGGGGTCGATGAGCACAACTGAATCGCCACCGGTTCGCTTCCCCCGTCGACGAATGCCCTTTTACTCGTTCTTCTTGATCCTGGTTGGATTCTTTGGGTTGCTGGGTTCGCCCTTGCAGGCCTTTGAACGCACCGAAGAACGGGAGGCTTGCGCCGGGCATGATCCCCAGCGCCGGCCCCTCTTCGGCGACCTTCATGTGCATAGCCGCTATTCGTTCGATTCCTATATATCGAGCCAGCGAAACGATCCTTGGGATACCTATCGGTACGCGAAGGGCGAATCCATCACGCTGCCCGACCCCGATG
>DUCT01000136.1 GCA_012959665.1 Myxococcales bacterium | reverse complement strand
GCCTCCTCCGCTTTTAGCCAAAAGGCGGTATTGGCGAGATCGCGGCCAATTCGGTCGAGGGCGCTGGCGGCCTGAAGGTTTTCCCGGGTGCGCGCGATGGCGCGCTGGCTGAGATTGGCAAGGTCGATGTAGAAGCTCACGGCGAACGTGATCACCATGCTGGTGAGGAAAACTGCGGCCAATACTTCAATCAAGGTGAAGCCCGGTTGGCGTGGATTTCTGGTGGCTTGGAATTCGTTGATTGGGCTCATCCCTGGAAGTCCTCTATTTCAAGGTCGTCCAAGTCTTCTTCCGAAGCCCCCTCCTTTTCGGCTTCAGCGGCTTCCTTGGCCTCCTTGCTCTGGTAGACATTCCTTGCCTCGGCGAGATTGAACGCGTAGGAGGTTCGACGAACCGATCGCTGACCCGGCCCCTCTTCCCAGGCTACATTGACGTTGATCGATACCAGGTGGCGATTCATTCCAGGCATTTCGGATTTGAGCAGCGCCTTCAGGTCGGGAGAGTTTTGACTGCCGCCGACTCGCCCAGGATCAACCTCTTTGTCAACGGTTACGCCGAAGCCAAAGGGGACGATGAGGATGTGGACAAGGAAGTCCCCTTCTTCGGTCTCCTCGTCCCGGAGGGGAGGGGCGGTGCCGTCAAGGGTCGAGGCTTCGATTTCGGCCATGTAGCGGTTTGCGATCCCCGACGCCTCCATGAGTCGGAGGCTGAGTCCCTGCTTCCGTAGACCGTCGGTGGCCATGGCGGCGATCACCACGTACCACATGGCCAGAATTGCCACGGCGGCGAGAACTTCCAGCAGGGTGAAGCCACTGGCGCGCCGTGCAGGGTTCCGGTCGGATGAGTGAGTTTCTTTGCGGAGTCGGGGCAGCACGGCTTTCAGGAATCCTCTTCCTGTCGGACTCGGACGATGTCGAGTAGCGGCTCAATCTCAAGAACAATCCGGTTCTCCCAGTTGTCCCGCATCACGATTTCCGAGTAGTCCGTTGTCCCATCGACCTGGAAGACGATTTGGACGGTTCCGTCCTCGATCCAACCGTCCGCCGTATTCACGCCGACGAAAAAGATATCCTCGGGGAGCCAGTCCTCCCGGCCAAACCGATTGGGAATGGGGTAGTAATCGCGTTCCTCGCGCTCCGGAGGTGAAAGGGATATCGACTGTCCGTCGGAATACTCGCGGCTTGGCCTTTCGGAGGGCAGGGGGTCGGAGGGGTCGGCGAGATGGGCAAAAGCTCGATCCTCGGCGACATGCCAGTCGATTCGACTGGTGCCGACCTCGAGGTCTAGGAAAGCTCGGTGCGCGGCGCCGGTGACGATGGCTCGTTCCCGGGCCAGTTGGAGAGTTCCAGCGATTTGCTTTGCCGAGCTTTCGAGCTGTGCGCCTCTGCGCGAATTGAGGTTGGGAAGAACCAAGCCCATCAGCATTCCGATGACAATCACCACTGCCATGACCTCGATCAGCGTGAAGCCGGCTCGTCCAGGGCTTGCATCTCGACTCAAGCGTTACGCTCCCTAAGCCCCTGATTCCCAATTGCCGATGTCCGAATCGCCTTCTTCACCCCCGGGCGCCAGATCGGCCCCTTGGGTCCAGATGTCGAAACCGTTGCTGTTGTGATTGCCGGGGGAAGCATATTGAAAGGGCTCACTCCACGGGTCGAGCAGCGCATCGGCCTTGGAAAGGTACCCACCTCGCGGATAGTGGCGCGGCTCGGGGGCATCCCCGGGCTTGCTGATGAGGGCCTGGAGGCCCTGGGCCGTGGTGGGATAGCGCCCGTTGTCCATTCGGTAGAGCTCGAGCGCGCTTTCCAGTTGAGCGATTTGAGCCTTGGCTGTGGCGAGTCGTGCCTTGTCGATCTGGCCCGAGATGCTGACGCCAATGATGCTCATCAGGAGCCCCATGATCACAACCACGGCCATGATTTCGAGGAGACTGAAGCCAGCCTCTCTGCCCACCGGAATAGCGTGCTGGGCAAGTTTGTCTTGTCGCATTGTGTTGGCCTCTCTGATTGGGCGGGAGTACCCGGCGAGCACTCTCGGCACTTCTTGTTTTATTCGGATCATTGCAGGGAACTCGTCACCGACATCAACGGCATCAGCGTGGCCATCATGATAAAGAGGACTATTCCCACCATAACGAGAATCAAAAGCGGCTCAAGCAGAGAGGTGAGGCGGGTGACCGTCGTCTCTACTTGTTCATCATAGGTTTCGGCCACCTTGGCGAGCATGGCCTCGAGGTCGCCCGCGCGTTCCCCGACTTCCACCATCGTGATCACCATGGGAGGAAATTCTCCACTGGCTCGAAGGGGATAGGCGAGTGAGGCCCCCTCAAGAACGCTGCTTCGGGCGTTGTTGATGGCCTCTTCAATGACCGCATTGCGGGCCACGTGGCGCGAGATATCCAGTGCCTGGATGATGCCAACTCCCGCCGCGAGGAGGGAGGAGAGGGTTCGGGTGAAGCGGGCGATGGCGACCACGCGAATCACCCGCCCGAGGAGAGGGAGGCGGAGCATTACTTTGTCCACGGCGACGCGTCCGTTCTCGGTGCGTCGGTACGCTCGGAACGCAATGACCATAAGCAGGACAGCGCCCAGCATCGCCCACCACCAGCTCCGAGCGAAGTCAGCGGCACCGATCACGACACGGGTATAAAAGGGCAACTCCTGTCCCATGGAGAGGAGGAGGTTCGTGATCTGGGGAAGGACGACTGTGACGAGCATCGCGACCACCAGGAGGGAGAAGCCCAGCAGGACCGCGGGGTAGACAAAAATGGAGATGAGTTTGCTGGAGAGTCGTACCTGCTCCTCCAGATAATCGGCCACGCGGACGAGGACCGGCCCCAATGCTCCGCTGGCTTCGCCCGATCGCACCATGCTGGTGTAGAGCGAGTCAAATTTCTCAGTGCTCGCGATGGCATCGGCGAGGGCCGAGCCCTCGTTCACCCGATCTCGAATTTGAGCGAAGACGCCCTTGAGCGTCGAGTGCTCGATCTGCTCCACCAAGGCGGTCAGGCACTCAACCAGGGGTATGCCCGCGGAAGAGAGGGTGGCCAGTTGTCGGGTCGCTACGGCCAAGTGGAGCGGAGGGATACGCGTGGGCAGTTCGAAACGAAAACGAGACGCCGAGGCGTCGTTCGTGGATTCCGCCGAATTTTTGGATTCCTTGATCTGGGTCAGGAAGACACCGTCGACCCGCATTCGGGATCGTGCGGCGCGCATGTTCTCAGCGCTGACGGTTCCCTTGACGGATTTCCCCCCATCAGAGACTCCTTTGTAGGAATAGACCGGCACAACCCTCCTTCAACTCCCTTGACCCACGGCTTTCGTGTTCTGCGGCTGACTCCTTCCGCGAATTGCGCGAACCCGCGTTCGGAGGCGGTGCGACTCCATCCGGGTCGCAGGGCCCGCAGGAATCGTGTTCGCTCCGATTTGATTGGCAGTTTGATTGTAAGTGTGATTGCCAGTCTGATTGCCAGTCTGATTGCCAGATCG
>DUCT01000135.1 GCA_012959665.1 Myxococcales bacterium | reverse complement strand
GAGGGGAAAAGGAAAAGGAAAAGGAAAATGGAAATGCGAAAATCAATCGGACGGGTGATTGTTGGCTTCATGGTTTCGCTTTCGTTTGTTGTAACAGGTGTTGCGCAATCTGGAAATGAAAACACCAACGCTGAGGGCTTTATTAGTGCCCTTGACGCCAATCGAGGAACCGGTGTTCAGGTCAATGCGGACCACTGGGAGAATATGGACAACGTTCTCGCAGGTGACGGGAATCAGACCCAGGACACTATGAGGAATGCAAATACAGGCTCTGGAAGTCAGGACAACTCGTTTTCGAGTGCCAGTGGCTGGAGCGGATCCTCTGAAGGTAGCAGCGTCAATAATGGATCAGGCGCGCAACTCGGTGGTTCGAAAAACAGCAACGGAGGAGACCGTTTCTCCAACGATATAGTGATTACTGGTGGTGACGAAGTTGCGGTCGCAAGTGCCGCATTGGAAGCTGCAGTTACAGGCAATGCGGTTTCTCTTTTGGAGATCAATACAACTGTTAATTCTTCGATGACACTCGATGGCTTGAGTGGATTCAAAGACCTAGCGGGTGTTTCGGCCATCGCGATGGCAGCGGGATCGAATGCCAGCCAAAACGTCAGCGTTCAGGTTTCTGCCGACGTAACTGGTGGGATCAGCCACTAGGCCGGGCGGGTTTTCCGGGCCCAGGGAGAGACATTCTCTCCAGTAGAGGGCGGACGAGCTAGAAGACGGCTTGTCCGCCCAGTCCGGCGAAGTGAAAAATCTGGGGCACAGCCTCGGGCGAGAGAGTGATGAATCATCAAAGCAGAGGACAGGCGATGGATCGTGGTCGGCATCATCTTTGGATGATCCTGGCTTCGGTCCTTTTTCTGTTGGCTGGTTCTGCTGGTGCGAATGATGGTGTTCCAGGCCAAATGGGAGATTCGTTTGATCTGGAGGAAGAATTCGGATTGGGAGCGCTCGAGGGTTTTGAAATTGCGGAGGAGTCGGAGCTCTCAGAAAGCCGTGGTGGAGAGGCGACTGCGATTAGTATTCAGGATATGCAGTCGAATGTCGATGGAAATGTTGTTTCGGGCAACGTAACAACGGGAAGCGTCAACATTGGTAGCAATGCATTCACGGACTTCGACGGTATCAGCTCTGTGGTCATAAACAGCGGAAATAATGTTTCGATTCAGAGCTCGACCGTAGTCAACGTAATTATTGGAGACTGACTTTGAGTTCGAGTCACCTTCTTGTCAGCACCCTGTTTCGCCGCACCATTTTGTGTATCTGCGTCTCCTTGGCAGTTGCTCTCGGCGCGGGCTCCGCTCTCGCGGACGGCACATGGTTCTCCTCGGCGGGGAGTTCATTCAACGCCGAGGTGCGGAGTATGCAAGAGTTGAGATTTCTGGAGACGGTTCGCCAGGGGTTCGACTTCAGCTGCGGTTCGGCTGCGCTCGCGACGCTGCTTAGTTTCCACTACGGCCGTCCGACCACCGAGTTTGAAGTTTTCGAGTCCATGTGGAAGACGGGAGACACGGAGAAAATCCGAAAGGATGGGTTTTCGATGTTGGACATGAAGCGTTACCTCGAACAAGAGGGTTTGCGCGCGGACGGTTTCAAGATTCCTGCCGCGCGGATTGCAAAGGTGGGTGTGGCCGGGCTGATCCTGCTGGCCAAGATGGATACCCCTCATTTTGTGGTGGTGATTGGGGCTGAAGGTGGGGAACTCCTGTTGAGTGACCCCGCTCGCGGCATCTGGAACATGTCAGTTGAGGAAGTGGAACGGTTGTGGAACGGAGTCTTCTTTGTGGTTCGCCAGGAGGCGTCTCTGGCGCGTGGCAATTTCAACGATTCCGACTCTTGGGGAAGTCGCCTCTGGTCTCCAGTGGATGACGCCCAAATGGGCCAAATGATGATCCCCATCCTGCACAGTTTGCCGCTCAGCACGGAGTTCAACACCAATTGAGACACATGCCAAAAATAACGGGAACACTCACCTCTGTGCTCTGCAGCGTCTTTTTGGCTGCCAGCATGGGGGCGCTTTTGTTTCCGGGCTCTTCCCTCGCGGACGCACCGGGAGATATGGACGACCCGTTTTTTGCCATGGAAGCGGTCGAGGAAGAGGAACTCGCGAGTGCTCGCGGTGGTGCTGTGCTCCCGAATGGAATGACGATCGAAGTGACCGGCCTGATGCGGGTGATGGTGGACGGTCAACACCTCACGACCTCCACCTTCGGAGATCTCCAGCCGGGGGTGGCCGGTATCGGAAGTTTTCAGCCCATGCTTGACGGGCCGGCCAGCGTGATCAATTCCTTGAACGGAGTTTCCCTGGACCAGTACCGTGAGATCAATTTTCACATCTCGAACCTCCCCACCAGCCTGGAGCGGGCGCCTTTCGTCCCTCGGCCGGATGTCAGCCAGAGCCTGAGGCCCTGAATCTGGGTGGTTTAGACCCCTCCTGGCACATCCGAAATTTCGACTCAAAAGTAGGGTCCTTTTAGCTACGGATTCCCTCAGTATTTCTCCTCTCTGCACTCTAAATTCTCGCTCGACACACCTCTGAAATTTCAGCGAGAGCGGATCTGTGCCGATTGATATGGAGGAATTACTTTCGGAGGGAATGGGCTCTGGGTCCTCTCGGACGACCCGACTTGGCGTATCGCCGCAGAATCGGCCACGGCTCCGCGCACCCCATGGGGTGGGCGGCCATGGTGGGCTCTGCGTGCTTGCTGATTGCGGGTTCCGCCCATGCCGCCCTCGGCGGGGACGAGCTGAGCGAGCTCCAACACCTGCGCAATCGCGTTTCTCAATTGGAGAGCAAGCTCGTACCGGGAGGTGCACCCGCCACGCGTGGTTCCGGAAACCGAGCCACCTCTGAAAAGTCCAGCCGCGGGAGTCGCGCTGTTGTGGCCGCATCGGCCCGCCCATCGCGAAAAATCACCCAGCCCGCGGTCCGGCCCCAGGCGACCGAAACCGAACTCGAACGGTGGCTTCGTCTGAGAGGTGGCAAGCCGCCGAAGGTTGGGGGCGAAGCCCGCAAGCGCCCGAGCAAAGCGCCTAGGTCAAAGACTCGGACCCCCACACCCCCTCAGGTGTCCAAGCCCGTTTCGAAGCCTGCCCCTGTTCCTATTCCTGCCCCTGTTCCTATTCCTGCTCTTGTTCCTACCCCCGCTCCTACCCCCGCTCCTGCCCCCGCTCCCGTGCCGACCGTCGAGCCCGAGCCGCAGCCAGCGTCGAAGTCTGTTTCCGAGCCCAAGCCGGCTCCGCCCCGCGTGACTACTTCCGCACCCAAGCCCGAAGCGCGGACGAACCCGCCACTCGCGCCCACCCCCCAGGCGGTCCCGGCCCCGGTGTCTCCGCCGATACCTGATCCCAAGCCCCAAGCGTGGCCGAAGCCTGCACCGACGGCTGCAACCGCAACCGCAATTGCACCGACGCTCACACCTGTGCCCACACCCACACCTGTGCCCACACCCACGCCTGTGCCCACACCCACGCCTGTACCGATTACTACGCCCAC
>DUCT01000134.1:1535-3531 GCA_012959665.1 Myxococcales bacterium | reverse complement strand
GGCGAGGAGTTCGAGAGCCTCGGTCTGAAAGGTGCCGATGCTCATGGTGTGAACCCATTTTTTAGCGCCCGCTGCTTTCCAACTCTGCAGGCGCTCGCGGATCCGGTCCGCCGGGCCCACCAGATGGCAGGCATCCACCAATTCGTCGGGCACCGCCAGGGCGGCCTCGGCTCGTTGTCCGTCGAGGAAGAGGTCTTGGATCTTGACCGCGGCTTCCTCGTAACCCAGGCGCTTGGCGAGATCGTTGTAGAAGTTCTTGTTGCGCGCCCCCATGCCGCCGATGTAAAGGGCCAGGTTGTTCTTGACGGACATGCGCACTTTTTCGAGGTCATCGCTGATAATGACCGTGACCCCCGGAACGATCGCGAAATCGTCCAGGCTCTTGCCGCCACCGGCCTTGGCAAAGCCTTCTTCGATATAGGGCAGGTAGACGCTGTCGACCTTTTCCGGGTCGAGCATCATGGGGAACACGCCATCGGCGACCTCCCCCGCGCAGCGCATCCCGTTGGGGCTGATGGAAGCGGTGTAGATGGGGATCTCGGGGTTGCCGTGAAGGATGCTCTTGAGCGGCTTGCCCAGACCCGAGGCCGCAGGCCCGGCCAGGGGGATACTGTAGTGCTCACCCTGGTGTTCCAGAGCCTTCTCTCGGGCCCAAACCTTGCGAATGATCTCGATGTATTCCCGGGTGCGGGTGAGGGGCTTGCCGTAGGGAACGCCATACCAGCCCTCCACCACCTGGGGGCCCGAGGGCCCGAGGCCCAGAATGAAGCGGCCACCGGACAGGTGGTCGAGGGTCATCGCCGTCATGGCCGCCATGGCGGGTTGCCGGGCGGGCATCTGCATGATCGAGGTGCCGACCTTCAAGGTCGTTGTGTTAGCCAACACCCAGGTCGCCGTGGTCACCGCGTCGTTGCCATAGGCTTCGGCGGTCCAGGCCGAATCGAAGCCGAGTTCTTCGGCGCGCTTGATCAATTCCAAATTGATAACGGCCTTGGGTCCAAAACCCACGGCTCCGATTCCGAGCTTCATCGTTGTTCTCCCTTGACTTGAGATGGATTGAGAAGGATTGAGACGGATTGAGAAAGGTTGAGAAAGGTTAAGAAAGGTTAAAGGGTAATTGGTTTCAGGTCTGCAGAGACTTTTGAGCGTTCTCTGCGAATTTCTTGGCGGCTTCTGCATCCTCGGTCATGTTGGGCAGACGGATGGGAACTTCGATGCCCTTGCGGCAGCCGGGCCGTTCCTTCATGGCATCGAGCCAACGACGCACGTTGGGGAGCCCCTCCACCGGCACCCCGGACCACTTGTACGTGCGCACCCAGCACCAATTGGCGATATCCGCGATCGAGTAGTCGTCGGCGAGCCACTCGCTTTCGCCCAGTCGTCGGTCGAGGACTTCAAACAGCCGCCGGGACTCGTTCTGGTAGCGATCAATGGCGGGCTGGATCTTCTCAGGGAAATAACGAAAGAAGACGTTGGCCTGGCCCATCATCGGACCCAATCCGCCCATCTGGAACATCAACCATTGCATGACGAGGGAGCGACCCCGCGCGTCTGTGGGCATCAGGCGCCCGGTCTTTTCCGCGAGATAGACCATGATCGCGCCGGTCTCGAAGACCGCAAAGTCATCGGCCTCGCGGTCGACGATCACGGGGATTCGCCCATTGGGGTTGAGGGCGAGAAACCATTCCTCCTTCTGGACGTTCTTCGAAAGATCGACGGGATGCACCTCGTAGGCGAGTCCGAGTTCCTCGAGGGTCACCGAGGCCTTCCAGCCGTTGGGCGTGGGCGCGGTATAGAGATCGATCAAGGCTTTTCCTTTCGGCGGGCTTGCTGATTCAGAGCCGGGGGGGAGGAGTGTGCGCGATCAGCTCTTCAACCCGGCCAGGCATCCGGCCCGTTCGAGGACGGGGCCGAGCAGTGCGGCATCGCTACCGGCGAATTTCTTGCGCAGGGCTGCCAGGGATTTGGCGTGGTACTTCTGGGGCTTCTGGGTCCA
>DUCT01000134.1:1012-1505 GCA_012959665.1 Myxococcales bacterium | reverse complement strand
CGCTTCCTTCGGCCACTGCGCGCTCGTTGGCCAGGGTCCAGGGCATGAAGAGCCCACCGACCTGGTTTTCAAGGAAGGGCATGAGGGTGGGCTCGAGGGTGGACCAGGTTTCGAACTCGCCCTGGGCCGAGGGCCAGGTCATGCGGTGCACCCAGTCGAGGACATGGGGGGCGGCCTCCACGAGAGAACTGCCGGTGGGGTCCGTCCAGGCATTGTAGACCTGCCCCCAAAGACCAAAATCGCCAAACGCCGGTCGTCCGCCAAAGAGGTACGGGCGGGTGGCCAGGTGGGTGTTGAGCCCCGCCAGGCCGTCGCGAAAGGACTGTTCGATCTGCGGCCCGGTCTGGGCGTTCGAGCCGACGAACCAGGTTCGCCCCACCATACGCTCACGGATTTGCGCCGCCATTGCGGCGACTTGTTCTTCGTCGGCGCCGGCCAGCATCGTCGCCGCGATGCGACCCGCGGTGGCGATCTGATCGACATCTCGAGCCCA
>DUCT01000134.1:0-943 GCA_012959665.1 Myxococcales bacterium | reverse complement strand
TTCGAGCAGAGTGGAAACAAAAGCGGCGACGGGATCCGAGGGGTGAATGCTCGGCTCGGGGTGCGCCGCTTCGAGGGTCTCGATGATCGGCGTGGAATCCTGCATGGCCTGGTCATCCGGGCTGACCACCAAGGGAATGATGGGGATCTTCGCGTGTTTCTGATAGTCGGCCATGGTGTTCGAATTGCGAACGACCCAGCGGTGGGGGAGACCCTTGTAGCGGTAATAGGAGCGTACCTTTACCGAGTAGGGTGAGAGTTCCGCGCCAAAAATCCGATCGCCTTCTGCCAAGGTTTTGGTCCTCCATTTCGCCGGGCCTCGAGGTCGAGTGGTCCCCCGGCGCCCGTGTATCTCCGGGTCGAATGCCCGAGTATCACGAATTGGCAGACTGCATGTCAATAGCGTCCCGAGGCCGCAAACGTGGGGTCTCGGTGGTATCGTGGCGCGAAACCCCAGCAAGGAGTCCCCCATGCGATTGCGTCAGGTCTGTCTGGTCGCCGAAAACCTTGAACCGACCCTGGAGACCTTGGGGACACTTCTTGATGCCGAGGTCTGTTATCGCGATCCCGGGATCTCGTTCTTCGGGCTGGAGAACGGACTTTTTCCGGTGGGCACTGATTTTCTGGAAGTGGTTGCGCCCGTTCGCGAGGACACCGCCGCCTCCCGGCATCTCGCACGCCGGGGGGAGGGCGGCTACATGCTGATCATGCAATGCGAGGACGGGGTCGGCGCGCGGGAGCATGCCCTGGCCCAGGGTGCTCAGGCGGTCTGGCAGACCGATGAAAAGGGCATTCACGCGACACACTTTCATCCGCGTAGCGTGCCCGGGGCCATCGTGTCCCTGGACTCCATGGAGGAAAATGAGGGGGATCCGGGCCCGGGTCGTCGCTGGGACTGGGCCGGGCCGGATTGGCGCGGCCAACTTCGGGATAACGGCGTCCTG
>DUCT01000133.1:9694-21497 GCA_012959665.1 Myxococcales bacterium | reverse complement strand
TGCGCTCGGCTCGGAATATGGGGGATCTCAACCTTGACGCCCACTCGCTGGCCAGGATCCACTGCCGAGTGGTCGAAGGCTTGATTTTTGTCTGCTTTGCCGACGAGCCGCCCGCATTCGACCGAGTTGAGGAAGTTCTCGGTCAATCTGTTGGACGCTTCGGGTGGGCCAATGCCAAGGTGGCCCACCGTGCTTCCTATACCGTGGCGGCCAACTGGAAACTAGTCACTGAAAATTACCAGGAGTGTTATCACTGCCGTCCAGCGCATCCGGAATTTTCACGCTTTCATGCGACGGAAAAATCGGAAGAAAGCAACGTTGATCTACGCAAGCGCGCTTCCGACCTTGCTGTGGCCCAGGGGGTCGAGATCGAGGAGATCGATCACTGGCCTTTCGGTGACGGCGCGGGGAGCGAGGGCGTTGCCGTCGCGAACGATGCCATGTACGAAGGTTCCGTGACGGGAAGCCGTGACGGAAGCCCCTTGGCACCGCTCATGGGTGATTTCAAGGACTATTGCGAAGGCTTCTTCACCTACGTGGAAACGGGACCAGCCAGTTTCTTCCTCGCGTACCCGGACCACGGTCTGGTTTATCTATTCATCCCGCGCACTGCTCAGCGAACCGATATGGAGGTTCTCTGGCTGGTGAACGGCAAGTCCCAAGAGGGGGTCGACTACTCGGTGGAAGATCTGAGCTGGCTCTGGGACGTGACGAGCATCGCTGACAAGCAGATCATCGAGCGAAACCAGCGAGGTGTGAATTCGCGTTATTACGTGCCCGGCCCCTATGGCCCAATGGAGGATCGCACCCAGGCCTTTGCCGAGTGGTATCTGGAGCGGGTGCGTCCCTAAATCGAGCCCATTGCCCGGCATGGGGCATCCCGACCCTGAAGGGTCGCCGAAGAGCCGGTGCCGACTTGTTCGGGTATCGGTCGTTTCTCCTGCTCCTCTGAGCGCAGTTGACCCTGGCATCGACGGACGGGTTGGTACAATGAAGCTCTCGGACCGAAACGAGCACCGACGTGCTGGGCGGGAGCGTGCATAGCCCGGCGCGCGTGGTCGCGAGATTCGTTGATTGAGCGCGCTTGGGATCAGGAGCAACAGGATGCGAAAAGGCAGGAAAGCTCGGCTTGAAAATCCGCCCCCGGCTACGGCCATTGGGCCCGGAATGATTGGTGGACGATTCAAGCCGCTGAGTGATCCGGAAATGCAGCAGGTTCATACGACTGTGTTGGATGTGCTCGAGAATATTGGCATGGCGGATCCGATTCCGGTGCTCAGGGAGCGTGCTCTGGCAAAGGGGTGCAAGATCAACGAGCACGATCGCCTCTGCTTTCCTCGTGCTCTGGTCGAAGACGTCATCGCCCATGCCGGAAAAGCGATTCAGTGGTGCGGCCAGGACGAGCGCTACGATCTGGATCTAAGTGGGACCCGGGTTCATACCTATGGCGGCGGCGAGGCGGTCAACGCCCTAGACCCAGGGGCCGACACATATCGGCCCTCAACTATTCTGGATGTCTACGACTTCGCCCGGCTGGTGGATCGTATGGACAATATCCACGCGTTCTCGCGTCTGGTGGTCGCCACCGAACTCGCGGACCTCAAGGTCTGTGACATCAATACCGCCTATGCGAGCGTGGCCGGGACTCAGAAGCATACGGCCCTCACCTTCTCCTATGCGGAGCACGTGGAGCCCACCCTGGAGATGCTCTACATGGTGGCCGGCGGTGAGAAGAAATTCAAGGATCGGCCCTTCTGTCACGGTGGTGGCTGCCCGATCATTTCGCCCCTGCGTTATGGAGTGCACAACAGCGAAGTCTGTATTGAGGCGACAAAGTTCGGATCGCCAGTTTGGGTCGTGACCGCACCCCAGGCGGGGGCGACCGCGCCGGCCGCACTGGCCGGTACGCTGGTCCAGGTTATTGCCGAAGCCCTGGCCGCGTTGCTGATGGTCGATCTGGTCCATCCGGGGTATCCGGTGATTATGGGACCCTGGCCCTTCGTCTCGGACCTCCGAACCGGATCCTTCAGCGGTGGGAGTGGTGAGGAGGCGGTTGTGAGCGCCGCGGCGGCCCAGATGATCAACCACTACGGGCTCGTGAGTTCCGTCGGAGCCGGAATGACGGACTCGAAGTCACCGGATAATCAATCGGGCTACGAAAAGGGGATCACAGTGGCTCTGGCGGCTCTCGCCGGTTGCAACAACGTCTCCGAGTCCGCGGGGATGGTGGGCAGCCTGATGGGCTGTTCCTATGAGGCGATCGTGGCGGACAACGACATGCTGGGCAATGTACTCCGGACAGTACGGGGCATTGAGGTCAACGAGGAGACGCTCTCCTATGGAATCATCGATGAAGTCGTGCACGGCGAGGGACATTTTCTTCGCCAGCCCCAGACCCTGGCCCTGATGCGCTCAGAATACGCTTATCCCGAAGTCGCCGATCGCGGAACCCCGGCTGAGTGGGAGGAGGCGGGCTCGCTCAGTATGCGTCAACGGGCGGCAGAGCGAGCCAAGGAGATTCTTTCGTCCCATTACCCCGTGTACATCGATCCCGATGTAGATCGACAAATTCGAGAGAAATTCCCAATTCTTCTCTCGCCCGAGGATATGCGCTCGGGCAATGGTCGCTGGTAGCCAGGGGCCTGCAATGGACAATGGATCCGTTTTTTTGATGAGTCGGTGTACGGGGGACGAGTGAGCGATTTGCTGCGGGAACTTCTTGCCGAGCGCGAGTATCTGGTCGCCGATGGAGCTACGGGTACCAATCTCATGGGTATGGGATTGCCTCCGGGGCAGGCGCCCGACCTCTGGAATCTCGACGAACCCCAAAATGTTTCCCGTCTGCACGAGAGCTTTCTCGAAGTAGGCGCCGATATCATCCTGACCAATACCTTTGGGGCGAACCGGTGCCGGTTGGCCATGGAGAAGGCCGAGGGTCGGACCCAGGAAATCAACGAGGCGGGTGCGCGCCTGGCTTGCTCGGCCAGGGATTCGGCGGGGCGTCGGGTGGTTGTCGCGGGATCCATGGGGCCGACCGGGGAAATCATGGAGCCTCTGGGTCCGCTGACTCCCGAGCGCGCCGAGGAATTATTCAGCGAGCAGGCGGAGGCGCTGGTTCGGGGCGGGGTCGATGTACTTTGGATCGAGACCATCTATGCGTTTGGTGAGTTGACCGCCGCTGTTACTGCGGCCGCCCGAACGGGGCTAGGCGTATCGTCTACCATGACCTTCGACACCAATGGACACACGATGATGGGGGATTCTCCCGAGGAAGCCGCGTGCTTCATCCAAACCCTGCCCGTCGAACTGGTGGCGTATGGTGCCAATTGCGGCGTTGGGCCGGCCACTTTGGTCGATGCTGTGCTTGGTCTTGGCAGGGGGGCGAAGGACGGGGATGTAATCATTGCCAAGGGGAATTGTGGAATCCCGGAGATGGTGGATGGCGAAGTGGTGTTCCAGGGCGATGAGGACATCATGGCGAGCTACGCAAGGTTGGCTCGGGACGCGGGTGCGCGCATTATTGGCGGCTGCTGTGGAACGTCGCCGAGTCACTTGGCGGCTATCGTCGAAAGTCTAAACGGTTACATCCCGGGCTCGCCCCCGGACGATGCCGCGATCGAGGGGGCGCTGGGCCCGATTGATCGCAGCAAGGGCAAGGAGGGCCGACGGCGCACTCGGAGGCGTTAACGGCCAATTTTTCCAGGAGACCATTATGAGCGAGCACGAATCTCCGCCCACATCAGCCCCGCGCCGTTCGCGTCGTGGAGGCGGCCGTGATGCCCGGCTGGCTGCACGCGCAGCCGATGAGGGGGGCCACGCGGTACGGGCCGGGATGCCCGGGGGTGCCTACAAGCCCCTGAGCTCCGAAGATATCGAACGGATTCATGCCGCCGCCCTCGATGTACTCGAGAATATCGGCATTGGTGATCCAATTCCGGAGATTCTAGACGCGGTGCTGCCCAAGGGTTGTCTGCTCGGCGAAGACGGTCGGCTGCGTTTTCCTCGCGCCCTGGTGGAAGACGCCATCGCGAAGACGCCCAAGAGCTATGTCCTTCATGCTCCGGATCCCGCTCTGGACATGGAGGTGAAAAACCAGGACGTCATCCTTACGACCTCGGGCGAGCCGGTGAAGATTCTCGACTATGAGTCCCAGACTTTCCGTGACCCGACACTCTTGGATGTTTACGACACCGCTCGACTGGTGGACCGGATGGAGCACATCCACTATTTCGGTCAGCCCTTCATCGCCCCGGAGTGGAGCCACGATCTCTACGTCCATGACATGAATACCGCCTACGCGGCGCTGGCGGGGACGCGCAAGACCTTTTCCCTGGGTGTCGCCACGGTGGGTCATATAGAACCGCTGATCGGATTGTTCGATCTCTACCTCGGCCGTGAGGGAGCTTTTCTAGAGCGCCCTTTCTGCTGCTTTGGGGGTTGTCCCATCGTTTCGCCCCTCCGCTTCGCCGAGGAGAACGCCCAGGTACTTGTCAAGTTGGCCAAGCTGGGTCTCGTCGTGGACGTTGCCATCGCCGCTCAAGCCGGCGCCACAGCGCCGGCTTCCCTCGCGGGTGCTTTGGTTCAAACATTCGCCGAAACCCTGGCTTGTCTCACGGTTGTGCATCTCATCAACCCGAACTGCCCCATGAATTTTGGAATGTGGCCCTTTATCTCGGACCTTCGGACCGGTGCCTTCAGCGGGGGGAGCGGGGAAGAGGCACTGATTACCGCCGCGACGGTCCAATTGGTCAACCACTATGGATTGATCTCCAGCGTGCCCAGCGGCATGACCGATTCCAAAACCATGGACGCCCAGGCGGGATACGAAAAGGCCCTGACAACGTTGAGCGCGGTATTGGCCGGAGGGAATATGGTGGCCACTTACCCGGGAGCCGTGGGTAGCTTGATGGGCCAATCTCTGGAAGGCATCGTGATCGACAATGATATGCTGGGCGCGACTTTGCGAATCCTGCGCGGGATCGAAGTCACCGAGGAGCGCCTTTCGCTCAAGGAAATTGAGAGTGTGGTTTTTGGCGATGGTCACTTTCTGAATCAGCCCCAAACTTTGGAACTCATGCGAACCGAGTACCTCTATCCCGAAGTGGGGGACCGGAGTCCGGTGGGGGACTGGGAAGAAAGTGGCAGCCCGACGGTCTATGATCGAGCTCACGAGAAGGTCAGGGAAATTCTTTCCAGTCACTACCCTGAGTATATTGAGTCTGGCGTTGACGCCAAGATCCGGGAACACTTCCCGATTCAAATTGCGATTGAAGATACGAAGGCTGGGAATGGACGGTGGGATTGAGGTCTGATTCGGCTGATCCTCGCTGAGGTCAGGTCGGCGATTTTCTGATACGAACAACACGAATTTGAAAATGTAGGGAGCAGAGCCATGGCGGATGAAACGATGGACGAAGAGGCAGAAATCGTCCTCGCGGATCTATCCGACGAAGATCTTGTCACTCAAATGCACGACGACCTCTATGATGGTCTGGCCGAAGAAATCGATGAAGGCACTCGAATCCTTCTGGGTCGGGGCTGGTCGCCTACGCGTACTCTGGACGAAGCGCTGGTGGCGGGAATGACCATTGTGGGAATTGACTTCCGGGACGGCATTCTCTTCGTCCCCGAAGTGCTTCTGGCTGCCAACGCCATGAAGGCCGGCATGGCGATTCTCAAACCCCTGCTGATCGCAACCGGGGCGGAGCCCGTGGGCAAGATGGTCATTGGCACGGTGAAGGGCGATATCCACGATATTGGCAAGAACCTCGTGGGCATGATGATGGAAGGCGCGGGCTTTGAAGTTTTCGATCTGGGGGTCAATACTGATTATCAGCAATTCAGGGAGGCCATCGAAGAGCACAAGCCCAATATCCTGGGGATGTCGGCGCTGCTCACGACCACCATGCCCTATATGAAGGTGGTGATCGCAGAACTGGTTAAGGAAGGTATTCGTGACGACTACATCATCCTCGTGGGCGGAGCTCCCTTGAACGAGGATTTTGCGAAGAAAATTGGCGCCGATGCATATTGCCGGGATGCCGCGACGGCCGTCGATACCGCCAAGGAACTCGTGGCGAAGCGCGCAGCGGCGAGCTGAGGTTCCCGTCATGGAAGCTCGTCCGTCCATTCTCCTGATCGGTTGCGCCGCCTTGGCCCGGGAGATCACCGCGCTGGCGAAACTGAACCATTGGAGCCACCTGACCACCGAATGGCTTCCGGCCAGTCTGCACAATCAGCCGGACAGGATTCCAGCCGCTGTAGCCGAACGGCTGGTTCAGGCCGGCGATGAGTACGATGAGATTCTCGTGGCCTATGCCGACTGCGGCACCGGTGGACAATTGGACAAGGTCCTCGAAGCCCACGGCGTTCGGCGGCTTCCGGGCCCGCATTGCTATTCCTTTTTTTCGGGTGGTCAAGTGTTTGAAGAAATCCAGGAAGAGGAACTGGGTAGTTTTTACTTGACCGATTTTCTGGTTCGAAACTTCGATCGACTCGTCATTCGCGGATTGGGCCTCGATCGTCATCCCGAACTGCGATCCAGTTATTTTGGTAACTACCGCAGGGTGGTCTACCTGGCCCAATCGCGATCGGAGGCCCTGATGGCCCAGGCTCGTGATTGCGCCGAGCGCCTGGAGCTTGAGTTCGAGCATCGCTATACCGGCCTGAATCCCCTTGGCGCAGCGCTGGGCATCGATGCTTCGGCGCCCGTTGTCCATGAGGAGGATTCGTGGAACGCCTGATCACGATTTATTGGCGGGACATTCCGTCTCGAGTGGTTGGTCGCCGTGGCCGCAAGAGTCTCGTCAAGCGCACCCTCGATGCGCGCTTCGACCGCGCGATTGAACGCGCCTCCCGCCGAGCCGGAGGTGGGTCGAGCAAAAAGTATTTGGAGGATTGGCGCAGAGAAAGCCAGCCCTGCTCTTCGGATCTCGAGCTGGCGGTTGCCGAGCAGGTGGCCGACTTGGAAGGCCAGTTCCCCCCGGATTTCCTTGAACGCGTCGTTCGGGCAGCGGGTATTGTTCCCAAAGAAGAGGGATGAAGAGGGATCGTCGAGACCATGCCGAATCAAGCGGGGGATGTGCTGGTAACCTTCACGCCGTCGGGCAAGCGGGGCTATTTTGCTCGGGGTACGAACTTGCTTGCGGCCGCCCGCGAACTGGGCGTTGATCTCGATTCGGTCTGCGGTGCCCGGGGGATTTGCGGACGTTGCAAAATTCTTCTCCATGAAGGCGAGTCCGCTGCCCAGGGAATTCGCTCGGCCAAGGAGCACCTCAGCCCGATCTCCGAGCCCGAGGAGCGCTATGCGCGCAGGCGATCGCTCACTGGAGGTGAGCGTCTCTCGTGCCACGCCACCATCCAGGGCGATTGCATTATCGATGTGCCTCCCGAGAGCCAGTTGCACCGTCAAGTCGTACGCAAGGATTTCGAGAGCCACAACATCGAACTCGACCCCACCGTGCGCCTGCACTACGTCGAAGTTCAACCGCCGAGCCTGGAAAAACCCAGCGGAGATTTGGAGCGTCTCCTGAGCGCCCTGGAAGAGGAGTGGCAGCTGACGAGTTTGGCCCTCGACCCGGGTCTGCTTCCGGGCCTGCAAGCATGTCTACGTGCCGAAAAGTTTTGCGTGACTGCGGCTGTCCGCGACCAGCGCGAAGTAGTGGGCCTGTGGCCGGGTCTTCGGGAGCGTCTCCTGGGTGTGGCGGTGGATGTGGGTTCGACCACCATCGCCGCGCATCTTTGTGATCTGCTCAGCGGGGCGGTTCTGGGAAGCCAGGGAGTCATGAATCCCCAGATCCGTTTTGGCGAGGATCTGATGAGCCGAGTTTCCCATGTGATGCTCAATCCCGGGAGCGAAGCCGAGATGACCCGGGTGGTGCGCGAAGCGGTGGACGGCATGGTCGTCGAACTCGTCCAGGAAGCGGAGGCCACAGCCCAGGACGTATTTGAGATCGTTTTGGTCGCCAACCCCATCATGCACCACCTCTTCCTGGGGCTTAGCCCGGTAGAACTCGGGATGGCCCCTTTTGCTCTGGCGACGGATGGCGCGGTGACCGTACGTGCCTGTGACCTCGGATTGAATATTCACCCGGGCGGTCGAGCGTACTGGTTGCCGTGTATCGCGGGGCATGTGGGCGCCGACGCCGCGGGAATGCTTCTCGCCGAAGCGCCTTGGGAGAGCGAAGCCGTGACCCTGCTGGTGGATGTGGGCACAAACGCAGAAATTATTCTCTCCGGTGCTGGCCGTTTGCTCGGGGCATCGAGTCCGACTGGACCGGCCTTTGAGGGCGCACAGATCTCCTGCGGCCAGCGGGCCACGCCGGGCGCTATCGATCGCGTGCGGGTGGATCCGAAAACCCTGGAGCCGCGCTTTAGCGTGATCGGCAGCGAACTCTGGTCTGACGATCCGGGCTTCCAGGCTCAGTTGGGTCCCGAGGGCGTAACCGGCATCTGCGGGACAGGCATCATCGAGGCGGTTGCGGAACTCTTTCTCGCCGGTGTGATCCGCTCGGACGGCCTGATAGACGGGGACCTCGCGGCGCGCAGCTCCCGAGTCGTCGCCGACGATCGCACCTTCGCATACACGCTCAGCGATGGACCTCCCGCCTTGCGCATTTCCCAGAACGACGTCCGCGCGATTCAACTCGCCAAGGCGGCGCTCTATGCCGGGGTGCGCCTCTTGATGGATCACCTGGGGGTGGATCATGTGGATCGGATTCGGTTGGCTGGAGCGTTTGGAAGCCATATCGATGTGAAGTACGCAATGGTGCTGGGCATGATCCCGGACTGCGCACTGGGGGACGTCTCGTCGGCAGGCAACGCGGCGGGCACCGGTGCGGTGGCCGCGCTTCTCAACGCCGAAGCCCGGCGCACCATCGAGAGCCAGGTTCAGCGCGTGGAGAAAATCGAGACCGCCGTGGAGGCCGATTTCCAAGAGCACTTTGTCGCCGCTATGGCGCTCCCCCATACGGTGGATGCCTTTCCGGAACTCGCCAAACATTTTGACCTGCCCAAGCGAGCCCGAAGAAAAAAGCGGTCGCGCTGATTTTCATTGGGGGGAGAGAAAAGTCGGATAAGAAACGGGCCGACGCCGAGACCGCTGCCCACTCTCTCAAACTGATCCGTTAGCTCAGGGACTCGGTTCGCTGGGCAAAGCTCGGGAGGGCCGGGCGCGAATCAGGAAATGCGCGAAGAGTCCGGCGAAGATCAGGTCTCCGACTGCACCCACCAGGAGAAGGGCACTGACGGCGTGCTCGAGATAGCCGTCGATCCACAGGATGCCCACGCTGGCCTTGCCCATCGCGGCAATCAGGACCAAGCCATGGTTCTTGCGAGGCTCCCGGGCCACTATCAGGTAGCCCACGCCAAAAAAAGCGATGGAGATCCAGACGACCTGGTGGTTGATTCTCGCCCCGGGTGCCGAGAGAGAATCCGAGGACCCGAAGAACGCCTGGGCGTGGAACTCCGGGGCGGCTAGGGCGACAGCGGCGGCGGCAAAATTCCATGCGGCGGCGGCGTAGAAGAGGCCGCTAAAGCGCCTGGCATCGAAAGGCTGCATCCGCGTCAAACCGGGCTGGGCGTGACGGCGGTGAGCCCAAAACTTTGTCCAGATTTTTCCGTGTCTTTCGTGCCTTTCGTGTCTTTCGTGTCTTTGGAAGATGGCTTCGTCATGGAAGATGGCTTCGTCATGAACAACTGCTCCCCGTTGGGCCTTCATGTTGGAATAGGCTGGGGCAAGGATCGCCGAAGAAGGCGAAACCGCCACACTCGGCCGATCGGTCTGATTGAGCCCTACCCACCGAACTCAGCCGTGCATCTCGCGCATCGTCTCGTCAAGAGCGGTGAGCAGGAGTTCGGCGTCGGCCTGCTCGAATACCAGCGGGGGTCTTAGCTTGAGTACGTTGTTCTGGTGGCCTGCGGCTCCCATGAGAAAGCCTTTGTTCTTCATTCTCTCCACGAATGCGCCAGCGCCTGCCCGATCGGCGGTGCGCTTTTCACGGTCGCTGACCCACTCGATGCCGATGAAGAGTCCCCGACCCCGAACGTCCCCGACGGATTCGTAGCGGTCCATAAAGGGCATGAGTTCGCTGAGCAAAAAGCTTCCGACTCGGGCCGAGCGCTCCACCAGGCCTTCGTCTTCAATGACGTCGAGAACCGCGCTTCCCACCGCGGCTTGAAGGGGCGTGGAGGCGGTGGTGTTGAAGTAAAAGCATTTCTCGTGAAAGGTGCTCGCGATGGCGTTCGACGTCGCCGTGCCGCTCAGGGGAATGCCCGCTCCCATGGGCTTGCCCATGGTGACGATATCCGGGGTGCACTCCATGACCTCGTATCCCCACCAGCGGCCGGTGCGGCCAAAGCCCGCTTGGACTTCATCGAGAATGACGAGCCCCCCCGCTGCCCGGACAAGGGCCGCCGCCTGGGGAAGAAATCCTTTGGGCACGTCGGGTAGCCCCTCGTTGGCAAAGATTGGGCAGAAGAGCATGCCCGCCAGGCCGATTCCCTCGGCCTCGAGCCCGCTTATGGCCCTCTGGATTTCGCCGAGATGGCGGTCCCGCAGTTCGTCTTCCGAGGCCCCCTCGGCCAGGGGCCGGTAGGTCTGGGGAAACGAAACCCGTTTGTAGTCGGGCTCGAAGGGGCCGAACGTCATGCGGCGGATCTCGGTGGTATTGCCGTGATAGGTCGCGTTGCTGATGAGGAGAGCCTGGCCCCCGGTAGCGGCCCGGGCCATTTGGACAGCCACCTCCAGAGCCTCGGATCCGCTGCAGCCCATGATCAGGGAATCGAGGGGGTCGGCGTGATGCGCCAGCAGACGCTCGGAATACGCGAGCACGGTTTCATTGACGTAGCGGCTGTGAGTGTTGAGAGTCGAGGCCTGGCGCCGCATGGCTTCGACAATGCGGGGGTGGCAATGGCCGGCAACGGGCACGTTGTTGTAGATGTCCATGTACCGCTTGCCGTTGGCATCGAAGAGCCAGATTCCCTCGCCGCGCACGAGCTCGATGGGCTGCTCGTAAAACGCCATGGCGCCTCGACCCATAGTGGCGTCTCGGCGTTCGAGTTGAGAGTTCCGGCTCATTTCCGCTGCTCCTTGTGGGTTCCCAGGCACCGAGTCGCTCATTTCGAATCGATCAGGCTTCGGGGTTGCCGGGCAAAGCAGGCACGTCGGCATCGACGGGTGACCAGGGCAGGGCCGAGTTTTCCCAGAAACTGGACACTACCTCGACCCAACTCGGGTCGTCGAGGCTACCGGCCTTGATGAACTTCAGGTCCGCCATTTCCTCGACGAAACTCAAGATCGGAGAACCACACTCGGGACAAAAACCCCGAGTGACATGGCTGCCGCCACTGCCCCGCACTGTGAAGGTTTTCAGTTCGCCCGAGGAGTGCACCCCGCTGCTGGGTACCAGGACGATCGTCGCTCGGCCGCAGCCGGTGCTCTTCTGGCAATCGGTGCAGTGGCAATGATGGGCGGCGAGCACGCTGCCCCGCTGGAATTCGTAGCGAACCTGTCCGCACAGGCAGCCGCCGGTTTGGGTCTCGCTCGGGGGTGACATGCTCTTCCTTTCCATCATCGGGTTCTCTCGTGGGATCTCCCGGAGCCCCCTGGTCTGAGATTCCTCATCCCGGCCCGTCATTCTGCCAAGGGGCTCGGGTGGGTGTCCACCTTGGCCAAAACCCCCTAGGGGGATGACGTGAGAGGGGGGAGTAGCGGTGGAGTAGCGGTGGAGTTAGAGGAGGAGTCGATTCAGTCGAGTAGGCGCTCTCGAGATCCAAAATTGAACTAGGGATCAATATTGCCGGA
>DUCT01000133.1:0-9590 GCA_012959665.1 Myxococcales bacterium | reverse complement strand
CCGCCCGAGTCCCGGCAAGGCCGTGTCCGAACCGTCGTCGCCGAAGGTCCGTTCTGCCAGCTCTTCTTCTTCCAGCGCGAGTCCTTCCAACTCTACTCCCCCTTCGCCTTCTACTCCCCCCTCATCTTCCGCTTCTGGGAAGGCTACGCCCCAGCCGCCCCGAGACGTGCGCCGCCGCCAGGAATTGATCGGGGCCACCATCGAATGCATCGCCGAGCATGGGCTCTCGGGAACCACCGTCGCCCGGGTGGCACAGTGTGCCGGACTCTCCACGGGCATCGTGAACTTCTACTTCCGGGGCAAGGATGCTCTCCTGCTCCAGACTCTGGAATACGTGGACAGCCAGTACATGCTCCGCCAGCGCGAGGCGGTGCTCGCGCACGGGGGCTCCCCGGTGGCTTGCCTCGAGGCGATGATCGATGCGGCCTTCGACCCCGAACTCTGCCACCCCCATCGGGTGGCGGTCTGGGCGGCGTTTTGGGGTGAGGCTCGGGCCCGGGACGATTACATGCGCGTGTGCGCGGCGCGGGAGGCCGAACTGGAGGAGCAACGGGTGGAGGCCTTCGCGGCGATCGCGACGGAGGGTGGCTACACGCACCTCGAAACCGAAGCCCTGGGTCGGGCCTTCCACCACATGTTGTCCTCATTGCCCGAATCGCTGCTGGGTGACCGCGGGTCCTTCGACCTCGAAAGGGCGCGGGGGACGTGTCGGGGTTTTTTGCGAAGCATCTTCCCCGCCGAATTCTCCGGAGCCGCGCCGGGTCTCGCGCCGGCTCCGTCCTCGAGTCGGCCTCAGGATCTGGAGACCGAAGAATGCGCAACCCTGCCCACTTGGATCTATCACGACCCCGAGTTCTTTGAACTCGAGAAGGAGAGCATCTTCCGGCGCAACTGGCTGATGGTAGGCCATGCCAGCCACGTACCTGGGCCGGGCGACTACCTGACCGTGGACCTCGTGGGTGAGCGAGTCTTCGTGATACGGGGCCGGGACGGCGTGCTCCGCGCCTTCGACAACGTTTGCCGCCACCGAGCTTCCCGGGTGGTGAGAGGCCAGTCGGGGCACTGTTCGGGCCAGATCGTTTGTCCCTATCACGGCTGGCGCTACGGGTTCGACGGCAAGCTGAAAGGGGTTCCCGAGGAGGAAAGCTTTTCTCGCCTCGAGAAGTCCGAAGTGAGACTCCCCGAACTCGATCTCGAAGAGTGGATGGGTTTCCTCTTCGTGCGCTTTGCCGGGGACGGGGAGAGCGTGGCCGAACTCATGGCGGAAAAATTCGACGAGGCGAGTCATTACCGATTTTCCGAAATGCAGCCACTGGGACCTGCTCGCACCCTGGACTGCGATTTCAACTGGAAGCTCTTCGTCGAAAATGATTCCGAGGGCTACCACATCCCCATGGCCCACCCCGGTCTTCGCCGACTCTTTGGGACCAGCTACGAAGAAAATTTTGAACAAGGCGAAGGCACCCAGGCTTCCTCGCAATTACGCGATCAGGAATCTTCCGTTTGGGCCGAACGCGCCTACCAGCGCCTGCTGCCCGAGGTGTCGCATCTGCCCGAACATCTTCGCCGGGCCTGGATCTACTACGGCCTCTTTCCCTCCGCGGTGGTTCAGGCATGCCCGGATGTCGCCGACTGCTACCAGGTGCTTCCCACGGGCCCCGATTCGTGCCAGCTCCTGACTTTTCGCGTGGCGCTGCCCGACGCCCGGCGGGAGATGAGGGTTGCCCGGTATCTCAGCGAGCGCATCATTCGCAACGTGATCCGCGAAGACCTGAGCCTCTGCCGTTTTACCAATGAGGGCGTTAAATCCGAGCGCTACACCGGGGGGCGTCTATCGGACCTCGAGTCCGGGGTCGGAATCTTTCGCGACGAGATCCGCGATCGGATTCCCGTGGCCGGGGTCCAGAAGCGTCCCGCTCCCGGACGGGTGGCTACATTGAACGCCCAGTTGAACGCGCAATCAAACGCGCAATCAGACGCGCAATGAAACATTGATCACCCAAGAGTTACCCACCAAAATTCGACGAACGATGATTCTGGCCGAGGCGTCTTCCCGTTTTCAGGGAAGCCCTCGGCGCCGAAGGAGAAGCGATGCTCAAACCCACACCCTTTCATGAACGCACCTCGCAGCTATGCGAAGGGGAGAGCTGGCAGGATTGGTCGGGCTACCTGTCGGCCAATGCTTACGAACTCGATCACAGTCACGAATACTATTCCGTCCGTACGGGTTGCGGCATGTTCGATATTTCGCCGCTCTACAAATATCATGTGCGTGGACGCGATGCGATGACTTTGCTCAACCGCATGTCCACCCGGAATGTGGCGAAATGCCGCGTGGGTCAAATCGTCTATACCGCCTGGTGCGATGACGATGGCCACATCGTGGACGATGGAACCATTGCGCGATTGGGCGATGATTTTTTTCGCCTCACCACGGCCATGTCGTTGCTCTACTGGCTCGAGGATGTGGGCTTCGGCATGGACGTTCAGATCGAGGAGGTGTCCGAGGAGCAGGGTGCGCTGGCCATTCAGGGCCCCACTTCGCGTCAAGTGCTCCAGCAGCTGACCTCGGCCAATCTCGATGACCTCAAATACTTCCGGATCATCGAAGACAAGGTCGCCGGCGTCCCGGTTCGCATCGCGCGAAATGGCTACACGGGCGACCTCGGCTACGAGCTCTTCATGGACGCGAATGACAGCCTCCCCGTCTGGGACGCCCTGATGGAAAAGTCGGACGAGTACAAGCTCCGCCCCGCTGGGCATATCGCCCTGGACATGGTTCGCATTGAAGCGGGTCTGGTGCTCATCGACGCGGAGTTCATCTCGGCGACTCACGCCATGTATCCGATTCAGCGTTCGACACCTTTCGAGCTGGGCCTGGACTGGGTGGTCAACCTGAAGAAGGACCATTTCATCGGCCAGCGCGCCCTTCGCGAAGAAGTCGCCCGGGGCAGGGCCTGGACCACGGTGGGAATTCAAGTGGACGTGGTTGCCCTGGAAGCCCTCTATGCCCGCTTCGGGATGCCGCTGATGCTCCCCTATCACTCCTGGATCGATGCCATTCCCCTGTATGCCGATGCCGGCAAGAAAAAGCAGATCGGCAAGGCCACCAGCGGAACCTGGTCACCGGTGATGAAGCGCTATGTGGCCCTGGCACGGCTCAAGCCCGAGCACGCCAAGCTGGGCAGTGGGCTCCACATCGAGATGACCATCGAGGGCCAGCGCTTCACCGTGCCCGCCCACGTGGTAGAGACGCCCTTCTTTGATCCGCCGCGCAAACGCGCGTAAACGTCCCATCCACCCCAACTCTTCAGAGAGTCAGACAGGGAATCCCCATGAGTGAGCAATACGACGCAATCATTATCGGCGGCGGCCACAATGGCCTGACCTGCGCCGCCTATCTCGCCAAGGCGGGGCGCAAGGTTCTCGTCCTGGAGCGCAGGCACCTGGTGGGCGGTGCCGCGGTGACCGAGGAAATTTATCCCGGTTTCAAATTCACGGTCTGTTCCTATGTGGTGAGCCTTCTGCGCCCGGAGGTGATTCGCGAACTGGAGCTCGCGAAGCACGGGCTTCACATCATGCCTCTGCTGAGCTCCTTTGCCCCCATGGAGAACGGCGATTACCTGCTCACCCATCCCGATGACTCGAGCAATTACCACGAGCTTCGCCGGCATTCCAAGCGGGATGCGGAGATGTTCCCGCTCTTCAATCAGATGATGTACGAGATGGCCCACGCGGTGAAGCCGATTCTCGCGACAGTGCCCCCGGACCCGAGTGCGCCGGGCCTGCGCGGTCTGCGAGATCTCAACTACCTGCGCAAGCATGTTCAAGGCATGAGCAAGAAATCATTTCATTGCCTGACCAAGCTGATGACCATGAGCGTGAGCGATTTTCTCGATGAGTGGTTTGAGACCGACATCCTGAAATCCCTGATGGCGCTCAACGGGATCATCGGCACCATGTTGGGTCCGAAGTCACCGGGGACCGCGTACGTGTTGCTCCACCATTACATGGGCGAACTCGACGGGGCCTTTACGGCCTGGGGGGCGCAGCAGGGAGGCACCGGCGGGGTGAGCGAGGCGATTGCCAGCGCGGCGCGCAGCCACGGGGCCGAAATTCGCTGCAACGCCCATGTGGAGCAGGTTCTGGTCAAGAACGGCACCGCCGTGGGCGTGGTGCTGGAAAACGGTGACGAGATCACGTCCAAGGTCGTGGCTTCGGGCTGCGATCCCACTGTGACGTTCCGAAAACTTCTCGAGGAGAAGGAACTGCCCGATGATTTGGTTTCGGCCATCGACAACTTCAAGTACCGGGGCTCGTCGGGCAAGGTCAACCTCGCCCTGGACGGTTTGCCGCGCTTCTCGGCCCTGGGTGACGACGCGTCGGCCCAGTGCATGGCTGAGATCTGCCCCAATATGGACTACCTCGAAAGGGCGTATGACGACGCGGTGTACGGAGGCTTCTCCAAGCGTCCCTTCATGGATGTGGAGATGCCCACGGCCAACGATCCCACCATGGCGCCTCCGGGCAAGCATGTGATGTCGATCTTTGTCCAGTACGCCAACTATGCCCTGGATCCCTACGAGACCCGGGACGCCCAGCGCGACGCCTTCGGAAACGCAGTGATTGACACCCTGGCGGACTTCGTGCCGAACATCAAAGACCTGATTCTCCACAAGCAGGTTCTGACGCCCTGGGACATCGAGCAGCGGGTGGGGCTCACCGAGGGGAATATTTTCCAGGGTGAGTTGACCCTCGATCAGCTCTTCTTTTTTCGCCCGGCGCCCGGGTATTCGGATTATCGGACGCCGGTGAAGAACTACTACCAGTGCGGTTCGGGGACGCACCCCGGAGGCGGCATTACAGCTGGGCCGGGCCGGTTGGGCGCGCTGGAAATTCTGCGCGACGGGAACGTATAAGCAGTTTTACCATCGATTGAGCGTTCGCCTCAATGAGCGGGCGGCGCGAACAGAGTGGGGACAAAAACCATGTCGGACTACGACGTCATCATTATCGGGGCAGGCCACAATGGCCTCGTCGCGGCGAACTATCTCGCCAAAGCGGGTCGCAAGGTTGCCGTGCTGGAGAAAAAATCGGATGTGGGCGGTGCGGCTGTCTCCGAGGAATTTGCTCCGGGCTTCAAGGCATCGACCTGTGCCGGAGGCGCGGGTTATTTGAGCCAGACGGTCATCAAGGAATTGAAGCTTGTCGAGCATGGCCTGGCCATTGAACCCAGGGATGCGGTGGCCTTCGTTCCCCAACCCAACGGTTCGCATTTGACCGTGTGGCGGGATACCGAACGGACGGTCGGGGAAATCGCAAAATTTTCAACATCGGATGCTGAGGCCTACCCGCGCTTCCTCGCCGCACTGCGCCCCATGGCGGAGGCAGTGCGGGGCCTGCTCGAGATCACTCCGCCGGATCTTCCCCAAGTGGGCTGGAGTGACTTTCCCAGCGCGAGGACTATGGCGGGCCCCATGCGGAAGCTCGGGCGGAAGAATTTCAACCAGTTCCTGAAGACGCTCCCCATGCCGTCGGCGGATCTTCTCCAGGAATGGTTTGAATCCGATGTGCTGATGGGCGCGATCGCCGCCAGCGCGGTGCGCGATATCACCTGGGGACCCCGGGAGTCGGGCACGGCGTACACGCTTCTCTACAACTGGGCGCTGAGCAATACGGGGCTTTTTCGTTCTTCGGGCGGCATGCGGGGCGGGATGGGGGCGATCACCGGTGCCATCGCGACCGCCGCTCGGTCCGCGGGCGTGGAGATTCTGACCGACTGTGCCGTGGCCAATATTGTACTGGAAGCCGGGCGGGCGACGGGCGTCCGGCTTGGAAACGGCGAGACCCTGAGTGCGGCCACGATTGTTTCAAGCGCCGATCCGCGCACCACATTTACCGAGTTGCTCGATCCGGGTTTGCTCGATCTCTCGGTGGTACGCAATGTTCGGAACATTAAATATCGGGGCTCGGCGGCGAAGATTCATCTGGCCCTGGGAGCCTTGCCGGAGTTCACGGCGTTGGCGGGTGACAAGGATACGAGCCCCCTCGAGGGCACCATCCAAATCGCTCCAAACATGATGTACATCCAGCGCGCCTACGACTGCACGAAATACGGCGACTATTCGCCGCACCCGTACCTCGATATCGAAATTCCCACCCTGACGGATCCCGATCTGGCTCCCTCGGGACAGCACGTGATGTCGATTACCGCCAAGTATGCGCCCTATCAGCTGCGCAACGGAAGTTGGGAGGGGCACCGGGAAGCTTTTGTCGACGCGGTGCTTTCGACCCTCGGCGAGTATGCACCGAAACTGCGGGACTCGATCCTCCACAAGGAGGTTCTGCTGCCGGGCGATCTGGAAGCCCGTTTTGGTTTGCCCGAGGGCAATGGAAGCCATGGGGAGATGACCCTCGACCAGTTTCTCCACATGCGTCCGCTACCCGGCTATGCGCAATACAAGGCGCCCGTGGAGGGGCTCTACCTTTGCGGAGCCGGCGCCCACCCGGGCGGAGGCGTGACCGGCTTGCCCGGCCACAACGCGGCCCGGGAGATTCTGAAGCACGCGAAGTAGGCCGAGCAAGATGTGTCTGGACTTATCGCGTGGGGCCGCTGTACATTCGGGGAATGCTGGAGAGAGAGCGCATGGGCTTTGAGGCGGTCGAGTACGCGGCGCTGGGTGCGATTGCGTTGATCAGCCCAACCCGATCCGGGAAGCCGAACCCGATCCGCGCCGGCCTAGGGGCGGAGTTCCCTGGGGCAGTGGATCGAGCCGATGCCGGGGGCTTATCGAGGGTTTCGTCGAGGGGCTCATCGAGGGACCTATCGAGGGACCCATCGAGGTGTTCATCGCGGGGCTTAGGGGTGCGCGGGTGACCAAGGGAGCCCAGCGCATTGGACTGTTGTTGGCCGGGGCCATGCTTCTCGCACTCGCTGGGGCTGTCTTCTGGCCGCCGCCCGAGTCCGGGGAACAGGGTTCGCGTGTCGACGCGCTTCCACTCGATGGGGAACCCGACGCTTTACCCCCGGCCGCCCCGGTTGCGGAGGCCTCGACGAACAACTCCGCTTCCCCGTCCATTTCGTCCTCTTCATCTTCGTCCTCTTCATCCTCTCCCATTGCGCCCTCTCCCATTGCGCCCTCTCCCATTTCGTCCTCCGCCACTCCGTCCTCGTCCCCGTCTGCCGATGACAGGGGGGATCGGGTACAGGAACTGTATGGCGGAGCCCAGGAGGAGAGGGAGACGATCCGTGAAGGGGCGCTCCGAGAGCGCCGAAAACTCAATGTCGAGGAGCGTGGAGACTACTGGGCCGTCGAGGCTCGGCTCGTCGATGAAATTGGTGTCGAGGCCTACGATGAACTCCTCTACCAGGACGGTAGAAGTAACCGGTCACGGGTCCATTGGGTGGCGTCGGGTTCCCACGCGGGCCAGGCGGGTATCCAGAAAGGTGACATCATTCTCTCCTATGGGGGAGAGCCGGTTTTTGCGCCGCGCTCGGTTCGTGAAACCAATCGTCTCTTTCCTCCGGGAGGGCAGGTGGTTGTGGAGGTCGATCGGGACGGAGAGATTCTTGAATTCACACTCGCGACGGACTTGAGAAATCGGGGACGTTCAGGAATCGTCAACGGGATGACGCTGTTGCCGTTTTCAGTCAGGCCCTGACGGATGTCGACTCTTGAGGAAACGCCTTCGCGAAATCTCAGCTTTTGGCACTCCACCGCCTCCCAGCCGGCCCAGTCTCCCCTGGCCGGCGATGTGGATGTGGATGTGGCGATTGTTGGGGGCGGATTCACGGGACTCTGGACGGCCTATTACCTGAAGTCCCTGGCCCCCTCCCTGTCGGTGGCCATCGCCGAGGCCCGCTTTCCGGGTTTTGGTGCCTCGGGGAGGAATGGCGGATGGGCGGTGGGCGAGATGGCCGGCATGGCGACGTATTTCGGCGACCCGGCCACGCGCGAGCCGGCCCTCCGCCTGCAGCGGGCCATGTTTCAGGCGGTGGACGAGATCGGCCGCGTGACCCGGGAAGAGGGAATTGATTGTCACTACGCCAAGGGGGGCACGCTCAACCTTGCAACGGCGCCGGCCTTCGAGGCGCACCTGCGCGCTGAGGCGAAAGAATGGGAATCCCTGGGTTTCGGCCAGGACGATTTTCGCTGGCTGGAGGGCGATGAGGTCGCCCAGCGAGTTCGCGGTCCGAAAGCAAGTGGGGCTCTCTTCAGCCCGCATTGCGCGGTGGTTCATCCCTTTCGCCTGGTCTCGGGACTAGTCGATGTGCTGACCAAGAAGGGCGTTCAGATTTATTCGGGAACCCCGGCGACACAGATTGCAAGTGACAAGGTTCTCACCCCGAGCGGATCTATACGGGCTCCCATGATCGTCCGGGCCACCGAAGGCTATACCGATTCGCTCCGAGGCCATCGGCGCGAAATGCTTCCCTTCTACTCGATGATGATTGCCACCGAGCCTCTTTCCAAGGAAACCTGGGATGAAATAGGGCTCGAGGCCCGGGAGACCTTTGGCGATCCTCGGCGGATGGTGATCTACGGCCAGCGCACTGCCGACGATCGGATCGCTTTTGGTGCGCGTGGCGGTTACCTCTTCGGGTCGAAGATTCGCAGCGAGTTTTCCCCGGACGAGAAAGTCTTCAAAGAGGCTCGCCAAACCCTGGAGGAACTCTTCCCCATCCTTGAAGGCGTCCGCGTGACCCACTGTTGGGGCGGGGCCTTGGGGATTCCCAGGGATTGGCGTCCGGCGGTGGGCATCGATCGCCCAGCCGGGAAAGCCTGGGCGGGTGGCTACGTGGGGGAGGGCGTGGCGGCGAGTAATCTCGCCGGCCAGACCCTCGCCGACCTTATTCTGGAGAGGGCGTCGCCCCGGATCGATCTGCCCTGGGTTGGCTCATCCTTTTCCAAATGGGAGCCCGAACCCCTTCGCTGGCTGGGGATCGCCATCATGAATCGACTCGGCGACCGGCTAGACCATCAGGAACTCTCGGGCGCGCGCGCATCCCGGTTCTTCGGTTCGGTCTACGACTGGATAGTCAAGAAATAGAAAATTGTCTGGTATCGTGAGATTTTCGGCGGTCTGCAATGGGTCTGGGTATCCAGGACCCTTGGCCTCGCCGTCGATCGGAGCTTGCGACCCGCCATGATTCGTTCTCTGAGCCTTCGAGATATCGCCCTTCGCACCTTCGCCCTCCTCTTGGGCGCACAGTTGCTTTCGCCCGGGCGGGTGTGGGCTGCCCCGCCTGACCCCGAAGCATCGGCGATGCGCCCGGACTATTCGTCCCAGGTCATCCTGGACAGCATCGGGCAACTCGAAGCCGAGAGCGATGCCAAGTGCAATTCCACGGCGAGTCGCTTCGAGGATTTTCTCTTTGGCACGCCCCTTTCGGAATCCGCCCGGATCGAAAAGACCGAACTGCAGAAAGCCCTGGTTCGGCGACTCTGGTACGCCGCCAGTGACAAGGCCCGGGCCAAGGGCCACTCCGGGGTTACGGCCGAGCACCTGCAGGAGGAAACGCGCTCGATCCTCACGGAGTCAGAGGCGCCGGACGGCACGCTTCGGGTTCAGTTTCCCAATCACCCGCC
>DUCT01000132.1:2464-21618 GCA_012959665.1 Myxococcales bacterium | reverse complement strand
GGGGTGGTGTTTCGGGTTCCGGGGCCTGGGCAAGGGCGAGACCCGGGTGGACAAGGGTCAGCCAGAATAGGGCCAGCCAAGAAAAACAGGCCACTGCACAAAACCCACAGGGGAGACTGCGAATGGGTGCGTTGGGTGCGTCCACTATTTTAATAAAAGCCCGTTCCAATTTTTCTCCGTCCACGGACCACCCCCCAAGTACAAGCCCATTATAGACCGAGCCGTCCAATTCACGAAGTAATTAATCCTCAGGCAGCTTTCACCGCCTAGATGCGCAACTTCGCCTACTCGATATAGCCCAGCGCACGGAGCAGCTCTTCTTCTTCCTCCTCAGAGAGCCTACGGTGCGCTTTTGGCAACTGGTATTGAGCCGTCAGCGTCTCTCGATACAGACCCAGCTCGCCAAGGGCTGCCTGGTGATCGGGGTTATCCGGGTCAAATAGATTGTCCACCTTACCCTTGTCGGTCTCCACATCGTAAAGCGCTGGTACGAGTTCGCGGGTCTCGACACTTGGGGTGAGCTGAAAAAACATATCGCCTCGCCGTAAGCCCACCTGGATGTGATCGATACCCCGATCAGGGAAAAGGCTGTGGAGATAAGGATACTTTTCGATATCCCGATAAAAAGGTTCGGGAAGGATAGCCGTGTGACTGAACGCGGTGAGATCAGGCGGTTGGGCCTCCCCTCTGAGCGCCGGCGAGAGATCAGCGCCCGGAAGCCCGGAGTAAGAGATACCCGCGAGAGAAAGTAGGGTCGGAAGTAGATCGATCGACCGAGTCACTTTTTCGTACAGGCCTGGCTTGACCCCCTGCCCAGGGGCAAAGACCATACCCGGAACATTCAGCACGTCAGGCGCGAGCTGCATCCCGTGGGTCCAGCGAAAGGCGAGATTTTCTCGATCAGCCGCTTCTCCATGGTCAGAGGTGAAGACGATGACACTTCTCTCGGCAAGCCCGCGGGATTCGATTTCGGCCATTACTTTTCCAAAGAGGCGATCCAAAACTTCGACATCGGCGGCATAAAGCACGGAAATGATCTGCCGTAGCCTCTGCTTCTGTTCGCTTGAAAGCTTGTACTTTTCAGCGGTGGCCTCGAAATCCCATGCGAGAGCAATATGCTCAAGCGCATAAAGCATTCTCAAAAAATTGGCATCTTCGAAATTGCCCACCTCACACTGCTCCGGGTGCCCATCACAATACCGATTCAGTTCGCGGCCTTGGTACGGCCCATGGGTGACCGTAAAGTTGGTCATCACGAATGCGCGCTCCTTCGGATCACCCGCTAGCCGATCGAGAATGGCGATGAATTCGGGATCGTCGCCCAACAGCTTGGTCGCGTGACGATTCGGTATAGGAACGCCTCTCGCATACCCAAGATGGGCTCCGGCCATCAGATGTTCGAGCCAGCTGTGAGCCACATAGCCCCCCTCCCTGAACCGGCTCCCAATCAACTCGACATCACCGGATATGCGCACAGGGTGAAAATAAACCCCATGGCCGGGCGCCTGGGTCCCGGTAAAAATCGAAGCAAAGCTGGTGCCCGACTGGCCAGACTCGGTCTGATGGCGCTGGAGAACAGCAGAACGCCTGGAAAATTTATCCAGGTTCGGGGTATGGGTCGGTGCCAGAATGGTTTCGCTCGTTCGGTAAGGCGAGAGCGCTTCCCGGTTCAAGGAGCAAGTCGCATAGACCAACACAAGCTGGGGCTCGACTATTGCCTGATCTGGAGCACATCCGCCCAGGCCAGTCACAAGTGACCCGAGAACGACAAAGATATTGAGCCTCACACTCCTCCAGGCCAGCTCTAAAGAACCGGGACGACACGGCTCGACAGGTTCAAGCTGACCCATTCCCAATCCCTGAGATGTCCTTCCGACTGACACCGACAGACGGTACCGAAATATCATAAGCTCGACTCGACTCATGCTGTCGATACCTTCGCTCAAGCCTCTCACCGCGGCCGTTATCCTCTGCAGCCTGGCCATTCCCTTCATTTTCCTGGGCATCGGGCAATACGGAGTGGTCGGCACAGATGAGGCCTTCTACCAGGATATCGCGCTGGGTATGCTGGCCAGCGGAAATTTTCTTGAACTCCGCTCTGGGGGCGCGGTCTATGTCTACGACACCTTCGCCAATGCGCCCCTCCAGTATTGGGCGCGTGCGGGCGTCGCCTCGGTCCTCGGCAAGAGCATGCTGAGCATGCGAATCCTATCCGCACTCTCGGCGCTTTTGGCTGTGCTTGTCACCTACCGGCTGGTGCTCTACTTGGGAGGGCGACGCGCAGGGCTCGCGGCTGGCGTTGTCTTGATAACCAGCTTTCAGTTTCTCTATCTGCATTCAGCCAGGACAGGCGAGCTGGAACCCACGGTTTGCCTACTACTCGTTTCGTGCGCACTTCTCTTTATCCGTACTATTGACGAACCTTCTCGGCATTGGTGGCCTCACCACCTTTTGCTCGCGGTTCTTTTCAATCTCAAAGCGCCCATCGTCGTCATCCCCGTGGCCGCCGAACTGATTGCTTTCGCGGTGATCGCCAGCGCAAGGCCTCGGCTGGCAGGTTGGTTGGGTTGGGGATGCGCTGTTCTGCCCGTCGCCGTTCTCTGGCATGGCTACCAGGCGTTCCAGTATCCCGACCAGGTGCGCAGCGTATTCACTGCAGTCGGGCACCAAATGGCCGGGGATTTTGCGGTCGGCCCGAGGGGCGGAATTCTCGGACGCACGCTCTACTACGGCCAGAGAATTATTTTCGGCGGCTTTCCTTATGTCCTGATCTACCCCCTGGCCCTCATCGCCGCTGGAAGAGCGAGCCTGCCCACCAGTGGCGCCGACTCACAGAAACGTCGTGGAAACCTGGTTCTTCTCGTCTATCTCTTGACGATATTCGCTTTCTATCTTGGGATATCCAAGGTTGGGCCCTGGTATATCGTTCACGCCTACCCCTTCCTGGCTGCACTCGTGGGTCTTTATCTCGGCGGTCGGCAGGTCAGTCGTGACCACTCGTGGCATCAACTCGCCGTGTGGGGCGTCGTACTCTCGCTCCTTTTTTGGGTGACCCCCGAAATTGCTGGCTACAACCCCTTTTCCGCAGACGCATACGTGATCCCCATGTTGACCTCCTGGCGCTCAGTCCCCGACATTAGTCCGGAGTGGGGAGTGCCAGCTTTGGCCCTGGTGATTTTCGCCGGCCTCATGGTGTGGAAGAGATCGGCGAAGGAGGGCCTTTCCGAGAGTCTCGCCCTCATGCTCTTCGTTCTCTTCACCGGCTACGGGGCCATCCGTTGCCTTGCCCCTCTGGCCTACATCCACCACCTCTCGCCCATCGCCGCACTCGACGCTGACCTGCAGGAGCGCGTCGCGGTGGGCTCTCCCCTTCCCTTCCCGGTGGACGTTCCTCGCACCCATCCCTGGATCGTCAACTACTACTTCAACCAGGACTTCAAATTGAGGATATCCGCCAAGGAGGAGAGGGCCGCCTATCGAAAGCCCATGGAGTACGTTCTTTTGGGTTGGAAGCCTGGGCGAAAAGAACAGGCCACCCCTTGAGGAACTCCGAGCTGTTCGCCAATGCCCATGTGTCTACAGGAGATGAGACTTTCGAGGGTTTTGTTTTCGGCGGAATCCGCCTCTTCCCCCCCGCCCCAAAAAACGTCTAGGGGAGTGGGTGGCTGGTCAGAGCCTGGGACTCGGCCGTGTAGGCAATCGGCGATGTCCAGGCGCGTTCCTGGATCGTCCGGGGCAGTTGCTCCGCCGCACAACCGTCGGGCCGGTCACCCTCGGGCAGGCTGATGCAAAGCCGGGCTGACCAGCGGCAGCTTGGATTCTCGACCACTCGGGCGTAGTAGACCGCATCCAGGCTCGGATCGAAGGCAGGGTCCTGCCAAACCGAGCAAAGCGAAGCGCTTCCCTTCCCCTTCGGAACGCAAGTATCGGGGTCAACCCCCGCGCCGTTATCGGCATCACCCGCTACCTCGTGAATCTCCTGGTGGAAAAGGCCATCGTCACCCACCCACCCCTTGATGATCTGAATGCGTTGGAGGAGACCTCCAGGCCTTTCGAGCGTCCCCGGGTCGGCGAGTGCCGAGACGGCGAAAAACGGCGCCGCCGCTTCGGCCGGCCGCCCAGGAAGGACCCCGCCCATGGGGACCGCCGCCGCGTAGCCGGCTCGCGCGAAGTTGGCAGCGGCGCATATCCCGGGATCAATCGCCCAACTTCCATAGAACCTCGGCACGATGCGTGGGCCGCTGGTTGCGAACGTCTCCCGATTCTTGAGCGCATCGAAGATGGCATCCCGGGTATTTTCCTGCGCCCACACTCCCGCCAGCCCACCTGGATTCCAGAAGAGAGGGCCTCGCTGGGCCTTTCCCACAGAAAGCAATTTTTCACGAACCATCCCGAACTTGTAGGGGGTATCGTATTCGCTGACAGCCCCGGGCGTGGCCATGTGGGTGTCCGTGCTTCCGATAAAACCGAAAGAATAAGGGTTTACGCCGATCCGCTTCTTCTCACGAAGGCCTTCTAGCAACGCATAGCGGACAAAGTCGGTGCGCGACGAGCAACCCCGGGCCGCTTGCGCGCCCCAACCGGATCCTTCTTCACAATCTTCGAATTCCTGTTGGCCAAAGTCACGGGCCTTTTCGAAATTGCAAAGTTCATCGGCCGCACCCACGACACCGTACATTCCGTTGCGGCACTCGCTCTCTCCCTTGATCTGCATCATTTCGACGATGGGCTCAAGACGCGCCCGCAGAGCTGCCTCCCGGCGCTGCTCCTCCAAGGGGAAGTCGGCGTACTCAACCCTGAACATCTGACCGTTGGAGAGATTCGGGTTGTGCGGAATCGCAATCGCTTCGCAACCCGTTTCCGTATCGTTGCAAAGGTCCATCAACTGATGCCGAAGCTCCATCTCTCGGGGCGTTTCGAGGGAAGAAATGGGCAACTCGGGCACAATTTCGTTCCTGAGGATTACGTTTCGGTGCACCTTCGTTGAATAAGGTGAATGGCTGTATTCCCAGGCGTGCAGGCTCGTAAACGTGCAAGCAGCCGAGCGATCATAGGCGCGTTCGGTCGCGGCCTGGTTCGCGCGCCAGACAGCCGCCAGTTCGGCACGGCAGATGGCATCGTCTTCCCCACAAACATCCGATCGCCGGCCCGTGAGCCCGATCAAGCCTCCAATTCTTGCTCGAAAACCTTTGAGACCGAGAATTCGGGCGAGCCAGGATTGGTCCTCCCCCCGATAGATCTGACAACCCGACGTGTCGTACGTCGCCGACCCCGGTGTTGTGCATAGAGAAACCTCGGCCATCCACTCCGCGTGATCGGTGACGGCGGCAAAATCCAGGGGCCGATCGATTTGTGCGGGCCGCATCCCCTGGGCGGGATCCCCTGAAAAGACATCGATGGTTTCCCCCTGTGCATAGCGATACGCATCATCGGGGGAAGCCAGGGTTCCCATGGAGTTGGCATCCATGGAGATTCCGGTGTGGATGTGGAGATCGCCGAAAAGTGGCTGTTTCTCGGCCACCTGAACCGCGCAGGCCTCGCGGCCGGCGATCGCCTTCGCTTGGGCAGCTTGAGGGGGCGGCGACCATGGATCGGTGGTGGGTTCGAAACCGCAGGAAATCGCCAGCCAGGAAGCCACCAGAAAAAATGCGAGTCGAGTTCGATCCATGGCTTGCTCCTTCGGAGGGGGGCTGGATAGGCTCTCGGAGGAAATTTTCGCTATCGCTTTGGGCGGGAGGGAGGGATTCCGAGCCAGGAGCAGACGATGCACCAGCAGACGCCACCATGCGAGGCTGGGCATGCCCCAGGCGCCTGCCCAAATCCGGCGCGGGGCTGAGGCTCAGCGAGCGGCGAATCCTACGCAGCGAAAGCTCGGGGAGGCCACAATCCAGACGAAGTTCAGTGCCAGGTAATCGTTGCCTGTGAGGCCAACGAGGGTGATGCCCCCACCCGTCTAGTTGTAGACTATTGGGTAAGGAAGCAATCGCCCGACCCCCAAGACGCGCTTACAGGGAGGGGCTAGCAGGATGGGCCCAACCACCATGGCTGCCACAACCGTCCACAACCACCACTGCCACCACTGCCACCGAGTTGTATATCTTCGCGCCCCTTATCCCTCTTGAGCCCGATGGCTCCACCAGGACCTGTTCATTGAGTCTCCTCAACCCGCTGACGCCAATCGTCCTCGCCGGCCGCTATCGAGGCTTGCTACTGCCCCTAGTGCGGCGAAAGATCTCCGCTCGTTACCGAGGATCCGTGCTGGGCACATCTTGGGCTGTCCTGAACCCCCTGATTATGCTCGGCATTTATACCTTCATTTTCTCAGTGATCTTCCAGAATAAATGGGGAATCGACTCGAGCAGTCGGCCGGAATTTGCTCTCTTCCTGTTTTCTGGCCTGATCCTGTATTCGGTCTTTGCGGAATGCGTGAATGAAGCTCCCTCGGTTCTCCTCCAAAACAGGCTTTACATTCGCCAGCTTGTTTTCCCAACAGAACTACTCGCGTGGGTGAGCGTCCTAGCGACCCTCTTCAACCTTCTCATCAATTGGGTCATATTGATCCTCTTCTACTCCTTAGTAGTCGGGCTACCCACCTCCACACTCCTCTACCTCCCCGTAATCGCTCTCCCTGTTGTACTCATCACTCTCGGCTCTGTCTGGATCATCTCATCGGTAGGCCTCTACCTGAGAGACATCGGCCACATTGTGGGCCTACTCACAACCGCACTTCTCTTTCTCAGCCCGATCTTTTACCCAGCCGCGGCTGTTCCCGAGAAATTCCAGGCCTACTACGCCCTAAACCCATTCGTACACATCTTGGAAATGTCGAAGGGGGCACTCTTCTACGGGCAACATCCCAACTGGATTCAGCTTGGCGCATCCCTTGCCGGAAGCTGGATCTTTGCCTGGCTCGGCTACATCTGGTTCATGAAGACAAAGAGAGGGTTTCCAGATGTCGTCTAGAAAGCCCGAGAGCCAAGGACTCACCGAGACTTCGCGACCCATCGCGATTCTTGCCCGAGGGCTGACCAAGTCCTTTGCCATCTATCAACGGCCGGGGCTCCGCTTGAAGGAAATTTTCTGGCCGGGTCGCCGAAGCTTTCATCAAGAATTCGTTGCCCTCCGCGATCTCGACCTTGAAGTCTACAAAGGTGAAACCGTGGGCATCGTTGGGCGCAACGGTTCGGGGAAATCCACTCTTCTCAACCTTGTCTGCGGAACCCTTGAACCAACGTCGGGCCAAATTCAGACATCAGGTCACCTCGCCCCAATGCTCACTCTCGGAGCCGGATTCGACCCCGAGTTCACGGGGCGGGAGAACGTGCTCATGAACGCAGCCATTATTGGAATTCCCCGACGGGAGATCGAGCAGCGCCTTGATTCGATCATCGCGTTTGCAGGCATTGGTGAATTCTTTGATCGGCCTGTAAAACTTTACTCCTCGGGAATGTACGCTCGTTTAGCCTTCGCAATCGCCATCAACGCTGATCCCGAAATACTCGTCATTGACGAAATTCTTTCTGTGGGGGACGAAGCATTCGGCCGCAAGTGTTTTGCTCGGCTTGAAGATCTAAAATCCCAAGGGTCTACAATCCTATTCGTTTCCCACAGCTCCCAGATGGTTATTGAACTCTGCGATCGAGCCGTATTGATTGAAGAGGGCGAGAGGCTGCTCAGCGGAACTCCTCGGGATGTCGTGGCCTACTACCACAAGTTGCTTTACGCCCCTGAAGAGCAACGCACTTCACTGGTGGAGGAAATAAGATTTTTCGACGAAACCGGATCGGCACCGGGCAAGAAAGAACCAGCTGAAACCGCTGACCAGGACGAATCCAGAATGCTTGGCAGCTTCGACCCGAATCTCCAACCCGAAAGCACGAGTGAGTACGAGCGACTCGGTGCTCAAATTCAAAACATTCGGATCCTCAACCAGAGAGGAGACGTCGTCAACGTTCTCGAGCGAGGAGGCGAGTACACCTACGAGTACGAAGTTCTTTTCACCGAGGCAGCCTACGGTGTTCAATTTGGCATGATGATCAAGGCCGGAACGGGACTGGAGATTGCGGGCCAGGTTTCCCACTCGGCCCATGATGTGATCGAAAACATCCCAAAGAGCCATCGCGCTCGCGTGGGCCTTCCCTTCAAGGCCAACTTGGCCCCGGGTACATATTTCGTCAATGCGGGAGTAATGGGCCAGCGTGAAGGCGAAATCACCTATCTGCACCGCATCCTTGATGCGGTCGCCTTTCGGATCGACCCGGTGGGGCAAGACCGAGCCACAGGCAGGACAGACCTTACGCTGCCCGGCCAATGGTCGGAGATTCACCCAGAGGACTAGAAGAGCGTTTACCCCTCGCCTAAATTCCGAACTCCGCGTCCTCTCTGAGACCGAGAGCCGCTACTTACGCGGCCTGCGAATTTTCGACAAGCGCCGGAACAGTTCGGCTGGGCTCGTTCTTCGGGCCAATCGGCCCAGCAGCCGAATTGGAAGAGCCAACCGCCAACTGAAAGACTCCACCATCGACTGGAGTTCTGCCTCCCAATAAGACGGTTGTTCGCGCGCGCCTTCCAGTACCAGCACTTCGAGTTCTTGATTGGCACGCTCAAGCTCAAGCTTCTCCGAACGCAGCGAAGCGACTTGAATCTCTTGCCGGCCGAGTTCTTCTCCGCGCCGCTCCAAGTCGGCAAACATCGCATTGATCCGATTCTCCGCCTCCTCGAGTTTCCCTCGAAAAATCAAAGCGTCGGAGCGTTCCCTGTTGCTGGCCTCTTCACTTTGCGCAAGCTCACTGACAACCTGTCCGAAAACGGACTGCTTCTCCTCCAGTTGATCCCGAAGAAGGCGAACTTGGTTCTCAAAATCTTCTTTGGTCGTCCCAAGGTTTTCGCTATGGGTTTTCAGCTCTAGAATTTCCTGGCGAAGTTCGGCCTCGGTCGGCTTGACGGCCGCAGGCCGGGAAGGTCCTCCGGAGTTCGCATACTTTCCAAATCCCAATCGAGCAGGCACAGAGCCCGAATAAACCGAAGAGGAATCCATGGAGTCCTGGTAGCGCATAAGCCCTTCGAGCGTCGTTTCGGCAATGGAATCGGATTCAGAAGCGTCCATGGCTCGCATCAAGACCTGGAGCTCTTCGCTTGAATTTTTGTTGCCAGAGCCATTGCTAGCTACCCAAACCAACATCAGTTTGATGCAGTTGATCAATTCAACAACCTGATCATCCCTGCTCTCAAGCTTTTTCTTGAGTTGACCCGACTCATCGTTGAGCGGGACAACCTTGTTCTCCACAGCATCCCGCTGAGCCCTGATCTCAAGAACTTCATCTTGCAGATTCCGGGCAGCCTCACCCGAGCTTTCCAAAGCCAGCTCGGCGTGAGCGAGAATCGGCCCGAACGCCTTTTCGGCTTCGGTAAATGCGAGATAGAGCCGGTCTATCTCCCGGGTAGGAATCTTCTTGCCCGCCGCGGCGCGACTCATCCAACCGAAGGTCGTTTTTATCCAGTGGAGGACATCGTCCCGAACTGAAAGTTCCTCCTCGGAGACCACGTGGTGACGCAACTCGTCTACGAGAAACGCATCAGCCTCCGCCTCGGCCCTGCGACCCAGCCTGGGGAAACTCATACCCAGATCCGAACCGATCTTTCTGACCACGCTCCGCCAGTCTTTCAGCAGGGAACCGTACTCCACGAAGGAACGGGGATAGCCCCTGGAATCGTGTTCGGCCTGCAGCATATTGGCAAGCCAAATCAGCAAACCTTTCTGCTGATCAACCAATTCGGATTTTTCTAGAGAAGCGGCTGCTTCCAGCGGATTACGAATCGGAAGCACGAATACCGGTTCAACTTTGATTGAAGCCAGAACCTCGACCCAGAAGGGAACAATCCGGCAGATTCGCGGATCTTTCAAAACGAAAAGAGGGGCCTCACCAAATTCCTGGGTAACGAGTTCCGCCATCTTCCGAATGTACTGACGCGCCGAACCTGTCTGCATCCAATTTTCGGATAAGGGGGAAAGGTCCTTCCACGATGATCCCAAGTCGGTAAGAAGTTCTTCGTGCAACTGGTAAATAGGCTCCGACTCAAAGAAGCCAAGGGCATTCCGGGGAGTCGCGGCCATCAATTTCCCAGGCAACGCCGCACCGCAAAAATTCAGAATTCGTGCCAGGGCTGATGTGCCACTCCTGTGGCTGCCCAGAACGATGATGGCCCTGCGCGGCAGGGATTCCGGATCTCTTCGTACAGAATCGATCACCGCTTCTTTCTTCGGCGCCTTCACCACAAATTCTCCGAACTGAGGCCACACAGCCCCTCATTGCCACACCAGGGTTTGGCTAAATCTCGGGCAAGAAGCGCGCTCGGAATCAACGCTGTCCTCCCCCGGAATATGATTTTACCATAGATGCAAATGTGCCCCAGGGCGCCAGAAAAGTGAGTTGGACAGGGCCGCGTTGGGCAAACACAAGTTCGGAAGGGGCGAGCCCACCCAGAGAGGCGCGGCTACAAAAATAGGCTCATTTGGATCCGGAAGCGCGCGGTGGGTCAGGCTCTGGGCACTTCCCGGCCGTGGTACTCGAGTATCTTCCGCATCCCGCCCTCTGCGACTCTCGGCGAAAACGATCGCTCAATACTCTCCATGGATTTCTCGGCGACCAGTGTCCAGTATTCCTCGTTCTCATAGAGTTCAGCCACCGCCTCAGCGAACTCATGAGCACTTTCAGCAACTAGAATTTCGTTTTGCCAGTCCAGCTCCATTCCTTCCACCGCAGACGGCGTCGCAACACAGGGCAGCCCATAGGCCATGCTCTGATTGATCTTCCCTTTGACTCCAGACCCGTAGCGCAGGGGCGCAACCGAGAGGCGCCGAGAGGCGAGTTGCTCATCCATATTTTCGACAAACCCCTCGATTACAATGTATTCGCAAGCCTGCTCGCAAATTTCTTCGGGCGGGCCAGTACCTATGATATGGAACCGAAGATCGGGGATCCACGCGTGAACAATTGGCATTACATGGGACAGGAACCAGAGGACCGCGTCAACGTTGGGCTGATGCTGGAAGCTGCCTACAAATAGAATCCCATCTCGCTCATTGAATGACCTGGTCTGGGGATCGAGTTCATGAATCAGACTGATAACGTGAACTGGAGCGAGCGGAACCATCTCGAGGAGCTTGCCACGATCGAACTCACTTACGGTAATCACTCCATCTGCACGTCCGGCCGCCCAGAGTTCCTGCCTCTTGATGGACTCGTCAGAAGCCGTAACACCTGTGATTCGAAGCTCTCTTTCTCGTCGAAGAAAGTGAAGGTCCACCGTATCGTAAAGCACGAGCGCATTCGGACACAGGAGCATCACCGAAGCCAGGCAGCGGTCAGCTGTATCCGGACGGCTGACAATACAAAGCTCGAACTCCATTCCTGAGCCGTCAAGGTATCCCTCAACAGAAGTCACGTGTGGAAAACACACGACATCGATACCGGCCCCCCGAAGCAGGTTCGCGTAGCCCTCGGTGCCACCGAGGTCATTCGCCATGAACGTCACAGAAAATCCCATTGTCTGCAGGACTTTCATGAGATTGAGCATCCGCAGTGAGCCAGCATCTCGGTCCGGCGTAAGCATGGACGCGTCAACGATGAGCACCCGCGGGCCACCCAGCCGAAGAGCGGCCTTATCCGGGCTGGCGTCCGATTCGTAGTGGTCTTTCAGTCGACCTTTCCAGCGGCTTACGAAGGTTTCTCGGTTGAGAACCTGGTGCCGCTTCAGGCCGACGGACGTGTCGCGGCCATGGCTCGCTCCACCGAAATGAATCACCGTGGAGGCGGGCTGGTAAACAACTGACCTACCTGCCTCGCGAACGCGAAACGCAAGATCAACATCTTCGTAGAAGGCCGGCGCATAGCGTTCGTCGAACCCGTCCAATTCCTCGAAAAATTCGGCATTTATCAAAATTGCAGCTGCAGAGACGTAGTCGGCTTGTCGCGCGAAGGCGAAACGTGGCACTGAAGCATCTTCCCCCCAGCCATAATTGAATGCACTTCCATCGCGCCAGACGATGCTTCCAGCCTCCTGCAAAGAACCATCGGGAAATATAAGTCGGCTCCCAATGAGGCCAGCATCAGGGAAATTCACCCTTGTTTCGATGAGGGCATCGATCCATCCATCCGTCACAAGGGTATCGTTGTTGAGAATGACGAGATCTTCTCCCCGGGCGTGCTGTGCCCCCGCATTGCAGGACCTGAGATAACCCAGGTTTTCCGAGTTCCGAAGCGCCCGCAAGTTGGCGATTTCGGAAAGAGGCCGGTACTCCGCGATGGGCGAGTGGTCATCCACCACGATTACCTCGAAGCTCGCTTTATTTTCAGCTCGCGAAATCGATCGCAGGCAGGCAAGCGTGAACGCGATTTGGCCATATGCCGGGATGATGATGGAGACATCGGGGCGATACACGGGAGGCAACTTGACTTGAATTTCCGACTCAGGCGAAGTGAATTCGGAATAGTCGCTTGAGAAAAATCCGGAAAAGGGGTTCACCCCCCGCGCCCTACGAAGGACCGAATTGTCCCGGAAGAACTGTAAGCAAAACGAAAAGAGTCGAGAAGGTCTGAACTTCTTGTTGATTCCTACACCGCAAAAATGGCCAAATGCCGTTTCTCCGTCCTGCAAATGGACTTGGTTTTCGGAAAGATAGAAGTCGGCGTCAAAAAGTGGGTTCGGGCGGAGACCCAATTCCTGGCCGAATTCGAGATAGTGAAAGATCGGGGGAAGATCCCCCGCGAAGAATTCGCTGTAAAACTCCCGATAGCCCTTGGAATCAAAGAGCGGGTGCGGGTCAAAGCCTTTTTTCGCTCCGATTTCCATGAAGTGGGACAGAGGGTCCAGTGTGGAGTGCTCGGCTTCGGGATATTCGGATAAGTACCAGGAACCAGAGAACAGTGGATGAGGATCCTTGGCCAGCTTTCCGCCTTGGCGAAAATAGTATTCCAGGGGACTCACGGTGCTTTCGGCGGATGGGGGCATCTGCCCGGCCACCCATCGAGAGTCGAAGAGCCGCGATGGCGCGGCCCCTAGAGCGCGCCCATAGCGCGCGTAGTGCTCGAGAATCGGCAACCCACTCGCCCCCGATTGCTGCGCGTAGTAAGCCGGGTCGAAGAGGGGGTTGGGCTTCAGATTCTGCGCTTCGCCCTGAGTGAGGTAGTGGACAAGCAAGGACTGCTTCCCCGCCGGCGGATGCGAGAGCTGATCCGCATAGTAGGCCGAGTGAAAGAGCGGATGCGGACCTCTTCTGGGCTCGGACCCGTGCCTTAGATAATCGGCGAGCCTAATCGCATCCTCTGGGCACGCATCCTCTGAGCACGCAGCCGATTCACACTCGCCGTAGTAGGTCGGGTCGAAGAGGGGGTGGGGGAGCAGGCCCTCCCGATCCCCATGATCGAGGTAGTGCGCCAGCAAGCTGCGGCGCTCCACGAACCGGCCGCGCACCTGCTCCTGATAGAAGTCTGGAGCAAAAAGCGGGTTGGGGGCCCGCCCCTCGTGAGCACCCGACTCTGCATAGTGGATGAGCAGTGAATCGACTTGGGCCAGATCCGGGTTGCGAGCGCTGTAATATTGGGCGTCAAAAAGAGGGTTGGGCGCGAGCCCCCGGGCCTCTCCTTCTGCGAGGTAGTGAGTCAAAGGCAAGCCGCCGCTGGCCTTGAGTTCGGGGCTCTGCCCGAGATAAAAGCGGGAGCGGAAAAGAGGGTGTGGATTGGAGCCGTCGCGGCCCCCATGCTGCAAGTAGTGGGCGAACCGGGCTCCGCCCTCCTCAGCCAGTTCAGGATGCTGAGATCCGTAGTAGCCCGGATCAAAGAGTGGATGCGGCCAGTAGCCGGAAGCATCGCCGACCGCGAGGAAATGCTCGAGCCCTCCCACGGCCGAGGCGTCGGGATGGCGATCAAGGTACCAGCCTTCTTCGAAGAGAAGCTGGAAGATTTCTACCGAAGGAGAATCCGCCGAAGAGCTCATTGCGTCCCATGGTCGATGGGCGAGACGTGACGGTCCCACGGCACAAAAGCAAGAACCCCCCGGCAGGTCCATGCCGAGGGGCTCATTATTGATCGGATCATGCGTGAATCCGTGGGGTCAGGACGACGCCCGCAAATTGCTATTGCGCGGCGACTTCGTTCGCTGACATCCCTTGAAGAAAATCAGGTGCCGACCAGCCCCCCGGCATCTGGGTCAGGAAGGCCGCTCCGGACACTGTTCCGGGACCGGTATTCAGATACACGAGAAGCGAGCCATCCGTGTTAGCCGCCAAGGTGTCCGCGATGCCGTCGTTGTTAAAATCGCCGAGACCAGCCACCTCCCAGCCCACCGGCAGGCCAACGCTCGCCGCGCTGGCGCCCACATCTACCGAGATACCGTCGTCGTTCAGGGCGTACACATAAATCAAACCAGCAGGCCCACCCGCACCACTCTCATTCACGACGGCGAAGTCATTGCTTGCATTGCCGGCCGTCAAATTACCCGCGGCGCAGCAGCCCCAGCCCGTCGGGACCGCACCCGGGTTTCCGCTCGCGCCCACATCCACCGTGACCCCGCCCGCGGCGGTAATGAAGGTATAGACTTGGTTGCCCGCATTAATCACAGCAGTATTCGAAGCCATCATATCGCTCAGGCCATCGCCATTGAGATCGCCCACGACAGACATCAGCCAGCCCGCCGGAAGACCAATCGGGGAGCCACTGCCTGCGGCATCCACGCTCGGCATTCCTCCCACCGCAGCCTGGGTAATGTACGTGTACACAGTCCCGCCCACGCCGCCATTGTCGATCACGTAAACGTCGGCATTGCCATCATCGTTGGCGTCCGCCGCACCGATTACATCCCAGCCCGCCGGGGGCGTCGCAATCGACCCCGTCTTGGCCGCATCAAGCGCGACGGGGCTGCCCGGACCAACGGCGTTATCGTTCACGAGGACCACAAGAAGGCCTGCGGCATCTTGGATCAGCACGTCCGCCCGGCCGTCGTTGTTGAAATCGCCCACGCCCTTGACCGACTGCCCAGGGGTAAGCGTCGTCAGCAATCCGCTTTGAGCCACATCGACGTTGGTGGCGCCGGGAGTTCCGTCGATTCCACTCGCCGTCACGTAGACGTAGAGCGCCCCCGTAGCCGAATCCATGATGAGCACATCCTGTTGTCCATCGTTATTGAAATCACCCATGAACGCCCCAGGCGTCAACGCAGGCGGAGCCCCTGCGAACACGGCGTTGGTCGACAGAAGCCCGAGAGCCAGGGCAAGAAAAACTGCAGTCGTCACGAATTTCATTAAATGGGTCTCCAGTGTGCCAATAGGGTGAGGAGGCGAGCCGACTCCTCAAGGGCGCTATGATATGGTGACTCCACCAAAGTTTCGACCCTCGTGGCTGTATTTTTCACGAGATTGAGTCGTCAGGCCCTGGCCCGGGGGTGTCCCGAAGCCCAAAGCAATTTGTTTGATCGTTGGCCCCCTTTCGAAAGCCACCGCCGGGCCATGCCGCCCAACCCTTGAAACACCCTCGGGGAAAAGCTCTGGAGACGGGAACTTTGCAGGCTGGCGGGAACAGACCTCCGAATGACCCCCAAAAAGCAACGGGGCTTTCTGGCTACATTCGATTTTAATGCTCTCCCTCACCCCGCTACAGGGCCACCGGCTTGCTTGGGCGGCGAGCCTAGTCGTCGTCGCGCTGGCCTTCCGCTCCCTCATCCCCTACGACCCTCTTCCCCAGGCGCGCCCGGGCGCCGGCGAACTGGAGGACTGGTTCTTTCGGCCCACAGGCCAATCCGCTCCGCTGATTTTCGGGCTAGCCGCATGTTTCCTCTATACGCGGTACCGGGCAGTGGCCGCCGCCGTGGACCGGCCCGGGAAGGGCTGGGGATCAGCGACGCTCTTGCTCCCCGGATCGGCTCTCTACGGCTGGGCGATTTACACCGGGGCAGCGGACCTGCTTTTAATTGCTTTCGTTCTCCTCAGCCTCGGCGCCGGCGGGATGCTGGGCGGCCCAGCGGGCTGGCGCGCCCTATTTCTACCGGTGGCTTTCCTGCTTCTCCTGGTGCCGATTCCAGCCGCAGTGGTCAACCAGATCATCTACCCCCTGCAACTCGCCAATGCCCACGCCTCAGCCGTCGTCCTGAACGAGGTCTTGGGAATCCCTGCCTCGAGTTCGGGCACAGTGGTGACCACCGCGTCGCGCACGTTCCAGGTCATCGAGAGTTGCGCGGGCCTGCGCACCATGAGCACCCTCTGGATGGCCGCCATCGTCTACGCCGATCTCTTTCAGCGCAGCCGTATGCAAACCGTCCTGCTTCTGGTCGCGGCCCCGTTGATCGGGGCCGTGGTCAACTTGGGACGTGTGCTCTCACTGATGCTCAACCCGGCCGGGGAGATCGCCGCAATTCACACGCTTCAAGGCATCATCATGATCGTAGTGGGTGTCCTGCTGCTCGCCGCACTGGACACTCTTCTGGTCCGGTCATTCCCCGCCGATGCCGCATACCTGGCCAGGTGGAGCCCCCCCGTGCACGAGAGCGAGGCCGATGGCGCCGCCCGGAGCCGCCGCGCCTTCGGGCTGCTCGGATTTTTGTTGATCCTGACCGCCAGCGCGTGGCTCATTGAACCGTGGCAACCCACGCGAATGGTCAACTGGTCGCCGTACGCAATTCCCATAGAGATCGACGGCTGGCAGGGAAAGACCATCAAGATCGATAAAAAGGCCATGGGGTCCATTCTCCCCAGCCAGGCGATCCATCGGGTCTATACCAAGGGTCGCCAACAAATCGCGCTCTTCGTGGCCACGGACGATCTTCGTGGCCGGCACACCAGCTTGCTCTCCCCCCGAACGGTGCTGCCCGGACCGGCCTTCACAGTTCGGGAACAGGAATCCATCCGCCTCGAGGGCGTGGACACCCCCGTTGTCGCTTCCCTGCTCCAAGGGCGTTTCGAGCAAGCCCTCAGCTATCGCTGGATCGTCGGCGAATCGAGCTTCTGGCAGGAAACGCTTCGGGGCGGTCTCGCCCTTGATCACAGCGATTTTGTCAGCCCCCGATTGCTCGTTCTGGTTCGGATCAGTACCTCCATGGGACAGACACCGGCGAGCCGACTGCAAGCGGAAAGTCGGCTTCGAGCCTTCTTGAACGCTCTGGGGCCCCGGCTCGAAACAATCCGCGGCCCCGAGCCTCTTTGAGCCCGTGTTGGCAGTCGGGCGATACCCAGCGTCATCCGGCGGGCGGAGGCCCCCCGCGCTAGGGTTGAGACTTCCTCGGTAATCAAGGCAGAACGCACTATGGCTCAGTCAGCGCCGCCGAAATCTCGCCGCACCCGGTGGATCCTTCTCGCTTTCCTTGTCCTCGCGGGCCTGCTGGTGCTCCTGAACCGAAGTCCCGAAGTCCCGCCGGACCGATCGGCTGCGGTCCCTCCGGAATTGTCCAGCACCCTGAAAAATGCCGACGCCCAGGCGCCAAATCCCGACCCATCAACCGAAGAGAGCCCCGAGGATCCGGTCGCAGACCGGGATGCCCGACTCGCTCAGGATTTCGAGACCGATCCCGAGCGGGACGCACCGGCGGCGGACTCCTTGGCCGAGACTGTTCCCGACGGGGAGTCCTCCGGCTCTAGGAAGGTCGAAGAGGCACTTGCCCGAGCACGGACCATGGACGCCATCCGTGCGGGGATACGAGCCGCAAGGGCCAATCCCCGACTTCCGGCCGCGGTTATCGAGGAAATTCAGCGCCCGACACCCATTCCCCACGAGATTCAAGAGTCGCTGAGACAGGTCAACTTGACCCCGCCGGAGATCCTGGAGGGACTGCGACAAGCCGGAGAAACACCTCCCGAAATCGCACAGGCGATGGCCGAAGCCCAGGAGCGGGGCACGTCGGATGCCATGCGCGCGTACATGGCCGGCGAGACCGACGAACGCCCCGAGTACTAGACGCCCTTCGTGTAGTACCCGCCGAAGGACAGGCAAAACTCGTAGCGCTCGGAGTGGCTCCCTCCTCCTTGGCAGACTTGCCTAGTCTCCCGGGCGGTTCGGCAGTAGTCGCTCTCATTGCCATCCCAATCCCAGCGAACGGTCCCACGAGCCCCGACACTCCGAGGGGAAGCTGTGTCCAGCGGGCAACGGGTCCATCGGCTCCTGTCGCGGCGCGCACTGGATTGCGCCAAGATCAGTTTGATCACACCCAATTTCCGGGAGGGAGCCAGCCGTGGCCAGTTGCAGCGGGAAAGTCGCATTCATCACCGGCGCGAGCCGCGGAATCGGTCGAGCTATTGCCCGGCGGTTTTCGGCAGAGGGAGCGGCTGTGGTTCTGTCCGCTTCCCGACTGGGCAGCCACGGAAAACTGAAGGGCACTCTCGAAGACGCGGTGGCCGAGATTGAAGCGCATGGGGGCCGCGCGGCTGCGGTCGCCGCGGACCTCTCGGATGCCGCGGCACGCGGCGGACTTTTCTCCCGCGCCGAGGAGGCGTTCGGGCCCATTGATATCCTCGTCAACAACGCTGCCGGTGCGCGGATGAAACTTCCAAGCCAAGCGACTCTCGAAGATCGCAATTTCATGTTCGAACTCAACGTGAACGCGCCCGTGGATCTCGCCCAACAGGCAATTCTCTCCATGCGGACACGGGCCGGGGCCGGGGCCGGGAAAGAGGGAGACGGAGGGGGCTGGATTCTGAATATCAGTAGTGCGACGTCCTTCCAACCCGCACTTCCCTACCGGGACTCCCAGACCGCCGCCCTGGTCATCGGGCCCTACGGCGCTACCAAGGCAGCCCTCGATCGATATACCCTGGCCCTCGCCCACGAGGTCGCGGAAGATGAAATTTTCGTCAATGCCCTCGCACCCACCGCCATCGTGCTCACCCAGGGAGCCGACTATGTTCGCGAAATAGGCAGACGAAACCCGGACATGGTCGAACCCGTCGAGATGATGGCCGAAGCCGCTCTCGAACTCTGCACGGGGCGCCATGTCGGCCGGGTGACTTTCAGCCGGGATATCGTGCACGCTGTCGGCCGCAAGGTCCGAAGCCTGGACGGAAAAAAGATTCTCGGGAATGCTTTCATGGAAGCCGACATCGAGGCCACGGCTTGATCTTTTTCTTCGATTTTTCAAATTACCGAAAAATGGTGAACCTGGCGTGGAACGAATCT
>DUCT01000132.1:0-2392 GCA_012959665.1 Myxococcales bacterium | reverse complement strand
CGCAGTTCCGTTGATCTCGAGCTTTCACGCTCTGTGTTTTTTCCTCGACGGCATCCTCTTCCCCGGCCTTTGGCGAGTCAAGGTAGAAGCGCCGGTCTTTATGGTCGGCCACGCGCGTAGCGGCACAACCTTGACCCACCGCTTGATGAGCAGAGACGAGGGCCGCTTCAGCTCGTTCCTCCTCTATGAGTGCTACTTCCCGTCTCTTCTTCAGAAGAAGCTGATCCGGCTGGGAATTTCCATCGACCGAAAAGTTCTAAACGGCTGGTTGGCACGACGCGTGGGAGCCTGGGAGGAACGTCGCTATGGGGCTCACCGACATATGCATGAAATGGGGCTGACTATCCCCGAAGAGGACGACATCAGCCTCTATTACTCGATGGCCTCGGGGTTCTGGATTACGAAAATGCCTTATATGGGCGATCTTGATTTTTACCATATGAATGACTGGCCCGAGAAACGCCGAAGGCGATACAACGCTTTCTATCGCGAGTGCGTCCGGCGCCAGCTTTACTTGAACGGGCCTGAAAAGATCCACTTGGCGAAGAACCCCCTTTGGGCGGGGCGAGTCGCTTCCCTCCTCGAATCGTTTCCGGATGCCCGGTTCGTTGTGAACATCCGCGACCCACGGGAGACCATCCCGAGTCTCCTCAAGCTGGTTGAATCCGGCTGGAAGCAAATGGGCTGGGAAGAGAGTCAGCAGCGCAATTGCCTTAGAATTCTTGCCGAGCAGTCGTGGCATTCTTATCGGCACCCCCTGGAGTGTCTCGACTCAAATCCGACGACCCCGGGTGCCGTTGTCGACTACCGTCACTTGACATCGGATCCCGCTGCCGCCATCGAGGAAATCTACCAGGCGCTCGATCTGCCCATGAGCGCTCCTTTTCGTGAAATCCTGCGCGGTCAGGCGAAACGCGAGAGCGCGCACAAGACCAGCCATAGCTACAGCCTCGCCGAGTTTGGCCTTGAGGGTGATGTCATACGGGATGAACTGGGTGACCTCTTTGAATATTTCGGCTGGGATTCGGAGAACCCGACCCCCAAAAAGCAAGACCTTCCGGGAGCAGAAGCCTAGTGGATGACCCTGCCGATCAGAATACGATGAACGCGACCGAAGAACTGCGGTCCGCTTGGGACGACATGATGGCAAGCTTGGAAATGGCCAGGAATGCGATCGATCAGCCCGAATTAATGCCCGCTCCCCAGAACCCGCGCAGCCTGGCCGAGGGCTATCGCTACTTGATGGGCTTCGCGCACAGTGCGATCGAACGGGCCTTCCATGAAGACCGGGCCCAGCCCGCTTTTCGCAATGCCCTGTCCATTATCAACCGAGCCACCATCGACAATTCTGATGCCATCTATTTTTATGCACCCATCGACGGCCGCGAGCAATATATAATTCAAGGCCGTGCGGATGACTCGCGGGAATGGCGAGGCGAAGAACCTGCTGCCCAGGGACCTCGCGCACCTCACTACTTGATCTTTGAAGCCAGTGCGGGGGTTCTCGCTGGTGATTCGGGCGACCTCAAAGAATTGGCTCCCGGTGTCAAGACTCTGACCGGTCGGCTTGATTCAAGCCGCATCCAAGTCGAGGAGGACGGCAGCTTTGAAATTTTACTCGCCCCTGAGCGTCCCCCAGGTCATATGGGAAATTTCATCTCGACCCTCAAGGTCGTTGAGCAGCCTCACCCGTTTCAGCCCGATACCCCCAAGGAGCGTTTCGCCCTCTACGTGAGCGGGCGCCAGATTTTCAACGACTGGCAACACGAAGAGCCCATCCACCTCTCGCTGAAGCCTTTGGGTTTGGGTTTGGATACCGCCACCGAGTCCAGTTACACCCCCGAGCAAGCCGCCTCGGAGTTGCGGCGCTGCGGCGAACTCGTGCGAGGGCAAATGCACTTTTGGAATGCTTTCTGGACCATCCTGATGGGTGTCCATGGTCCTCGAGAAGGGAGCATCCCGGGCGTTGAGTTTCCACGCAACGCCTTCAACACTATCAACGCCGCGGCGGGCGCCACAGGGGGGGGCATGAGCACGAACCTATACGCGGGCGGTGTTTTCGAATTGGGCCCGGACGAAGCCCTGATCATCGAGAACCGGATTCCTCTCAAGCCCCAGTATTATGGTTTCCAGATCGCCAACCTATGGGGTGAATCGATCGAATACGCGAATGCCTTCGGAAGCCTCAACGGCAGCCAGAGCGAGACCGACCCCGACGGTGTCATTCGACTGGTGGTTGCCCACCAAGACCCGGGCGTTCCCAACTGGCTCGACACCACTGGCCATGGGGAAGGCTTCCTCACCCCCCGCTGGGCCTACAGCGAAACGCCTCCAAGCGACCAATGGCCGACAATCTCGGCCAAAAAGGTTCCTTTTTCGGAGATCCGCGAGC
>DUCT01000131.1 GCA_012959665.1 Myxococcales bacterium | reverse complement strand
GTCACGATGGCGGGCACAGCCGCCGGCAGAGCCGTTTGGCTAGCCCCGACCATCGCTCGACCTCCCGCGGCCGAGAGGTCCAAAAACGAGACGCTCGAAAACAAGAGGCCCGCAAACGAGAGGCCCGCAACCCCGAGCCCCGCCGCAAGGGGGCAGGGCTGCACACCCCCGGCAACGGTTTCTCATGAGCCTGATCCCCTGGACCGCATCAACTGCCTTTGTGAAACCACTGCCTTTATGAGACCACAGTGGGTTGCCACCGAGAATGGAGTGGGAGGAACCGCCCACCCGAGCGCACGATAGCGCGGGGAAAAGTGACTCCCAGTTGCACCTCGGCGGGGCAGGACCATCATCGGGTACCCTGGCCAGCCTCCGCTCCAGCCCCCACTCCAGCCCCCACCCAAGGAGTCCCCCCGTGGTGTTCGGCAAACCCAAGCCGCCCCTCTTGGGCCCTCTCGAAGTCCTGGCCTTCAGCGGGATTTGGCCCGCAAGTGTGGCCGCGGGGCTGATCGCCACCTGCGGGTTGGTGCTGGTGGACTCCCCGTCCCTCGGGCGCCTGGCCACCGCCATGGCCCTGGGCACCGCCGGAACGCTGGTGGTCTACACCATCGACCGCCTGCGCGACCTCCATCGCGATCGAACAACCGCTCCGGCGCGTTCGGCTTTCGTGGAACGTCACCGGGAGGCGCTGATCGCGCTTTCCGTGGCCAGCGCTGGGGCCTGCTTGCCCCTGGCCGCCATGCTCCCCTCCACCACGTGGTGGGCCTGCGGAGTTGCCCTCGGCCTGGGCCTCTTCCACCGCCGGCTCAAGAAGGGGGCCCATCGCGCCTTTGCGGTGTTCTACGTCACCCTGGCGTGGCTGGCGGTCGTTCTAGGGATTCCGGCGGCGACCTTCGCCGGAGAACTGCAAAGCCCACTCGGCGTGGCGATTGTCGCGAGCGCGTTGGGACCCAGTATCGCGGCCAACCTTATCGCCTCGGACCTGCGAGGCCATTCCCTGGACAAATCGACCCGGCGGCGGCTCCGCACCGGCACCTGGATTGCCCTCGCTGGATGCCTAGGGCCCCTGGCGGCTTCCGGATTTCGGCCGCTGATCGCAATCCCACTGGCGGTCTGCGCGAGCTTGGCTGGCTTCCGCCCAAGCGAGTACTACGGACTGCTGGGACTCGACGGCGCTCTGTTGCTGGGCGCCCTCGCCGCCATCGCGCTGCTCGCCCAAGGAGGGGGCGGCTAACAGGCGAGCGGCCAGAGGGAAGTGGATGGAGGAGGGCGGCTAGACAGGAGAGGCTGGACGGAGGCGGCTAGGGGACCCAACGAATCCGGCGCCAATGCCGGACGGGAGGTCTCGCGGACTCTCCGGGAGTTCGGGGACCAGACCGGGTGGTGGAGCCGAGCGGGTTCGAACCGCCGACCTTCGCGTTGCGAACGCGACGCTCTCCCAACTGAGCTACGGCCCCTTGTACCCGGTCTGTCTCTGGCTTTCTTTCTGTCCGTCTGTCTGTCTGTCCAACCGTCTATTTCATCGATCCATGCGACCCAAGTTCGGCGATCAATCGTGATCGGGCTCCCTCGTCGCGACGGAGATCGATTCTTGAACTTCCAACGACGGGGGCGGACCGAAAAACTGACCTCCATGAGGCGGTTTCTGGTGCTGGCGATCCATGCCTCGGCGTTTTTTGACCTTTTCCGGCCACTGATTCGGGGCTCGACCTTATAGCGCGCCCCTTTCAGCGTCAAGCACCTTTCCCTTCCCCAGGGCGCGGCCCCACCCCAAACGTCCCAAGCTCCACCTCAATTCCCCGGGACTGGACGATTCGGCGCAGAGCCCGCACATTCTGGGACATGGCGATTCGGGTCCGCGTAATTTTGGTTCCCCTGGATTTTTCAAAGCATGCCGACTCCATCGTTGAATGGGCCGCGCATCTCGCCGAGGAGCACCAGAGCTCGGTGGTCCTGCTCCACGCCTACCACCTCCCGGTTGAATTTCAACAGGTCGAAGGCACCTACCTGCCCGCCGATTTCTGGAACTCCCTCAAGGACGAGGCCAAGGATCAGCTGACCCTCTATGGCGACCGGCTCCGTCGGCGCGGCTTGCAGGTGGAAGAGCTCACTCGAGAGGGGTACCCGGCGACGGTGATCGAGGAAGAAGCCGAACGACTGCACGCCGACCTGATCGTAATCGGCTCCCGCGGGCGCAGTGGGCTCAAGCATCTGCTGCTGGGCAGCATCGCCGAACGCGTCGTACAAAAGTCACCCTGCCCGGTACTCACCGTCAAGAACGCACATCTATAGAGCGAGCGCACTCGCCTCTAGAACAGAACGCACACGGCCCGAGTCGGAGAGAATCCCCCGCCCCGGGCCGTGGGACCTCAATCAGACGGTTTCGAAGAAGAACGTCATCTTGACTCCAAGCGCGTTGGAGAGATCGTTGAGCGTCGAGACCGACGCGGCGCTCTTCCCGAGTTCGATCTGGGAGAGCAGGCTCACCGACTTGCCCGTGCGGTTGGCGAGTTGTTTGAGGGTCAACGGCTGGGACTGTCGGCATTCGCGAAGGCGCCGACCCACCGCCCGGTTGACATGGGCGTCGGAATTGATCACAAGGCCCTTGGCCTTGACCGCTTCGGCGAGCACCATGGCGAGTTCTTCTTCGTCCAGGGGTTTCTGCAGGTAGTGAAACGCTTGGTGCTTCATGGTCTCCACGGCCATCTCCACCGAGGCAAGGCCCGTTGTGGCAATGACACACAAATCGGCGTCGAAGACGCGAATCGCCTGGAGAGCGGCGATGCCCGCAGGATTGCCCGGAGAGACGTCAAGAATGACCAGCTGGTAGCGGTTGGTCCGCAACTCTTCAACGACGCGCTCCGGCTCGGTGAGAATACCGGCCGAGTACCCAGCATCGACGAGCATCGACTTGAGTTCCATGGTGGATCCCTCATCCGAATCCACGACGAGAATATTTGGCTGCTGTGCCTTCCCCATTGTTCCGCCCTCCTGATGGCACGGCCCACTTGGGGCCCAATGCCTTTGGATTTCCGCTTTGACGGCCTCCAGAGATTCCACGGAGACCTGAATTATTCTTCGGACAAACCCAAGGCTTCCATTAGTTCTGGAATCTGAAAAGGCAGTGAATTCCAGAAATAATTCTCAAGTGACTGATATTGCTAGGCTTTATATATACCCCACAAACAGGCCTAACCCGGGGGTAAGGGAATAGGAGCCTCAGCGGAATCGCTTGTGGGTGGAGTTTCGGACAGTTCGAACCACTCGAGCTCGAAGGCTTCGGGGTCGGGTGTCGCAGGGGAGACCTCGAGGACATGAAGGCGCACCACCTCCTTGCCGGGCTCTTCGATATAGATCCAAGAAGGGATCCGAACGCCGTTATAGATAACCCGGGGACCCAATCGAGTCCGAGTCCCATCACTCGAGTCGATCCCGCGAATCGCGAAGCTCTGCCGGTCCACCCACAGTGCCGAGCGAAGCGGTTCCGGAGGGGCGAGGTCCTGTTCGAGCGACCGGCTTTGGGCGGATTCCAAAATGGAAGCCGGCCCCTGGGGAGAAATCGGATTGGCCTCGAGTTCGGGGGATAGAGCGCCCTCCTGGGCCAAGCCTTCGATGGCGTGGGCAGGCGGGCCCTCGGCCTGGGCCGCGTCGATCTCTTGCCATTCCTCCAGGGTCATCCCCGCGCTCTCGGCGGCCTGCTCCTCGGCAGCCAGGGCCAGGGCTTCTTCATACAGTTCGAGCCCCTTAATCGGCGGCGGACCCCGGCGAGGAATAGCTCGCTCGACGTCCCCCAGAACCAGGCAATCCTCGTCACCACACTCCGCCAAACCCACTCGATCGGTGAGCACGTCCAGAACTTCCAGACCCTCGCGCAAAGTTTCGCCGTCCTCGGCCTGTAGAAGGTAGAGAGGAGGAAGGAAGAACCGATGGGCGTCCAACCGCTCCCCGTTGCGCGTCACCCGGGTCTGCCCTTGGCGCAAGAGATGACGCTCCACCAAGCCATTCGCCCCACGCAGTTCAAGAACCGCAAATCCAGCGGGGTCGGTGATCAGGAAACCGCTAGCCACTTCGGCCCGGTCCCCAATCTGGACCCGAAGTTCAAGCCGAAGGGCCTGCCCGCGCTTGCCCGCCTGGTTTTCCGCCGCCACCGCTTCGGCGATGCGTTCGGGCGAGGGCACGGCCCCCATGACGGGGAGGGCACTCCCCAACCAAACCACCCCAAGCCAGGCCGCCGAACGCTTCACCCAGTGCGCCCGATCAACTTCGTCGGTCCCGCGTAGACCGCATCCGTCCCGAGTTCGGCTTCGATGCGCAGAAGCTGGTTGTATTTGCAGACACGATCGGTCCGGCAAAGCGATCCCGTTTTGATCTGACCGGCCCCCACCGCCACCGCCAGATCCGCAATCGTCGTGTCCTCGGTCTCGCCCGAGCGATGGGAGACCACGACCCCAAAATCGGCGGCCTGGGCCAGACGAATCGCCTCTAGGGTCTCGGTGAGCGTCCCAATCTGGTTCACCTTGATCAGAATTGCGTTGGCGGATTTCTCGTCGATCCCTCGTTGCAAGATCTCCGGATTCGTCACGAAGAGGTCGTCGCCCACGATTTGCAGACGATCCCCCAATTTCGCCGTCAGTTGGTTCCAGCCCGACCAATCGCCCTCGGCTAGGCCGTCCTCAATGGAAACGATCGGATAGCGGCCAACCCAATCGCTCCAGAACTCAATCATCTCTTCGCTGTCCAAGCTGCGACCCTCGCCGGTCAGGACATAGCGACCGTCGTGGAAGAATTCGCTGGCCGCGGGATCCAGGGCCAAAGCGATGTCTTCGCCGGGCCGATAGCCCGCCTTTTCGATAGCGAACAGAATCAGTTCCACCGCTTCGTCGTTGCTGTTGAGATTGGGCGCGAAGCCCCCCTCATCCCCCACCGCCGTGGCATAGCCCTTCTCGGTCAGCACACCGCGCAGGGTGTGAAAGACCTCGGCCCCCCAGCGCAGGGCTTCAGCGAAACTTCCGGCCCCGAGCGGGTAGAGCATGAATTCCTGGACGTCGACATTGTTGTCCGCGTGGGCGCCCCCGTTGAGGACGTTCATCATGGGCGACGGAAGCAGGTGGGCTTGTTCCCCGCCGAGCCAGCGATAGAGCGGTTGCTCGGCCTGTTGCGCCGCCGCCCGGGCAGCCGCCAGGGAAACACCCAACAGAGCGTTGGCGCCGAGACGCGCCTTCGTCTCGGTCCCATCGAGTTCGATCAGCCGGCGGTCGAGTGCGGCTTGCTCGTCGACACCGCCCAGCCCAAAGCCATTGACCGCCGAAGCGATCTCGCCATTGACGAAGTCCACCGCCGTACGAACGCCTTTGCCTCCGTAGCGGGCGGGGTCACCATCGCGCAGTTCAAGGGCCTCCCGCGAACCCGTGGAAGCCCCGGAAGGCACCGCGGCTCGCCCCACTTGACCCGATGCCAAGCGAAGGTCGACCTCGATGGTGGGATTGCCACGGGAATCGAGAATCTCCCGGCCCTGAATGCTTTCGACGCTGCTCTCACTCATGGGTGCCTGTTCAGTCGCCTTTCGTTGATCCCGATCGGTTCATTGCCCCCGCACCAGGCTGGGTCCCCATCGGCTTTTCGCCCCGGGGAGGCGGTGACCGGGGCGAACTAATCTAGCAGTCCGGCCCCGAGTAATCCGGCGCCAGCCGGCGACGCACACGGTCTCCGGCGAGCCGGGCCACCACGACCGGCCGCCCATCCGGGCCGTCGAAAATGTCCGCGGCCATCCCGAAGGCGCGATCGAGAATTTCGGGCCGCAGGACATCCCTGGGCTCGCCCTCGGCGAGCACCTTGCCCTCGGCGAGCACCACAAGACGGTCACAGACCCGGGCGGCGAGGCCCAAATCGTGACTCACGACCAAGGCCCCTCCCCCGGATTCAGCAAATTCCCGGACCACCCCGAACAGGTCGATCCGATGCCGCAAATCGAGAAACGCAGTGGGCTCGTCGAGCAGCAGCCAGTCGGGTTGTTGGGTCAGCGCGCGCGCGAAAAGAACCAACTGTCGCTCCCCCCCCGAAAGTCGGTCCACCGGGCGATCCGCTAGATCGGCGATGCCCACGCGCTCCATGGCTTCCCGGGCGATGGCCAGATCGGATGCCGACTCAAAGCCGAAGGAACTCTGGTGCGGGGTTCGTCCCATCAGGACAAGCTCTCCCGCCCGAAAAGGAAAGGGCACATGCACATCCTGGGGAACCGTGGCCACCCGGGCGGCGAGCGCCCGCCGGGTCAGGCTCTGGACGGGAAGGCCACCGAGGGTCACGCGACCCGAATCCGGGCGAAGGCTTCGGGTGGCGGCGCGAACCAGGCTCGTCTTGCCTGCACCATTGCAACCCAGCAAACCCACCACTTCGCCCAGGCCCACTTTGAAGCTCACACCATTCAAGACCCCCCGGCCGCCCAAGCGCGCGGCGACGGATTCGAAGCCAAGCGCTTCGGGTTCCGTCGAGACCCCTTCGGATACGTCGTTCACCGGCCGACCCCCCTCATCGAATCCCGGCCCCGGGTGTCGTCCAGCTTTGCTGGCCTCGGCGAAGCAAGAGAAGGAAGACCGGCCCGCCCAGCAACGCCGTGATGGCGCCCACCGGCAACTCCCGCCCTCCGAGCAGGGTCCGCGCCACCGTGTCGCAAACCACAAGAAAGGCGGCGCCCGCCAGCGCGGATGCCGGAACCAGCAGTCGATGGTCCGGCCCCAAAACCAATCGCAGGGCATGGGGAATGATCAAGCCAACAAAGCCAATCAAACCCGAGACCGAGACCGCCGCACCGACCATCAGCGAGCCGGCCACCAGCAGGACTCGGCGCTGGGACTCCGTTGAAACACCCAATTGCTCGGCGGTCTCTTCGCCCAGGGCCAGAACGTTGAGTCCTCGGGCCGAGATAAACGCGCAGCTCAAACCGACTCCAAGAAAAATCGCCAGCCATGGGGCCACATCCAGACGGGCCGCCGAAAGATTCCCCACCAGCCAGACGAAGATGCGACTTCCCTCGAGCATGTCGGAGAGCGAGGCCAGAAAGACAATGGCCGCGGAAGCAAACGCATTGAACACAACCCCGGTGAGCAACAAGCCCGTCGCCGAGACCCGGCTTCCCCGACCGGCCACCAGAAAGAGTAGAAGAAGGGTGAGAAGGCTACCCGCAAACGCCGCCGGCGGAACCGCCGCATACCCGAGGCCCAGGGTCGACCCGAAAGAAAGCATCGCGATCGCGCCCAGGGCGGCGCCTCCCGAAACGCCCAGGATGAACGGGTCGGCCAGGGGGTTGCGCAGTAGCGCCTGGAAAATTACGCCCGCACATGCCAGGCAAGCGCCCACCAATGCGGCCAGCAGGGTTCGTGGAAGACGAATGCCACGCACAATATCCGCCACGGGGCTTCCCGCCCCCTCGGAGAAGAGCGCGTGCCAGACCTCCCCGGGACCAATCGGGCTCGGCCCCATGCCCAGAGAAAAAATTACCGTCGCCAATAAAAAAGTGGCCAGCAGAATCAGACTCACAGCAAAGCGCGTCGGGGTAAGGTGCTTCACCGCGGGCCCTCCGCAGCCCCTCGGTCCCTTGACCCCGGGCTGGGAGGCTTCTCGGAAGCGAGACCGTGGGGGAGGGGGTCGGGAAGGGGGTGGCTGAGGGAGTGGGGAAGGGGGAGGGGAAGGGTGTCGAGGAGAGGGTGGCGGAGGGGAAGGTCGAGAGACTCACCCGCGCCGCCATAGAGACCCATCGCCAGGACTTCGAAAGCGCGGTCGAGGTCCGGACCCGGCATGCTGATCAAATTCGCATCTAGGGGAACAACTCGACCTGCAGCGACCGCCGGAAGGCTGGGCCAACGCGACCAGTGGTCCACCGCCTCGGCCTTGTCCGGGCTGAGATCGATCAGGACATCGGGCGCACTCGCCACGACCCACTCCGCCGCGACCCGGGGATAGGGATCGGAAAATTCCGAGGCCAGGTTCCGCGCCCCCAAGGTCTCCAGCATCTCCTGGATGAAGTTGCCGCCGCCCACCACGTAAACGGGGTCGCGCTGGAGAACAACCAGCACGCCAGGAGAATTTCGCCCTTCGGCGAGCCGGCGCGCCGCATCCCGAGCGCGCTCAATGGCCTCGATCCGTGCAGCAGCCTCGGCTTCGCGCCCCACCAGACCCCCCAGACGACGAATATTCGAGAGAACCTCATCGAAGCGAATATTCGCGAACGCGATCACCGGAACGCCGAGCTCTTCCAAGCGCCCGCGAAAGTCTCGCTGCTCGCTACTGGGCACCAGAATCACCCGATCCGGACGGAGCGCCACCACCGCTTCGAGGCTGGGCGAAAACAGACCACCCACCCGAGGCAACGCCGCCACCGCCGAGATCTGTTCCCCAGAGTAATCGTCCACGCCCACGATGGACTCGACGGCCCCCAGAGCCACCAGAATCGCGGTCAATGAAGGATTAAGCGAAACGATCCGCTGGCCAAAGGCCACCCCAGTGCTCAGAAAGACCACCAGCCCGGCAATTGCCAGCGCTCGGGAAAATCCGGCTCGACTCGGGGTCTGGAACATGGCGCCGAGTCTAGCCGCCTCCCCAGAGCTCTTTATAGAAATCCCTCGGATCCGAAGGAAACCGTGCTCCCCCCGCCTACCCGCAGCGAGCGAGAGCACGGCGGCCGCTCAGACCTCAGCGGCTCGGCGCGCGTTCACCGAGCCGAGGGGGCGGTGGACGGCCGGGCGCCCACTCTGCGTGCATTGGTCGACCCCTTGAGCGTCACATGGGATCGCATTTCCTCAAGCATCACGGCCCCGATGCCCTCGATCTCCATGAGGTCTTCGGCGCGATCAAAGCCCCCACGCCGTTGCCGGGTCGCGATAATCGCCGCGGCCCGCCGGGCGCCCACCCCGGGCAGGAGTTCCAACTCGGCGGCGCTGGCCGTATTGATATTGACCACCCCCACCGTGACGGCCCCAATGGGGCCGGCCCCTGCCAGAAGCAACGCCACCGCAAGCGCCACCCCAACCAGCCGAAGGCTTCGGCCTCGCTCTGTTCTCTTCTCTTTCATCTTGGTTTTCTCCGCGGGACCGCGGGATGAAACACGCCCGGGGCCGAATCGGCCGGGGCGAAGGATCTGCAGAGCGTTCGGGGCTGAGATAGAGGTAGCGGTTGGGGTAGCGGTTGGGGTAGCGGTTGGGGTAGCGGTTGAGATAGAGGCAGAGCTGAAACCACTCGCGCGGCGCATGCACCCGGGCTCAACGATCCCGTGAAACCGCGAAAGCGGCGGCCGCAACCAGAGCCTGTTTGGCGGGACTGTCCGGGAATGCGGCGATGGTCTCAATCGCCCGGCTCACGGACTCATCGGCCCTTCGTAGGGTATCAGCCACACCCCGGTAGCGATCCACCAACTCAGCGATGACTTCGACTTCCGGGGCCTCAACGTACTCGGCCGGTTCCGAGCCCGGGAGCATCCGGTCACGCCGGCCGGCCTCCTTCAGAGCTGTCGAAACCACCCCGCGCTCGGCCGGGGTGCACCGCTTCACGGTCAGGATCAGGGGGAGTGTCACCTTCCCCTCGGCAAGATCCGCGTAGCGTCGCTTGCCCAGCAGAGCCGCCCCGGTGTCGTAGTCCAAGGCGTCGTCCTTCAATTGAAAGGCGAGTCCGAGGTCACGTCCATAGCCCGCGACGTGCCGGCGCTCGGCACGGGTCACACCCCCCAAGATTGCCCCGGCCAGGCACGCACCCGAGAGCAGGACCGCACTCTTTCTCTCGATGATTTCGAAATAGCTGCGCTCGGTGATGTCGAGATCGAAACTTCGCTCGAGTTGCAGCAACTCCCCTTCGGCAATGCGCTGGATCGCCGAAGCAAAAACTTCAAGGATTTCTACGTCGCCATCCTCGACCACCATGGAGGAGGCCCGGGCGTAAAGAAAATCACCGGCGAGCACCGCTCGGCGATTATCCCAAATCGCGTTGGCCGAAGGCGCACCCCGACGAAGATCCGCGTGGTCCACCACGTCGTCGTGCAAGAGCGTGGCGGTGTGGAGCATCTCGATGGAAGCCGCAATCCCGATCCGTCGCGGACCCGTGTAGCCGCAGAGTTCGGCGGCCAGCAAAACCAACGCGGGTCGCAAGCGCTTGCCCCCGGCCCCGAGAATATGTTTGCCCAACGCCGACACCAGCGGGATATCCGAGACCAGTTGCTCTTGAAGCGCCCGCTCCACCAAGCCCAATGGCTCCGCAATACGCTCGAGTACCCGCACCATGGCCTCGGCCAACTGGGGCCGAGGCGCCTGCGCGTACGCGGAATCCGATCCGGAGGGGGGGAGCGACATCGCGTCCAAAGTAGCCCCAGGCAAAATGCGTGTCAAAACAGAAGTCTCAAAAAGTCCTTACAAACCAAACGCTTACTTTCGTTCACACCGAACCCCCGGGACTCTCGGCGAGCAACCACGCCGCCGCGGCGGCGACACTGGAAATTGGAACACGTTCGCAATCTTTGCTTTCGGTCTCGGACCCCGAGCGGGGCGGCGTCAGCACCCGACGAAAGCCCAATCGCGCCGCCTCGCGCACACGAAGGTCCAGATGCGACACGCCGCGCACTTCCCCGCCCAATCCCACCTCACCGCAAGCGGCCACGTCCGCGGGAATCGGAAGGTCCAGCCGGCTTGAGGCCAGGGCAAGGCAGAGCCCAAGGTCCGCCGAGGGTTCAGCCACGCGAACACCGCCGGCGACGTTCACGTAAACATCCCGGGCGGCCACGTCCACCTCACTTCGGCGGTCGAGCACTGCGAGCAAAAGCGCCACGCGACCGTCCTCGATCCCCATGCAGGTCCGCCGGGGCATTCCATAGGCAGCGTTGGCCACCAGCGCCTGCACCTCGACCAGCATAGGACGCGTGCCTTCGAGCAAAGGGACGATGCAAGAGCCCGGCGCCCCGGTGCTTCGCTCGGCCAGAAAATGTTCGCTGGGATTTTCGACACCCTCGAGGCCCGCGGCGTCCATGCGAAAGACGCCCACCTCCTGGGTCGAGCCGAAACGATTTTTCAGCGCGCGCAGCAAGCGAAAGGCGTGGTCGCGATCGCCCTCGAAACCCAGCACCACATCGACGAGATGCTCGAGCACCCGGGGTCCCGCCAGGGATCCATCCTTGGTGACGTGTCCGATCAGGAAAAGGGCGGCACCCGTTCGGCGCGCCGCCGCCGACAGCAGCGCGGCGCTCTCCCGGACCTGGGCCACACTCCCCGGCGCGGACTCCACCCGGTCGCAGTGCATGGTCTGGATCGAATCGATCAAGACTAGATCGGGCGCAAGTTCCGACCAGTGGCCCGTGATCGCCTCGACCCGGGTTTCGGCCAAGAGTCGAATCCCGCTGGGAACCGAGTCCAAGCGATCCGCCCGCAGGCGAATCTGGGCGGGACTCTCCTCGCCGCTCACATAGAGAACCTTTCGGCCGGACATCTGGACGCAAGCGGCCACCTGGAGGGCCAAGGTCGACTTGCCGATCCCGGGCTCGCCTCCGAGCAGGGTCACCGAACCGGGTACGGCCCCGCCCCCCAAGACGCGATCAAGTTCGCTTATCCCGCTACTGAGCCGGGGCGAACCACTCACCGCCACTTCTCCCAGTGCCTGGGGTTTAGCTTCGATCCCCAGGGGGGAAGGGTTCCGAATCTCCGCGCCCCCCGAGGCCTCTTCCACCAGGCAATCCCAACCGCCGCAATCCGGGCAGCGTCCCAGCAGGCGCGGCTGCTGAGCCCCGCACTCGGTGCACGCGTACACGCTCTTTTTCTTGGCCATGTCCCCAATATAGGGTGCCTTGGCTGTCAACTCCGCCGTGAACCCGGGTTGACAGTCCGGCGGCGACCCCACTAGGCTGCGGCCGACCAATCCGGGCTCCCATCGACTCTCTCGAGGCTCTCCATGACCAACCCCTACGCTCAACTCGCCGACCAAGCCCTGGCCGATCAGTTGCCCGATCCGACTCAGGCTCGCTGGGTCCTCGACGGCAAGGACGTCGAACTACTTCCTCTGCTCGACGCTGCCTTCAAGCCCCGACTCGCCCACTTCGGTCGGTCGGTCTCGATCCATGTGCTCAACAATATTCAAAACGGGCTCTGTCCCGAGGACTGTGGCTACTGCGCCCAAAGCAAAGTCAGCACAGCGGCCATTCGTCAATACAAGATGAAGAGCGACGAAGAAATTTTCGAGGGCGCCGAAGCCGCCGCCAAGGGAGGCGCCGTCCGCTACTGCATGGCGCTGTCGGGTCGAGGGCCGTCGGTACAGCGCGCCCAGCGACTGGGCGACCTGATCGCACGCCTCAAAGCGGAGTACGGCATGGAGATCTGCTTGTCCGCCGGCATCATGGGCGACGAACAGGCGAAGATCCTGGCCGAAGCGGGGCTGGACCGCCTGAATCACAACCTCAATACAAGCGAAAGCCACTACTCCAAGATCACGACAACCCACAGTTACCAGGACCGCGTGGACACCCTCGCTGCGGCTCAACGCAACGGCATCGAAACCTGCAGCGGTTTGATCATCGGCATGGGGGAGGAGTCCGAGGACATCATCGAAGTGGGCTTCAAACTCCGAGAACTCGAGACCCCATCGATCCCGGTGAATTTCCTGATCCCCATCGAGGGCAATCCCGTAACCGAGGATGGCTCGCTCACCCCCGAACGCTGCCTGCGCGCTCTTTGTCTCATGCGCTTCATCAATCCCCGAGCGGAGATCCGCATGGCGGGCGGCCGCGAAGGCAACCTGCGCGGCCTGCAATCCATGGGTCTCTACCCGGCGAACTCACTCTTCGTGGGCGGCTACCTCACGACCCGGGGCGATCCCTTTGCCGAGACCTACGCGATGATCGAAGATGCGGGCTTTGAAGTCGCCGGCCAGGGCAAGGGCGACCGGGCTGCACCAGGCTTTCAACTCGCGGGTCAAGGTGCTCTGCTGCGCCCGGACGTCGCGGCAACCCCCGAGTAGTTGAAGCATGGCCGCCATGATCGTCGATTCGGTTGCGGACGAGGTGCTGGGCAAGATCCGCGCGCGTGGCACCTATAGACGAATGCGCGTCCTCGAGGGCGCCCAGGGTCCGCGCATGACAGTGGACGGCCGCGAGGTTCTTCTCTTTGCGGGGAGCAACTACCTCGACCTGGCCCATCACGAAGCGGTGGTGGCGGCATCGGTTAGGGCGACCCGGGAGTCGGGCTGCGCCGCTGGGGGGTCGCGCCTGATCAGCGGCAACCGGGCGGGGCACGAAGCCCTTGAGGCGGAACTCGCTGAGTTTTTCGGTCGCGAAGCGGGCCTCGCGTTTAACACGGGCTATATGGCGAACCTGGGTGTAATTCAAGCGCTTTTAGGACCTAAAGATCTTTTGGTTTCCGACGCGCTCAGCCATGCCTCGATCATCGACGGCGCGCGGCTTTCCCGGGCGGAGGTTCGCGTCTTTCCCCATGGCGACGTGGCGGCGCTTGCAGAAATTCTCGCAGCCGGGAAGAAAACCTCCCGCCGAGTGCTGGTCGCCGTCGACGGCGTTTACAGTATGGATGGCGACCTCGCACCCGTGGCCGACATCGTGAACCTGGCCCACGAACACGGGGCCATGGTTCTCCTCGACGATGCCCACGGCACCGGAACCCTCGGTGCCACGGGGCAGGGCAGCGCGGAACTCGCAGGGGTTACCCGGCGCGTCGACATCCTGATGGGCACCCTGGGAAAATCTTTGGGGTCGTTCGGCGCGTTCGTCGTGAGCAGCCACAAGTTGCGCGACCTACTGGTCAATACCGCGCGCAGTTTTATTTTTTCCTGCGCCCTGGCGCCTCCCCAAGTCGCTGCTGCGCGGGCAGCCCTCCGGGTAGTGATCGACGAGCCCCAACGCCGGGTCGCCCTGCAAAAAAACGCGGCCCGTCTGCGCGAGCGTTTGCGTTCCCATGGGCTCTCCACCGCACCCTCGACCACGCATATTGTTCCCGTGGTGATCGGTGATAACGCAACCACCATGGAAATTTGCGAGTCCCTGCTCGAGCGCGGTTTTTATGCCCAGGGGATTCGCCACCCCTCGGTGCCCCGCGGCACCGCGCGGCTTCGCGTCACCCCCATGTCCAGCCACTCGCCCGGGGAGATTGACGCGGTGGGCGACGCGATCGGTGAACTCGTGGCCAAGTACCCCGCGGAATCGATACCGGCCCTAGGGTTCCGGCAACCCGATCACAACGAGGGTCGGGGCCTCGCCCCTTGATGCGCCCCGCTTGGAAGGATTGATTTGGGGAGCTTGGTTTGAAGGGATTGGTTTGAAGGGATTGGTTTGAAGAGCTTCCTTTGAAGGACTTGGCTCGGAGACCTTGGAGTAGCAATGCCTGGCGTTTTTATTAGCGGAACCGACACGGGAGTCGGCAAGACCCGGGTGGGCTGCGAGTTGGTCCATGCTCTACGCGCCCGGGGGATACGGGTCGGCGTGATGAAGCCGGTGGAGACCGGGGTGGAAGAGGCCGGGCCCCTGGATGCCCTGGCCCTTGCCCGAGCCGCGAATCGCGCGGATGCCCTGGCAGAAATTTCACCCCTGCGCTTCGCCCTCCCCGCTGCGCCTTCGGTGGCCGCCCAAGCCGAAGGTCAAACGATCGACATCGATCAACTCCTCAAAGGCTTCGAAACCCTGAAAGGAAACTGCGAGTGGCTGCTGGTCGAAGGCGCGGGCGGGCTTCGGGTTCCCGTCGCTCCCGGTTGCGACATGATCGACCTTGCGGAAAGAATCGCGTTGCCGATTCTGATCGTGGCCCGGGCAAGCCTCGGCACCATCAACCACACCCTGCTCAGCCTGGATGCAATCGAGGAACGCGGACTACCCCTGGCGGGAGTGGTCATTTCCTACCCCGGCGGGCCAGTCTCCCCGCCCGACCGCGCCAACCTATCCGCCCTGATCGAGGCTCTCGGCGACCGTTTGTTGGGCGTCCTGCCGCCCCTGGCCGAGGGCCAAGACCCGCCCGAGGACTGGATCGATCTGGAACGACTGCTCGCCAGGGCCCCGCCCAGATAGATTCGCCTCGCCCAAACCAGAGTCCGCTTTACAGAAATCTCCCTTTTCTCCTTGCGTCATAATGCGGCATCATTGCGGCATATTTGCGTCACGGGATGGGTTCCAAATGCGTCATTTCGGGGAAAGAGCTGTTTCTGCTATCCTGAAAAAGGTGAGAAAGCCTCGAAAATTTGATATTTTGGTAACAAAACAGACGCATTAGGCAAAATATGTCGACTCTTTGAAATCGTTCTGGCATTGGGGCGAGAGTGGCGTTTGGAATTACTTCTGGGGATGCGTCATAAACTCGACATCATTGCGTCATTCAATGACCCGGATTGCGTCATTTTGAGCGCTTTCTTCTTCTCGTTTCCTCAAACCAGGGCTGCCCTCAATTGCCTATCGCTCTCGGTATTGGCGCCTGAAGCGCTGGACCGCGAGGGGACATCCGGACTATTGTGCGCTCCGGCGGCCCGGTCGAGGGGTGGATCGGCGGCCTACACCCGGGCCAGGAGAGAGCAGCTTGACGATCATTGAAGACGAACTCCAGGAACTCGAGCTCAAGCTCAGACAGTTGAAGATCGATTACGAGCACTATTTCCTCGGCCGCCACCCGCGTGAGCCCGCCAACCTGCGTGGCGAGGTGCAGAAGCGCTTCCTTCGTTTTAGCGGTACGCCAATCCGAAACACCGCGCTGCGCTTCCGATTCAACTCGCTCAATTCACGTTTCCAGGCGATGAAGCGACAATGGGATGCGACCCTGCGAGAGATCGAGGCCGGAACCTACAAGCGCCACGTCTTCAAAGCCGACCTGCGAGATCGCAGCAACCCGATCACCCCGTCGCCGACCCCCAGTTCGCTCGGGAAAAGGGAAGATCTCTTCGAAGCCTACCGCGAGGCCGCGCGAACCTGCGGGCAGGACGTAACCAAGCTCACACCGGCCAAGCTCAAGTCGGCCATCGACCGCCAGGAAGCCGCGCTCAAAAAACGCTTGGGCTGCGACCAGGTCAACTTTCGGGTCGTGGTGAGCGACGGAAAAGTCAAATTAAAGGCATCGCCTGGGCGGGGTTAGGCGGGCCCAGAAATTCTGACCACCGGGCGCAACCGAATACACCGGCGCGCCGGACGCCCTCAGCTGTGGTGTCGACCGTGGACTTCGATCATCGCGGTGGCCCTCACAAGGGTCGCCTCGACTTGGGCCCGCGCCTCTTCGGTTTCGAGATTCTCATGCAGTTGCGCGAGTTCTTGCTCGGCTTCGGCCCGGGTGTGCTGAGCATGCTCGAGATCGATTTCGTGGGCCTTGAAGCACTCGTCCACCAAAACCACAACTTGGCTCGCGGTCACCTCGGCAAAACCATCGCTAATTGCCGCCCACTCGGTGGTGCCGTCCGGGAGCTTGATTTCCACGGGGCCCGGCTTGAGGGCTGTGAGAAATTTTTCGTGATTTTCCAATACGCCAAACTCGCCTTCGGTTCCGGGCAAGACAACCTGTTCGACGACTTCCGAAAAGGCCTCCCCTTGCGGCGTCACAACTATGAGATCGAGCGGCATATCTGGAACTCCCGTTTGAATTCAGCGAGGGCGACGCCAATGCGCCGAACAGCTTCTCGGGGCCTTTATTCGGCCAAGGTCTTCGCCTTTTCTCGGGCTTCCTCGATGGTGCCCACCATATAGAAGGCCTGCTCGGGCAAATCATCGTGCTTGCCTTCAAGCAGCTCCCTGAAACCCCGAATCGTGTCTTCGAGACGTACATAGGTCCCCGGCGTTCCCGTAAATTGCTCTGCCACCGAGAACGGCTGGGAGAGGAATTTCTGGATCTTCCGGGCACGCGCCACCGTGATCTTGTCCTCTTCGGAGAGTTCGTCCATGCCGAGAATCGCGATGATGTCCTGGAGGTCCTTGTATTGCTGGAGCGTTTGCTGCACCGCCCGCGCCACCTCGTAGTGATCCTCGCCCACAATCTGGGGATCGAGAATCCGGGAATTGGAGTCCAGGGGATCCACCGCAGGGTAAATACCGATCTCGGTGAGCGCCCGGTTGAGCACCGTGGTCGCGTCGAGATGGGTAAAGGCCGTGGCCGGCGCCGGGTCCGTCATATCATCCGCGGGCACGTAAATCGCCTGGACCGAAGTGATCGAGCCTTTCTTGGTCGAGGTGATGCGTTCCTGAAGCTCACCCATATCCGTGGCCAGGGTCGGCTGATAGCCCACCGCCGAGGGAATCCGGCCCAACAGTGCCGAGACCTCGGAGCCCGCCTGGGTGAAACGAAAAATGTTGTCGATAAAGAGCAAAACATCCTTGCCCTCCTCGTCCCGAAAGTACTCGGCCGCAGTCAATGCGGAAAGACCCACTCGGGCACGTGCCCCGGGCGGTTCGTTCATCTGGCCGTAGACAAGCGCTGTTTTGTCGAGCACCGTCGAACCGTCGGCGAGCACGGCTTCGGCCATTTCATTCCAGAGATCGTTGCCCTCGCGGGTCCGCTCTCCCACACCGCCAAACACCGAATAGCCCGCGTGCTCCTTGGCGATATTGTTGATCAGCTCCATGATGACCACGGTTTTGCCTACGCCCGCGCCACCAAACAGGCCGACCTTACCGCCCTTGGGATACGGAGCAATCAGGTCCACGACCTTGATTCCCGTCTCGAGAATTTCCACAGCCGTGGACTGATCCACAAATTCCGGCGCAGGCCGGTGAATGGGGTAGGTCATCTTGGCGTTGATCGGACCGCGCTCGTCCACCGGTTCGCCGATTACGTTCATGATCCGGCCCAGGGTTTCCGGACCCACCGGGATGGAGATCGGCTCCCCGGTGCTCCGCACATCCTGACCACGCCTGAGGCCATCGGTGGTATCCATGGCGATGCAGCGCACCGTATTCTCGCCGAGATGCAGAGCCACCTCGACCACCAGGTTGTCCTCCCGGTCGTCGATGCCCGGATTACTTGTGCGAAGGGCCGTCATGATCTCCGGAATATCGCCGGGGGGGAACTCGACATCTACGACGGGTCCCATTACCTGTATGATTTTTCCGCTTTGCATTTCTTCTCCCCTTGATTCGATTCACCCCGGTCCCGACGGAGCGGGGGGTCACATGTTCTCCGCTCGGGCGCGTGCCCGCCGGCGTTTACTCCTGCGCCTGGGCGCCGGTGATAATCTCAACGAGTTCGCTCGTAATCGCAGCCTGTCGGGCTCGGTTGTACTCGAGGGTCAATTTTTCGATCAACTCCTCTGTATTCTTGGTCGCGTTTTCCATGGCTGTCATACGCGCTGCATGTTCCCCAGCCTGGTTTTCGAGTAACGCGCGAAACAGTTCGACTTCGACCGCCTTGGGAACCAAAGCCGACAGCAGCTTCTCCGCGTTGGGCTCGACTTCGTAGGGCGCCCGGTCTTCCTTCTTGCCACCTTCCCCCGGATTTTCTTGGGGTGGCACAAAGGGAAGCAAGGGAACAATCTTCACCGGCTGGGTCATCATCGACAGAAATTCGTTGTGAACGACAACAACCTCGTCCACCTCGCCGCTTTCAAAGCGTGCGATTAGGCCCGCTGCCACTCGCTTCGCTTCCAGGTAGGTCACCTTCGGCCCGACCGGTCTCGAACTCGAGACATCAATCCCTCTCGGCCCCTTGAAGTAATCGGACGCCTTCTTGCCGACGATTGTCAGAGAGACCTTCGAGGATTCCGACCGCCGTGATTTAACAAGAAGCTGCGTCGCCTTGATGACCTGACTGTTGTACGCCCCCGCGAGTCCGCGATCCGAAGTAATCACGACAACTTCTACGTGATTTTTCTCTTCTCGTTGCTCGAAGAGCGGGTGGTTGGCCTCGGCACTTCCCACTTCTTCGAGGGTTTCCCGCATCCGCTGGGCATAGGGACGCGCCGATTCGATGGCGTCCTGGGCTCGGCGCAGTTTCGCCGCGGACACCATCTTCATGGCGCTGGTGATTTTCTGAGTCGACCGGATACTCGTGATCCGTCGCTTGATATCGCTTAGAGTGGCCAAGGATCAGGCTGCCTCTTCCGAACTCCCACCCGTCTTAGACGGTTGGAAAATCTTTCCAAAGTCATCGAGGGCGGCGACTACTTTTTGTTCCGTTTCCTCCGAAAATTTTCCTGAGGAAGCAATTTCCTCGAGAATTCCGGAGTGGCTGGACCGCATCCACTCGAGCATCTCCGACTCGTAGCGCCCCACATCCTCGAGCGCGAAGGCACGAATCCAGGAGTCACGACCTCTCTGGGGCGTCGACGCGTAAATCGCAACAACCTGATCCTCCATGGCCAAGGGCGAATATTGAGGCTGCTTGAGCATCTCGGTCTGCCGCTCGCCGTTGGCCAACTGCTCCTGGGTTGATTTGTCCAGGTCGCTCCCGAACTGGGCGAACGCCGCCATCTCACGATATTGAGCCAGGTTGAGTTTGAGCTGGCCCGCAACTCCCTTGGTGGCCTTCGTCTGGGCCGCGCCCCCCACTCGGGAAACCGAAAGGCCCACGTTGATCGCGGGCCTGAGGCCCGAATTGAAGAGGTCTGTCTCCAGGAAGATTTGACCGTCGGTAATCGAAATGACGTTGGTGGGGATATAAGCCGAAACATCCCCGGCCTGGGTTTCAATAATCGGCAACGCCGTCAGGCTTCCGCCTCCGAGTTCATCGGAAAGCTGGCAAGCCCGCTCGAGCAATCGCGAATGCAGGTAGAAGACGTCGCCCGGGTAGGCTTCGCGTCCCGGCGGTCGGCGGAGCAACAACGACAACTGGCGGTAGGCCACCGCCTGCTTGGAAAGATCGTCAAAGACAATCAGGGCGTGCCGGCCAGAGTGGAGAAAGTGCTCAGCGATTGAGCATCCCGTATAGGCGGAGATGAACTGGAGAGGCGCCGGGTCCGAGGCCGTGGCCGCCACCACCACCGTATATTCCATGGCTCCGTGCTGGGTCAGCTTGTCCACCACCTGGGCCACTGTCGACTGCTTCTGCCCAATGGCCACGTAGATACAGAAGACGTCTGTCTCCTTCTGGTTGATGATCGTGTCGATGGCGATCGCGGTCTTGCCCGTCTGCCGATCGCCAATGATCAGTTCGCGCTGCCCCCGGCCGATGGGCACCATGGCATCGATCGCCTTGATGCCCGTGGCCAATGAGCGGCTAACCGATTGCCGGGTCACGATGCCCGGTGCCTTGATTTCCACCAGCCGGGTCTCGCTGTTGTTGATCGGTCCCTTGCCGTCAATCGCATTACCGAGGCCATCGACCACACGGCCGAGCATCTCGTCGCCGACAGGCACTTCGATGATGCGGCCAGTGCGTCGAACGAGCCCGCCCTCTTTGATGCCATGGGATTCGCCCATGACCGCCACGCCGACGTTGTCCTCTTCGAGATTGAGCACCATGCCCTGGGGCCCACCTTCAAATTCGAGAAGCTCCCCGGCGAGGGCATTGGCCAGGCCGTACACCCGGGCAATACCGTCTCCCGCGCTGAGGACGGTGCCTGTTTCGGCCACGTCGATCTCGCGATCGTATTCCCTGATCTCACGCTTCAGAATGTCGGTAATTTCTGCGGCTTTGATATCCATGCTCAGGATCCCTTCATGAGAGTGGCGCGCAGCTGACCCAGCTGCGTGCGAAGACTTCCGTCGATCACCAGGTCGCCCACCTGTGCGATGGCGCCGCCGATCAAAGTCGGGTCAAGTTCTATGTCGAGCCGAACGCGCCGACCCGTCCGTTCCGAAAGAGCACGTTGCAGCCTTTGCTCTCGCTCTTCGTCCAGCGGGCTCGCCGAGCGGATCTTGGCCGTAAGTAGACCCTCGTCCTCATCCGCCAAGCGGCTGAACTCCTCGGCGATTTCCGGAAAGTCAATCAGCCTGCGGCGATCGATGAGGTAGGCGGTGAAATTTTTGAGCAGGTGCGAAAGTTCGGCCCGCTCAGCCACCTGAAGGAGAACCGTTTTGCGTTCATCCGCAGGGTGAAGCGGCGTCAGCAGGACTTCGCGAAAATCCGAGTGCTCGGCCAAGAGCTCGGCCAGTCGAGCAACCTCGCTCCGAAGGCTCTGGATATTTTGGTCTTCCTTGCCCAGGGCAAAGAGCGCTTTGGCGTATCGAAGTGAAGCTTTTGAAGACATCAGTGGCTCTCGCCCTTTTCGGGTTTATCCCGCGAAGGCAGGCCTGGACTTCCCAGTCCTCGCCCGCGCTTTCGTGGGCGCCTAGGCGCCGCGGGTTTGGTTGTCAGATCTCGGTTCGACCCGGGTAATGAATTCATCGAGGAGCCGCTGGCGATCCGCGTCGACCACCTGTTCTTTGAGAATCTCACCGGCCAGTTCCACCGCGAGTCCGGCGGCTTCGGCCCGAAGTTCTCGTTGGGCGCGCAACAGCTCCTGGGCGGTGGCCTCAAGGGCATCGGACTGGATTCGCTCCGCGGCAGCTCGGGCCTTGGCAAGAATCCGTTCGCTCTCCTCTTCGGCCCTCTGCTTGGAGAGTTCTTGGATCTCCTCCAACTGAGCCTCGAGGTCTCGGAGCCGGGCCTGGATCTCGGCTTGGCGGGCCTCAGCCGTGCTCAGCAGTTCGGCGGCCTTGTCGAGATCGTCCTTGATTTGTGTTCGACGTTCGGCGAGGTAGGCCATGACGGGTTTGCGGGCGACAAAAAAGATCACCGCGATCAAGAGAACAAAATTTC
>DUCT01000130.1 GCA_012959665.1 Myxococcales bacterium | reverse complement strand
AGGAGTTTCCGTGGCAACCAAAACGAAATCGATTCTGACGACTCTGGCAATTCTGGGGCTCTCCCTCTCGGTGACCGGGATCGCGGCTTCCGAGGGCGGAAAGACCTGGGACTCCGATCGGGTCTCCGAACTCGCCGACGAACTGACTCAGCAGATCAAAGACATGCGGGCAGCGGCCCGCATGGACCCCCAGGTGATTTCCGCAGGAACCCCGGCGAAGCAGCGGACCACCCACCTTTTCCTCGACGCTCTCAAAAAGCTCGAACGGGCAACAGCCAAATTGGCTCGCCAACTCGCCAACGAGGAAACTCGTCAGCAAACAGCGGGGACTGCGCGCCGAGTCGACTCGCTCCTCAAGGACGCGACCGAGCAGGGCAGAAAGCTCAACTCCAGCCAGTGGACGAGCCAGTACGCGGACCCGGCTCTCGCCCTCGCCTCGCAGCTCCGAGCTTTCTACCAGGAGAATACCGATTCGACCTCGACCCCATAAATCGGATCCCTGGAGACCGGACAGAAAAGCCACGACCACGGACGGGACCCCTCCGGCCGACGACCCGCCCAAGCGGGCAGCCACGAAAGGGGCTTGGCTTGCCCTGTTGGCGGCCGTGGCCCTCGTATCCGGCCCCGCCCAGGCGGAACCGGCTGCGCCCATGGCTCCGCTCCTCGGATACTTCGGGCTGACTCCGAAGGATCTGCAGAAACTCGGCGATGCGCCCGTGGTGGTCGAAGTGGAGGTCTCGGATCGGAAGCGCCAGGCGGCCTTTGCGGGCCTCATCCGCATTCAGGATGCCGACGGAAACTTCTTCCTGGGTTCCGGCCCTCTCGACGCGGCCCCTCTCGACTCCGCCCTCTCCTTGCCCCCCACGTTTCTGGCGCCCGAACAGTACGGGCGGTTCTCGAACCCCGCGCGGGTCGGGGATCTCGCGGCATTGACCCTGGCGGACGATGACTACGCGGTCCTTGCCGAGTGCAAACCCGCCGATTGCCGTTTCAAACTCGACGCCTCCGGAATCCGGGAAGCCGGCGCCCTTGACTGGAAGGCCGAGGGTGCACGGGAACGCTTCCTGGACTGGTTTCGCCCATCCCTGGTGGCCGAGGTTTCGCACTACCGAAAGGCCGGCCTATCGGGACTCATCACCTACGCGGACAAACCTGCCCCCTACCCCGTCGCCCAGGGAATCGTCCAACTCGGCCAGGAGGCTCGGCCCGTCTTGGACCTCTACCCGGCCCTTGCCCAGGCCCTCGATGCTATTCCCGGAACGGGGAGCGAGCCCCGGGCCGCTTCCCTGGATACGGTCATCTGGAGCGTTTCCGATTTCGGCTACCGCCCGACCCTCTCGGTGGACCGGATGATCCTATACGAAGGAAGCGGCGCCGTGATGGCCCTGATGAACCTGTACTCAAACCATTATCTCGCCGGCCGGTTGCAACTCGGGGGGATCATTCTCGACGGACAATTGCCCGGTGTTTCCGGCGATTTCTTCTGGGTGCTGGACCAGTTGCTCTTCGACGACTCGCTGAGCGGATTCAAGCGCAGCCTACTGGGCCGGGGCCTGAAATCGGATCTTTCCGATCGTTTGAAACGAATTCGCAAGAACGGGGAAACCCCTCTCGCGCCCCAATAAAGGATCGAGCGCCGGGCGAATGCCGCGCGATTCAGCCGCACGATCTAGAGCCATGGGATCCAGAGCCGGGCATCTATCCGGACATTTATCCGAACATTTATCGGGACATTCATCCGAACATTCATCGGGACATTCATCCGAACATTCATCCGAACATTCATCCGAACATTCATCGGGAAACCCCGGATCGCTCCGGTGCAGACACGTCAAAACTTCGTGGGGAACTAACGTGAACGAAAACCTGGTCCGCTCGGCACCCAGCACTCTCGGGCTGGGCGTCTCAAACTCCACGCCGGAACAGGTCAACGCCCTGGTGGCCCATCTCGACACCCCCCTGTCCGCGTGCCAACCCGAATTTTTCGCCGCCCACCTAGCGCCGCTGGGAGAGGGCACCCTCGACCAATGCGCGGCGACCGGGCGGGTGCCCCTCCCATGAGCCAGATCCTTCGATACGGAGTCATCGGGACGGGCATGATGGGGCTCGAGCATATACACAATCTGCAAGCCCTGGACGGGGCGGAAATCGTCGCGATTTGCGACGAGAACCCCGGCTCCCTCGCCGCCGCCCAAACCCTGGCGGGCACCGGGGCAGCCTCCTTTGACGATCACCGCGAATTGCTCGCCACGGGCGACTGCGATGCGGTGATTATTGCGACTCCCAACATGACCCATCTCGAAATCCTCCTCGACGTCGTCGAGTCCCGGGTGCCCTGCCTGGTGGAGAAGCCCCTATGCACCACCGTCGCCGATTGCCAGCGGGTGATCGAGGCCGCTCCCCCCGAGGCCCTGATCTGGGTCGGCCTCGAATATCGGTATATGCCAGCCGTTGCGGGGCTGATCGAAAGCGTTGCCTCCGGGACCGTCGGCGACATTCGCATGGTGGCCATTCGCGAGCACCGCTTTCCCTTCCTACCCAAGGTGGGCGATTGGAACCGATTCAACATCAACACCGGAGGCACCCTCGTTGAAAAGTGCTGCCACTTTTTCGACCTCATGCATCTGATTACCGGCGCTCGACCGGTTCGCGTCATGGCTTCGGGAGGACAGGACGTCAATCATCTCGATGAAAGCTACGGCGGCCGAAGGCCGGACATTCTGGACAATGCCTTCGTGATCGTCGAATTCGATTCGGGCGCAAGGGGCATGCTGGACCTCTGCATGTTCGCCGAAGCCACCCACAACCAGGAGGAGATTTCCGTCGTCGGCGAGAAAGGAAAGCTCGAGGCACTCGTCCCTGAATCCGTGCTGCGCACCGGAATTCGGGGCAAGCATTGGATCGGAAAAGTCGACGAGGTCCCGGCCGACAACAACGATGTTCGGCACGTGGGCTACCACCACGGGGCCTCGTATGTCGAGCATGTTCGGTTCCGAGACGCCGTGGTGTCGGGTTCCCGCCCGGAGAGCGGCCCCCTCGATGGGCTCTGGTCCGTGGCGGTGGGAGTCGCCGCCCAGCTTTCCATCGAAGAGCAGAGACCCGTCGATCTGGCGGAAATCATTCCCAATCTAAGCCCTGCAAGCCCAGGACACCCAGAAAGCAAAGGACATAATCATGGATGAGAAGCGTGCGCCCGCCGAGATCGCGTGGTTCAGTGCGCTCTGTGATGACGACTACGAATTCCTGGGCGTTTCCGATCCCTCCCTGGTGAGTTCCTGGGAGCACTGCCGGGATATTGTTCAAACCGCGGAGAACCAGGGCTTTGACAACGTGCTGCTGCCGTCGGGCTATGGCCTGGGCATCGACGGCACAACCTTCGCCGCGGGTATCGCCACCGTGACCCAGCGCATACGCCTTCTTCTCGCCATTCGCATGGGCGAAATGTGGCCTCCCCAACTGGCCCGACAGATCGCCAGCCTCGACCGCATGGCGGGCGGGCGACTCACCCTCAATATCATTTCCAGCGACCTGCCGGGTCAAACACTCGAATCCGAGCCGCGCTACGCGCGCACCCGGGAGTACATGTCGGTTCTCCGCCAGCTCTTGAACCGCCAGCCCATT
>DUCT01000129.1:2074-3631 GCA_012959665.1 Myxococcales bacterium | reverse complement strand
GGCACCAGGCCCAGTTGCATTCGCGAGATATTGATCCCCGCCTCGCCCAGAATCGAGCCCACTGTCCCCACGACTCCAGCCTGGTCGTGATTGTGGAGCAACAGGGTCGGGCCTTCGGGAATGGCCTCGAGCATGAAATCGTCCACCCGCACAATGCGCGGCTGGTTGCCGTGAAAGATCGCGCCCTCGATCAGCCGCACCGCAGCGCCCCGGGTGCGAACGCTGACCGAACTCGCGAAATCCACCGGCTTGCGAACCTTGGTCTCGATCAGCTTGATCCCCAATTCCTGGGCGATCCCTGGCGCATTCACCATGTTGACATTGGCATGGCTGCGCTCGAGCAACCCGCGCAGCACCGCGATCGTAATCGGCGCCACGTTGATCTCGGCGATATCCCCCGCGTATTCCACTTCGACCTGGTCGATGGCGCTGTCCACCAACTGGCCCTGAAAGCGGCCGAGCTTCTCGCCCAGTTCCAGGTAGGGGCCCACCTCGGCCATCATCTCGGGAGAAATCGAAGGCACGTTGATGGAATTGCGCACCACGCCGTCGAGCAGGAAATCGCGCACCTGCTCGGAAACCGCCACCGAAACATTGACCTGAGCCTGCTCGGTGGAGGCGCCCAGGTGCGGCGTGCAAATGACCCGGGGATGCCCCACCAGGGGATGGTCCGCAGGAGGCGGTTCTTCGACGAACACGTCCAGACCCGCGCCGCCCACCTGCCCAGAATCCAGCGCCGCGTAGAGATCGGCTTCGTCCACGATGCCGCCCCGGGCCGCGTTGATGACCAACACCCCGGGCTTGCATTTCGCAAAGGCGGCGGCATTGAGGAGCCCGGTGGTGTCCTTGGTCTTCGGCACATGGACCGTGATGACGTCGGCTCGGGAGAGCAGTGCATCCATTTCCACCTGCTCAACGTCCATACGCGCCGCGGCTTCGGCGGTCAGGAAGGGGTCGGCCACGACCACCCGCATTCCCAGCGCTTGGGCGCGGCTCACCACGATGCGTCCGATATTGCCCGCGCCGATCACACCCAGGGTTCGGTTGAAGAGTTCCATGCCCTGGAACTTCTTCTTCTCCCATTTGCCCGCTTTCAGCGAAGCGGTGGCCTGGGGGATATGCCGCGCCAGGGAAACCATCAGCGCCAGGGCGTGCTCGGCGGTGGTGATGTTGTTGCCCTCGGGCGTATTCACCACCACGATGCCCCGGGCGGTGGCCGCAGCCACGTCCACATTATCCACACCGATGCCGGCCCGGCCGATCACCTTCAAATTGTCGGCCCGGGCGATCACGTCCGCGGTCACCTTCGTGCCACTGCGAATCACCAGACCGTCGATGTCGCCGATCAACTCGAGCAACTCATCCGGGCTTGCCCCGGGACGTTCAATGACTTCCAGCCCGGCCGCCTGGGCGAGCACCTCGACACCTTGGGGCGCGAGCGAATCCGATACGAGGACCTTGGTCAACCCGTTTCTCCTTGGGCCTTAGCCCTTCTTCTGTTCATCTATCGTTGTTGGCGGATATCGTTATTGCCGCCTGTTATTAGCGCCTGTCATT